>NZ_JBHTZD010000010.1:44352-186924 GCF_042790455.1 Streptomyces sp. NPDC056734
CCGAACCGCGCCCCGGCGGGTTCGCTCTCTCGCCCGCGCTGCTGCCCGGCGGGCGAGCTGCCTCGCGCCTACCCCGCCTTGGTGGGCGTGCGGCCTCACGGCCACCGTCCCCCGCTGGGTTCGCGCCCGCGCCCGCACCGCGCGCTGGCGGGTTCGCTCTCGCACCCTCACTGCTGCCCGGCGGCGACGCCACCCCGCCCCAACCCCGCCCAGGTGGGCGTGCGGCCGGGTTTCCGCCCCCTCCCGGCGGGCGCGTGGCCCCGCCTTCGCCGTGCCCCGGCGGGGTCCCCACCCCGCCTTCACCACCCCCGGCGAACTCCCCACCCCCCGAAGCACCCGCCGCACCCGCCGCCGCGCGCGACCGAGCGTATGAGGACCAGCCGATGCGTCTGACCGATCTGCTCCGCCCCCATCTCGACGGCGTCACCAGCGTCGTGGACGCCACCCCCGGTGCCCTCGATCTGGAGCCCTATCTCCATCTTCCCGACGGCGTCACCCTGCGGCGTGGTGCGCAGGCGGTCGGGGAGGGGGAGCTGGTGCTCGTCTCCTACGGCCCCGATGCCCGGCTGCACGGCACCGAGTCCGCCGTCCTCGCCGTACTGGAGCGGATGCGCCCCGGCGGACGCGGCCTGATCGTCTTCGGGCACCGGGGCCCCGACCTGCCCTACCACCGGCTGCTCGACGCCCTGGTGGCCCACCACTGCCAGGTGCTGCGCGCCGCCCCGCTCGACTACGTCCATCTCCACGCGGGCGCGGTGTTCGCCCGTACCGACGAACTCCTGCCCCCCGACGACTGGTTCGGCCGCCCGGTCCCCGCCGAGGGCTTTACCACCGCGCTGCGGATCGCCGACGAGTACGTGCTCGCCGACCTGGTCTCCCGCTCGCTGCGCGCGAAGGTGCTGGACCTGGAACGGACGGTCGAGGAGACCGAGGCCGCCCGGGGCTCCGAGCGCCGCGACGGACTCGCGGAGCGGCTCGCCGCCGCCGAACGGGACAAGGCCCGCCTCTCCGGCGCCCTGCGCGGCGCCCGGGACCGGGTCGAGGTGCTCCAGGCGCGCGTCGCCATGCTGGAGGGCTCGACCTCGCTCCGGGTCGGCCGCGCCCTGGTCTCGGCCGCCCGTTCCCCCCAACGCGGCGCGTCCCGGCTGCCGAAGGAGCTGTACGGGCTGTGGCGCGGACGGACCGCCCAGTCGGCCCCCGCGAAGCCCGCCCGGACCGCCGCCGCCGCGACCGCCGAGGCCGAGGCCCTTCAGGACGGCCGTCTGCACCTCGCCCATCGCGCGTTCACCTCGGCCCCCCGTGACCGCCTGGTCCTCACCGGCGTGCTCACCGACGACACCGCCGCCGCCTTCGCCACGGACGCCGTGGTCAACCCCGCCCTGCCGCACGACGGCGAGCTGATCGTCCGGCGCACCGACCCGGACGCCGTCGTCGTCCAGCTCAGCGCCTGCACCGGCTACGGCCCCTGGGCGCACACCGGCACCGGCTTCGCCCCCGACCTGGACCGCAGACTGGCCGAGATGCTCACCGAGGCCCGGGTCGCGGGCCGCGCCTGCGTCCTGTGGCGGGACGGCCCCGCGTCCGCCGCCCCCCTTCTGTCCCGGCTGGCCTGGGACGCCGTCCTCGACACCGACACCGGGGTACCGCTGACCGCCCTGGACCCGGCCGTGGACGGCCGCGAACGCCTCCGCGAGACCTTTCGCACCGGCAGCACCCGGGTCCGGCTCGCCGAACTGGCCCGCCGCGTCGGCGCCCCCGACCCCCTGGACACCCGCCGCGTCTGCGTCGTGGCCGCCCCCCGCGACCGGGCCGGCATCGCCCGCCTCACCGCCCAGGTCCTCAGCCAGCGACACCGCCCCGCCGAGGTGGTCGTCCCCGACCCCACCGGCCTGGACGAACTCACCGCCGCCGGGATCACCGTCCGTACCGGCGCCCCCCTCGCCCCCTGGGTCGCCGACTGGACCGACCTCACCGAGGACCGCCCGGACACCCTGCTCCTGGACCTGATGTGCGCCCAGGAACACTCCGGAGCCGACGCCGTGGGCAGCACCCCCGCAGGCGACGACTACACCTTCGTACCCGAACTGCGCCCCCTCCTCGTACGCCGCTCCCTGCACACCTCCACCACCCCGCCCGAACTATGGGCCCGCCAGGGCCACCGCCTGTTCGCCTGCTGTGGAAAGGAGCCGGCATGACTCCGGCGGGAAGCGGCCCCGGCCGCACACTCGACGCGCTCGTCTACGGCGATGTCGACCTCAACCTCATCGACGGCTCCGCCGTCTGGGCCCAGTCCACCGTCCAGGCGCTCGCGGGCGCCGGCTGCCGCACCCGGCTGGTGCTCAAGGCGCCCGTGCGCACCGGGCGGCTGATCGATCCGCTGGCCGGGCTGCCCGGCGTGCGCGTGGTGCGCCCGCACGAGGAGCGGCTGGTGCCGGGCGCCCCCGACCGGCCGCTCTCGCCCGTCCAGGCCGAACGGCTCCTCGCCCGGCTCGACGACGCCGAACCCTGCGACCTGCTCGTCCTGCGCGGGCGCCGCCTCGTCACCCGCGTCGTCTCCGAAGGCCGTTTCGACGGCCGGATCTGGGCCTACCTCACCGACATCCCGCAATCGGCCGCCGAGATGACCGAGGAGGCCCGCGCCGACCTCACCAGGATCGCCGAGGCGTCCCAGCGGCTGCTGTGCCAGACCGAGGAACTGCGCTGCCTGCTGGAGACCTGGATCCCGGAGGCGGTCGGCAAATGCGTCCTCAGCCCACCCGCCGTACCCGAACCCGCCGTACCCGAACCCGGCGTCCCGGTCCCCGATCACGACCAGCCCCACACCCCCTTCCGGCTCGTCTACACCGGCAAGTTCGCCCCCCTGTGGAACACCCTCCCCATGACCCGCCTCCCCGCCCTCCTCGCCGAACAGGGCATCCGGGCCATGCTCCACACCGTCGGCGACAAGATCCACGACGACCCCGCCCACCCCGGCTTCCGCCCCGCGATGGCCCGCGCACTGCACAGCACCCCCGGCGTCGAACACCACGGCGGACAGCCCCGCGAGGAAGCCATGCGCATCGCGGGCGACTGCGACCTGGGCCTCGGCTGGCGCGCACCCGAACTGGACGCCAGCCTCGAACTCTCCACCAAGGTGCTGGAGTTCGGCGCGCTCGGCCTGCCCGTCGTCCTCAACCGCACCCCCGCCCACGAGGCACTCCTCGGCACCGACTACCCCCTGTACGTCCCCGGCCGCGCCGGACTCGACGACGCCGTGGCCGCCGTCGCCCGTGCCGTGCGCGAACCCGGCAGCCGCCGCCTGGCCGCCGCCCGCTGCCGCGAGGCCGCCGCCCGCCACACCCTGAGCGCGGCGGCCGGCCGCTGGCGCACCCAGCTCGACCGCGCCTTCCCCGCCGCGCCCCCATCGGTCGCCGCCCGGCCCAGGCCGCTGCGGGTCGGCGTCGCGGGCCACGACCTGAAGTTCCTCACCCGGCTCATGGACCACTTCCGCGCCCTGCCCGGCCTCGACGTCCGCGTCGACGCCTGGCCCGCCCTCTCCCGCCACGACCCGGTGGCCAGCCGCGAACTCGCCGAATGGGCGGACGTGGTGGTCGTCGAGTGGTGCGGCCCCGCCGCCGTCTGGTACAGCCGCCACAAACGCCCCGGCAGCCGCCTGATCATCCGCCTGCACCGCTTCGAACTCGACGCGGGCTGGCCCAAACAGGTCGCCATCGAGAACGTGGACCGGGTGATCTGCGTCAGCACCTACTACGCCCGCCGCACCCTGGAACACACCGGCTGGCCCGAGTCGAAGGTCACCGTCGTCCCGAACTGGGTCGACACCGACCAGCTCGACCGGCCCAAGGCACCCGGCGCCCGCTTCCGGCTCGGCATGATCGGCATCGCGCCCAGCCGTAAACGCATGGACCTCGGCCTCGATGTGCTGGAGGCCCTGCGCGCCCGCGACCGGCGCTGGCACCTCGCCATCAAGTCCAAGCCACCATGGGAGTACTGGTGGATCTGGAACAAGCCCGAGGAACGCGCCCACTTCGACGACGTGCTGCGCCGGATGCAGACCTCGCCGCTGCTGACCGGCGCGGTCGTCTTCGACGGCTTCGGCGCGGACGTGGCGGGCTGGCTGCGCCGCGTCGGACACGTCCTGTCCACCAGCGACGACGAGTCGTTCCACCTCGCCCCGGCCGAGGGCATGGCCTCCGCCGCCGTACCCGCCCTGCTGCCCTGGCCGGGCGCCGACGAGATCTATGACCGGCGCTGGATCCACCAGGACCCGCAGACCATGGCCGACGCCCTGGACTCCCTGGACGAGAACGGCTGGCGCACGGCCGGTCAGGAGGCCCGCACCCAGGTACGGGAGAGCTTCTCACTGGAGCGGGTGGCCCAGGAGTGGACGGACCTCCTGGTGTCCGGGTGAGGCGACGGGCCGCCGGATGCGGAGGCGCCCGGGCAGCCAGGCGTACGGCCGTACGGGCGTCCAGGCCATGAGAGTTACGAGGCTCCCGGCCCGGACGCCCCCCGCATCAGCCCCCTGCCCCCACCCCTGCCACCGCCCCTGCTCCCACTCCCGCCCCCACCCGCTTCCGCACCCGGAACGCGAACTGCCCGCAGAACGTCAGCTTGCGCAGATTCACCAGCGCCGTCTGCCGCCGGGTCAGCTTGCCCCAGTCGTCGATCTCCACGTTCAGCGGCGATTCCTCGCTCCAGTACCGCCCGTACCGCTCCTTGCGCTCGTGGTCGTAGGTGCGCAGGATCAGCGTCACGCCGTCCAGCGAGGGCCGGATCTCCTCCAGCGCCAGCCCGGCCTCCTCGACCAGCACCCGGAACCCGTACGGCGTGTAGTTCCACAGACTGAAGGAGTGGTACGGCTCGAACTGCGAGGTGCTGCCGATGAACACCCCGCCCGGCGCCAGCACCCGGCCGATCTCGGCCAGCAGATCACGCGGGCGCACGACATGCTCGAAGACCTGGTGGGAGTAGATCAGCGGCAGCGAGTCCGTGCGGAAGGGCAGCCGGACACCGTCGAAGTGCAGCACCGGATCGCCGCCCGGCCGGTGCTGCCGGGCCTCGGGGGAGTCGCAGATGTCGACGCCCACCCAGCGCACCTCGGGGTCGTGCCGCTTGAAGTGGGCGGCCGAGGTGCCCCGTCCGCACCCGAGGTCCACCACCCGGCCCGGCGCGCCCGGCGCCTGCATGGCCTGGTCCACGTAGTAGCGCGAGGTCACCTGACGGGCGTGGTCGTCGGGGATGCAGTCCTTGAGAAGGTCCCAGAGGGTCGCCATGGCGCGAGGCTACGGCACCACCCGCCGCAACAGATCCCGCAACGCCAGGCGCTCCTCCTCGCTCAACCCCGCCAGCGGCTCACGGGCGAAACGCAGGGAGTCACGGAGGCTGCGGGCGACCCGCAGGCCCTCGTCCGTCGCCGCCGCCAGCTTCACCCGGCGGTCGGCCGGGTCGGCGCGGCGCTCGGCGAGACCCCTGGATTCCAGCCGGTCCACGATTCCGGTCACATTGGACGGCTCGCAGCGCAGCTTGCGGGCGATCCTGCGCATCGGCAGCGGCTCCAGCGCGAGCAGACTCAGCAGCTTGGCCTGCGCGCCGGTCAGCGCGTGCTCGGCGGCGGCCTCCTCGTACTCCTCGTGGTACAGCGCCACGACCGAGCCGATCAGGTCAACCACCTCCAAGGTCAGTGCGTCGGGACGCCGGGGGAGCGATGGTGTGGCCATGCTTCCCAGCGTACCCCGTTACTTGACATCATGAAATATTAAAGAGCATGATTGTTTTAGTCAATGAACTAATGAGCTGCTGAAGTAAATGGAGAGCCCGTCCACATGTCTGCGACTCACTCCACCCTCCCCGCCCTCAGCCGTGAGTGGCAGCTGCTCAGCCGCCCCGTCGGCTGGCCGAAGCCCGAGGACTTCGCCCTGGCCGAGGTCCCCCTCCCGGTGCCGGGCGAGGGCCAGGTGCTGGTCCGCAACCTCTACCTCTCCGTCGACCCCTACATGCGCGGCCGGATGAGCGCCGCCAAGTCCTACGCGCCCCCCTACGAACTGGGCGAACCGATGCTCGGCGGGGCGGTCGGCGAGGTCGTGGCGTCCCGCGCCGAAGGACTGGCCGTCGGCGATCACGTCCTGCACCGCCTCGGCTGGCGCGAGTACGCGGCCGTGGACGCCTCCGCCGCCGTCCAGGTGGACCCCAAGGCCGCGCCCCTGGCCGCGTACCTCGGCGTGCTCGGCATGACCGGGCTGACCGCCTACGCCGGGCTGCTGCGGATCGCGGAGCTGAAGGAGGGCGACACCGTCTTCGTGTCCGGCGCCGCCGGGGCCGTCGGCAGCCAGGCCGGGCAGATCGCCAGGCTCAAGGGCGCCGCCCGGGTCATCGGCTCGGCCGGATCCGACGAGAAAGTCCGGCTGCTGCTGGACGAGTGCGGCTTCGACGCCGCCTTCAACTACAAGAAGGGGCCGGTCGCCGAGCAGCTGGCCGCCGCCGCGCCCGACGGCATCGACGTCTACTTCGACAACGTCGGCGGCGAGCACCTGGAGGCCGCCGTCGGCGCGCTCAAGCTCCACGGCCGGATCGCCGTCTGCGGCATGATCTCCCTCTACAACGCCACCGAGCCCGTCCCCGGCCCGCGCAACCTCGGACGGCTGATCCAGACCCGCGGCCGGATCGAGGGCTTCCTGGTCAGCGACCACCGGGACCTCCAGCCGCGGTTCGTGCAGGAGGTCGGCCCCTGGATCGCCTCGGGCGCGCTCAAGCACCGCGAAACCGTGGTCGACGGCGTGGAGAACACCCTGGAGGCGTTCCTCGGCGTCCTGCGCGGCGACAACACCGGCAAGATGATCGTCAGGCTCTGACCCCCTCACAAGTCCTCGACCCCTTCAGGAGCCCTCGACCCCTTCAGAGGCTTTCCGGTATGCGGTAACTTCTTTCCGAAACCGTCGGGGATCGTGGGCGCGAGTCCCCGGCGGACCCGAGGAGGAAGAACCCCATGCCCATTCAGCAGTCCGACGTCCTGTACACCGCGGTCGCCACCGCCGAGAACGGCCGCGACGGCCGGGTGGCCACCGACGACGGCACGCTCGACGTGGTCGTCAACCCGCCCAAGGAGATGGGCGGCTCCGGCACCGGCACCAACCCGGAGCAGTTGTTCGCCGCCGGCTACAGCGCCTGCTTCCAGGGCGCCCTCGCCGTCGTCGCCCGCAAGGAGAAGGCCGATGTCTCCGGCTCGACCGTCACCGCGAAGGTCGGCATCGGCAGGAACGCCGACGGCTTCGGGATCATCGTGGAGATCTCCGCCACGATCCCGGGCGTCGACGCCGAGACCGCCAAAGCCCTGCTGGACAAGGCCCACCAGGTCTGCCCGTACTCGAAGGCCACCCACGGCAACATCACGGTGACGCTGGTCTGAGGGCCGCCCACGAGGACGGCGGTGACCGCGCCCCCGGGGGAGCGGTCACCGCCGTTCGTCATGCTCAGCCGTCAGCCGTCAGCCGTCAGCCGTCAGCCGTCAGCCGTCAGCCGTCAGCCGTGCCTCCGCCCCGCTTCCGTCACGCCTCCAGCGCCGCCCGGTGCACCGCCGCCACGAACCGCTCGTTCTCGGGCGCCGCCCCGCCGGGGTACGCGAACCGGCGCCGTGTGTACCCGTAGGCCAGCCCGCTGCGCGGATCCGCGAACGCCTCCGCCCCGGCCGCCCCGCTGTGCCCGAACGCCCCGGCGCCCAGCAACGGATACGCGACCTCGGCGGTCGCCTGGAAGCCCAGCCCGAACGCACTGTGCGTGCGGGTCACCAGGTCGTACCCCACCGAGTGCGGCTGCCCGAACTCCGCCGCCGTGTCCTCCTTCAGCAGCGGCGCCTTGCCGTCCACCTCGCCGATCGCCGCCGCGTACATCCCGGCCAGCCCGCGCGCCGCGGCCACCCCGCCGTACGAGGCGGGCCCCTTGGCGCGGACCGCCCGCCCGTTGGGCAGCGCTTCGAGGTCGATGGGCTCGGCCGCGTGGCCGTTGAACGCGATCGACGCCAGCGAGTGCCGCCCCCGCGCCACCGCGTCGAGCAGCGCCCGCTGCTGCGCCGTCGGGACCATCGGCTGCACCGCGCGGAAACGCGGCTCCAGCGCCTGGGGCAGCCCGAGGTGGAAGTCCAGGCCGTACGGCGCCCGGACCCGCTCCTCGAACACCTCCTGGAGGGTGTGGCCGGTGGCCCGGCGGACCACCTCACCGGTCAGCGCGCCGATCACCATCGCGTGATAGCCGAACGCCGTGCCCGGCCGCCAGAACGGCCGCTGATCGGCGAGCCGTTCGGCCATCAGCCGGTCGTCGGCCAGCTCCCGCGCGCTGAACCCGCCATCGGCGCCGACCACCCCGACCCGGTGCGCCAGCAGCTCCCGCAAGGTGACCGCGCCCTTGCCCTCGGCGGCGAACTCGGGCCAGTAGTAGGTCACCCTGCGGTCCAGCTCCAGCGTGCCGTCCTGCACCAGCAGCGCCACCACGAGATGCGCGGCGCCCTTGGTGCAGGAGTACACCCCGTACAGCGAGTCGGCGCCGACACCGTCCGCGCTGTCACCGGCCCACAGGTCCACGACCCGGCGCCCGTGCAGATAGGCGCACAACTGGCCCTCGTAGTCCGGCCGTTCGGACGCGACGAACGCCGCGAACTCCTCCCGTACGCGCTCGAAGCCGTCCGCGACCATGCCGTGGATCCTCACGGCCGCGCCGTGGATCTCCTGTGTCATGCGCTCTCCCTCACGTGTCATGCGCTCTTCCCACGCTCCACCGCCACCGACGCCTGCCACCGTGAACAATGCCCGCCCGACCTGTGCGAACTCCCCCTTCCGGGGATCGGTACGGCGAGCCGCACCCGTTCGACTCAACCGCGACAAGAGGGCGTTGTGCGCAGGTCGGCGGACCGCTGACCCCGCTCGGCCCGGACCGGCCCGGACCGGCCCCGGTAGGGTGCCCCCATGCACGATCTTGGGGCGGGTTTCGGCTATCTCATCAAGGGCCAGCGCTGGATGGCCCGGCACGGCAGGAGCTACGGTTTCGGGCTGCTCCCGGGCCTGGTCACGCTGGTGCTCTACGCGGCGGCGCTGGTCGGGCTCGCGCTGTGGGGTGAGGACTTCGTCAGCTGGGCGACCCCGTTCGCCGACGACTGGGCGAGCCCCTGGCTGGGCCTCTTCCGAGGCTTCCTCACCGTCGTGCTCTTCGCCCTCGCCCTGCTCCTCTCGGTCCTCACCTTCACCGCGGTCACCCTGCTGATCGGCCAGCCCTTCTACGAGAACCTCTCCGAGCAGGTCGACCGCGATGTCTCGCCCGACGGCACCGCCCCCGAGTCCGGCCTCCCCCTGTGGCGGGAGATCTGGATCTCGGCCCGCGACAGCCTGCGCATCCTGGTCCGCGCCCTGTTCTGGGCGATCCTGCTCTTCGCCCTCGGCTTCATCCCGGTCGCCGGGCAGACAGTCGTCCCGGTCGCCGGGTTCATGGTGACCGGCTTCTTCCTCACCGAGGAACTGATCGCCGTCGCCCTCCAGCGCCGCCGCGTCGACGTCCGCGCCCGCCTCGCCATCCTCCGCCACCACAAGCGCATGGTCTGGGGCTTCGGCACCCCCCTGGCGCTCGCCTTCCTGGTCCCGTTCGTGGCGGTGTTCCTGATGCCGGGCGCGGTGGCGGGCGCGACGCTGATGGCACGGGAACTGCTGGGGGAGGGTTTCAAGGAGGACGCGGCGGACGCGGCACAGGACGCGGAGATCAGCGCCGAGAGCGGCTCGCCGCGACTGCCCTGACCTGCACGAGGATGTCCAGCCGGTTCCGTACGAACGCCGGATCGGTCACCTCGGCCGGGTTCCCGGCCCCGAACTCCAGTACCGGCGGGTGCACATGCCGGGCGGGCAGTGAGCCGGTCAGCCGGAGCCGGTCGCGCAGCGGCGTGGCCCGGCGGGCGATCTCGCCGGAGAGGTAGTTCCCGCCGCCACCGGACCGCACGGCCGACCCCGGCGGGGGCCCGCCCGGCCGAACCCCCGCCCGCCCGGCCCAACCCCCGCCCGCCCGGCCGAACCCCCGCCCGCCCGGCCGAACCCCCGCTCGGCTGCACGGGCCCCGCTCGGCTGCACCGGCCCCTGGCCCCGCCTGGCCCCGCCTGGCCCCGCCCGGCACCGCCAGGAAGTCCCGGAGCGCGCCCGGCATCCCGGATGCCCCTCGGCGGCCCGGGGATCCGGCGGCCCGGTAGCCCGGTGCCCCGGAGACGCGGCCCGGTAGCCCGGTGCCTTGAAGACGCGGCCCGGTAGCCCTGGTGCCCGGGTGCCCGGGTGCCCCGGTGCCCCGGTGCCCCGGTGCCCCGGAGACTCGGCGGCCCGGCGATCCGGCGGCCCGGTAGCCCGGTGCCCCGGAGACTCGGCGCCCCGGAGACTCGGCGATCCGGCGGCCCGGTGCCCCGGTAGCCCGGCGCCCCGCAGACTCGGCGACAGCGCCCCCGCGCCCCGGGCGCCCCGGCGCCAACGGCCAGCCTCGCGCCCCGTCCACCACCCCCGGTGCACGATGGGAGGCAGCGACCCGCAGTGACCCGCAGCGACCCGACCTCGACGAGGAGGCTGTCCGATGGCGACGACGACCCCGGGGACCCGGCCCGCATCGGACCCCCCGGACCCCCCGGACCCCCCGGACCCGGTGCCCACCCCCGCCGACCGGGCCCGCGAGACGGCGGTCGAGGCCGCTCTCGCCGCTCTCGGGCTCGATGCCAAGGCCCGGTTGCTGTCCGGCCAGGACAGGTGGTCGCTGCCCGCGCTCCCGGAGATCGGCCTTGAGTCCCTCGTGATGTCGGACGGCCCGATCGGGGTGCGGGGCGTGCGCTGGAGCGCCGACGACCCGTCCGTCGCCCTGCCCTCCCCGACCGCGCTGGCCGCCACCTGGGACCCCGGCCTCGCCCGCCGCGCCGGTACCCTCCTCGCCCAGGAGGCCCGCCGCAAAGGCGTGCACGTCCTGCTCGCCCCCACGGTCAACCTGCACCGCTCCCCGCTCGGCGGACGGCACTTCGAGGCGTACAGCGAGGACCCCTACCTCACCGGCCGGATCGGCACCGGATACGTCCAGGGCGTGCAGTCCGGCGGAGTCGGCACCACCGTCAAGCACTTCGTCGCCAACGACGCCGAGACCGACCGCTTCACGGTGAACAACCTGGTCGGTGAACGCGCCCTGCGCGAGCTGTATCTCGCCCCCTTCGAGGCGATCGTCGAGAACGCCCGCCCCTGGGGCGTCATGACCGCCTACAACGCCGTCGACGGCCCGACCATGACCGAGCACCACCACCTGGTCAACGAGGTGCTGCGCGGCGCATGGGGCTTCGACGGCTGCAACGTCTCCGACTGGACCGCCGCCCGCGACACCGTCGCCGCGATCACCGGCGGCCTCGATGTCGCCATGCCGGGCCCCAGGACCGTCTACGGCCCGCCCCTCGCGCAGGCCGTGCGCGACGGCTCCGTCCCCGAGGCCGTGGTCGACGCGGCCGTCCGCAACGTGCTGCGGCTCGCCGCCCGCACCGGCCTCCTGGCGGGCGCGGAACCGGCCGTCACCGACCTCCCCGCGCCGGTCGACGGCGCGGCCCTCGCCCGCGAGATCGCCCGCCGCTCCTTCGTCCTGGTGCGCAACGAGCCCCGCGCGTCCGGCCCCGCCCTGCCGCTGCGGTCCGGCGGCACCGTCGCCCTGCTCGGCGCCGCCGCCCGGGACGCCCGCATCCTCGGCGGCGGCTCCGCCACCGTCTTCCCGCCCCGGGTCGTCTCCCCGCTCGACGGCCTCACCGCCGCCCTCCCCGCCGGGACCCTGACCTACGCGCTCGGCGCCGATCCCACCACCGGGATGGCCGTCGCCGCCCGGGGCTTCACCCTGCGCACGGTCTGCCGGGACACGCACGGCGAGATCATCGGCACCGCCTCCGCGCCCAACGGCCACATCCAGTGGACGGACCCCGACCTGCCCGACGGCGTCACCCACGACCGGCTGCACACCGTGGAACTGACCGGCACCTACCTCCCGCGCGAGAGCGGCACCCACACCTTCGGCATCAAGGGCGTGGGCGCCTTCACCCTCGCCATCGGAGGCCGGACCCACTTCGACGGCGTCCAGGGCAACGGCGAGGCCGACCCCTTCGCGGCGTTCTTCGGCACCCCGGTGCCCCGCGCCGAGGCCGCTCTCACGGCGGGCGAACCGGTCGAGGTCTCCCTCACCCAGGTCGTCGCCCTGCCCGAGGGCGCCCCGCTGAAGGTCGTCACCTTCTCCCTCGCCCACCAGGAGCCCCGGCGCGACCCGGACGCCCTGATCGCCGAGGCCGCCGAGACCGCCCGCGCCGCCGACACCGCCGTCGTCGTGGTCGCCACCACCGAACAGGTGGAGTCCGAGGGCTTCGACCGCACCGACCTCACCCTCCCCGGCCGCCAGGACGACCTGGTCCGCGCGGTCGCCGCCGCCAATCCGAACACCGTGGTCGTGGTCAACACCGGCTCCCCGGTCGAACTGCCCTGGCGCGAGGACGTGGCCGCCGTCCTGCTGACCTGGTTCCCCGGCCAGGAGGGCGGCGCCGCCCTCGCCGACGTACTGACCGGCGCCCACGAGCCCGGCGGCCGGCTGCCCACCACCTGGGGCGCCCTCGCCGACGCCCCGGTCACCCAGGTCACCCCCACCGACGGCGAACTCGCCTACACCGAGGGCGTCTTCATCGGCTACCGCGCCTGGGACCGCCGGCACCGCACCCCCGCCTACCCCTTCGGCCACGGCCTCGGCTACACCACCTGGACATACGACTCCATCGAGGCGACCGGCACCGACGGCAGCCCCACGACCGCCCCGACCATGACAGACCGCCCCACGACCGGCCCGACCGTGACCGTCCGCGTCCGCAACACCGGCGACCGCCCCGGCCGCGAGACCGTCCAGCTCTACCTCGCCCCCACCACCCCCGACCCCGCCCGCCCCACCCGCTGGCTGGCCGGTTTCACGGTGGTCGAGGCCGCACCGGGCGAGACCGCCGAGGCCGTCATCACCCTGCCCCTCCGCGCCTTCCAGATCTGGGACGAGCCCACCGCCTCCTGGTCGCTTGTGAAGGGTTCGTACGAGATCCAGGCCAGTTGTTCGATCTTCAACCGCAGGCTCGCAGTGACGACTACTGTCTGATCAAGGCCGATTTCCTCCCGCCGGATGGATTCGTCCCCCGGACGGCACAGCGAGCCGTCACCTCCCGACGGACAGCGAGCCGCCCCCCGAACAGCCCCGGCCCGGACCCTGACATCCGGGCCGGGGTGCACGACTGCCCCCGCGACTACACCGCGCCGCGCGGCCCGAAGCCATACACCGTCTCCGACCGGAACACCTCACCCGGCCGCAGCACGGTGTCCGGGAACTCCGGCCGGTTCGGCGCGTCCGGGAAGTGCTGGGTCTCCAGGGCGATCCCGGCGCCGGGCGCGAACGGCTCGGTGACATGGTCGGCGGTGTAGAGCTGAAGGCCGGGTTCGGTGGTCGCCACGGTCAGGGTCCGCCCCGACGCCGGGTCGGACAGCTCCGCGACCTCCACCGGCTCCCCGGTCACCCCCTTGTCGAGCACGAAGTTGTGGTCGTACCCCGCCCCCACCTTCCGCGCCGCCCGGAAGTCGAAGCGCGTGCCCCGCACCGCCGCGACGCCCGTCGGGATCTGATCGGCGTCCACCGGGGTGTACCGCGCGGCGGCGATCCGCAGTTCATGCCCGCCCGCGCTCCCCGACCCCGCCAGATTGAAGTAGCTGTGGTGGGTGAGGTTCACCGGAGTCGGCGCGTCCGTGACCGCCTCGTACGCGATCCGCAGCGAGCCGTCCGCGTCGAGCCCGTACGTCACCGCGACCTCCAGCCGCCCCGGGAACCCCTCCTCGCCGTGCGGGCTGACCCGGCTGAGCCGCAGACAGTGCTCGCCCGGCGTCACGTCCCACACCCGCTTGTCGAAGCCGCGCTCCCCGCCGTGCAGCGAGTTCCGCCCGCTGTTGCGGGCCAGCGCGTACGTCCGCCCGTCCAGCGGGAACCGGCCGCCAGCGATCCGGTTGGCGTACCGCCCCACCAGCGCCCCGAAGTACGGCCCCGGGTGCGACAGATAGCCGTCCAGAGAGGGGAACCCCAGCACCACGTCCACCCCGCCCGGCACCTCGAGGGACTGCACGATCCCCCCGTAGGACAGCACGCGCACCCGCACCCCGCCCCGCTCGATGCTCCAGCGCCCCACCCGGGTGCCATCGAAAAGCGTCCCGAAATGTTCACTCATGATCGAAACCCTAGGCCCTGGGAGCCAAAGTCGCCTCGATCAACCATCCTCCGAGGTGACCGCCTCGTAAGCGATCTCCGCCAGCCGCGCCTGACCGTCCTTGCTGGGATGGAACCAGTCCCAATGGCTCAGCTGATCGGTGCCGAACTCGAACTCGTACACCGCGCCCCCGTCGAACCGGCACCGCTGATCCTTCGCGCAGACCTCCCGCAGTACGTCGTTGTACTCCTCCACCCGGTCCCGCACCGACAGCCGCCGCTCGGTCGCCGCCTTGTCCATCGCGTCCGCGTCGCCGAGCATCGACGGGCAGATGCCCAGCTTCCACACCTGCTTGCCCAGCGGGTTGGTCCGCCCCTCCGACCACAGCCGCAGCAGATCCGGCACGCTCGACACATACAGCTGTGCCTCGGGCGCCACCCGGCGCAGGGTCGCCACCGCGTCCTCGAACGCGTCCCGGAACTCGCCGACCGGCGTCATCGCCGCCACCGACTGACGGCACGCGTCATTGGCGCCCGCCATCACCGTCACCAATTCGGGGTCCCGGGTCGCCGCCTGGGCCATCTGGCCGGGCAGATCCGCCATCCGGGCGCCGGTCTCCGCGTAGTTCCAGCTGTGCGAGACGGCCCGCGCGTCGCCCAGCAGCCGGACGGCGAGACTGTCCACCTCCGGGCTGGTCCCGGTGGACCAGGAGACCTCGGGGCAGTCCGACAGGACCGTACAGGCGTCGAAGCCACGGGTGATGGAGTCCCCGACCGCCGCCACCGACTCCGGGCTGACATCCCACACCGGCGTCGGGCTCGGCGCCGGCTGCGCCTTCTTCTCCACCGCCGGGGAGCCGTCACCGCCGACCGCGTCACACCCCGCCGCGCCGACGACCGCCGCCGTCATCACCGCGAGCACCGGCAGTAAACGCCGCCGCATAACCAGACCCATCCCCACAAAGCCCTCCTCGCCCGGTCACCGTCCCCACCCCATAAGAACGCGTGAGGGTTCCCGGCACCTGACTCGGAGCGCCATCCGCCCGCACAGGGGTCCTGCCGGGTGAATGGCGGAGGTTTCCCGGCACCAGGACCGACGGTACGTCACACTCCCCACGCCGCCGCACGGTAGCCTCGCCATCGAACGTGGCTGGCCGCCCCACCGCCCAGCCGCCGCACATATTGTCCCGCTCAGCCCGGAGGTCCCGGTGACGACACGTGGAGTTCTGTACGTGCACTCCGCTCCGCGCGCCCTGTGCCCACACGTCGAGTGGGCCATCGCCGGAGTGCTGGGCACCCGCGTCAGCCTCGACTGGATCCGGCAGCCCGCCGCGCCCGGCACCTGGCGCTCGGAGTTCTCCTGGAAGGGCCAGGCGGGCACCGGCTCCAAACTCGCCTCCGCCCTGCGCGGCTGGCAGCTGCTGCGCTTCGAGGTCACCGCCGACCCCTGCGCCACCGCCGAGGGCGAGCGCTACAGCTGCACCCCCGACCTCGGCATCTTCCACGCCGTCACGGGCATCCACGGCGACATCCTCATCCCCGAGGACCGCCTCCGAGCCGCCCTCCAACGCAGCCAGCGCGGCGAGAGCGACCTCCAGTCCGACATCGCCAAACTCCTGGGCAAACCCTGGGACGACGAACTGGAACCCTTCCGCTACGCAGGAGAAGGCGCCCCGGTCCGCTGGCTCCACCAGGTGGTCTAAAGCAACACGGGGACACGCCGGTCGTCTTTTTGCTTTCGGGGGTCGCGGCAAAGGACGCGACCCAACGGGGCTGCGGCCAACGCCGCGTCTTTGCTTTCGGGGGGCGTGGCAAAGGGCGCGATCCAACGGGGCTGCGGCCAACGCCGCGTCTTCCCTTCGGGGTCGCGGCGAAGGCTGCGATCGAACGGGGCCGCGGTCAACGCCGTGCTTCTAGGGGCGCGGGGAACTGCGCGACCAGCCACGACCCACCCGCACCCGGCACACAACCGCACCCCCAACGGCGACGGCCCGGACCCCCAAGGGGACCCGGGCCGTCTTCCGGTCCAGCGACGCGGTCACACCGTACGGAAGGCCAACACCACGTTGTGCCCCCCGAACCCGAACGAGTCGTTCAGCGCAGCGATCCGCCCCTCGACAGGCAACTTCCGCGCCTCCCCCCGCACCACATCCGCATTGGCCTCCGCCTCGGGATCAATGTTCTCGACATTGATCGTCGGCGGCGCCACCCGGTGATAAAGCGCCAGCACCGTCGCGACGGTCTCCACCCCACCGGCACCCCCCAGCAGATGCCCGGTCATGGACTTGGTGGCGGACACCGCGAAGTGGTCCACCTCGTCCCCGAACACCTTCCGCAGCGCCTTCAGCTCGGCGATGTCACCGGCCGGCGTGGACGTCGCATGCGCGTTCACATGCATGATCTCCGCCGGATCCAGATCCGTACGCTCCAGCAGATTCTGAAGGGCGTGGGAGATCCCGCGCCCCTCCGGCTCCGGCTGCACAATGTCATGGCTGTCGGCGGAGATCCCCTGCCCGACCGCCTCGGCGTACACCCTCGCCCCGCGCTTGGCGGCATGCTCGGCGGACTCCAGGACGATCACACCGGCGCCCTCACCGAGCACGAACCCGTCGCGGTCGACGTCGTACGGACGCGACGCGCCCTGCGGGTTCTCGTTGTTCTTGGACATCGCCATCATGTTGCCGAACGCGGCGATCGGCAGCGGATGGATCGCCGCCTCCGTACCGCCCGCGATGACGACATCGGCGCGGCCCGAGCGGATCATCTCGATGCCGTAGCCGATGGCCTCCGCGCCCGAGGCGCACGCGGAGACCGGCGTGTGCACGCCCGCGCGGGCGCCCACCGCCAGCCCGACGTTCGCCGACGGGCCGTTCGGCATCAGCATGGGGACGGTGTGCGGGGAGACCCGGCGCACACCCTTCTCCTTGAGTACGTCGTACTGGTCCAGCAGCGTCGTCACGCCACCGATACCGGAGGCGACCACCGCACCGAGCCGGTCGGGATCGACGACCCCGCCGTCCTCACCGGCCTTGGCCGTGAAACCGGCGTCGGCCCATGCCTCACGGGCCGCGATCAGCGCGAACTGCGCCGACCGGTCCAGCCGCCGGGCCTGCGGCCTGGGGATGATCTCGGTCGGCTCGACAGCGATCGGTGCGGCGATCCGGACCGCCTGATCGGCGGCCCAGTCGTCCTCCAGGGACCTGACGCCGGAGCGTCCGGCGACCAGGCCCTCCCAGGTTGAGGCTGCGTCGCCACCCAGCGGTGTGGTTGCGCCGATACCGGTGACGACCACGGTGCGATTGGTCGGGCTCACGGGAACTCTCTCTCCAGACGGATACAAGGGTCGACGGCGCCACCGCCGGGTGGCGGCGGACGGGCCGGACCGGGCCGGCCCCAGGCCCTCTGTCGGACAGGTCCAGGTCCTGGCGGACCCGAGGGACTCAGTCCTGGTGCTTGAGGATGTAGTCGGTCGCGTCGCCGACGGTCTTGAGGTTCTTGACGTCGTCGTCGGGGATCTTGACGTCGAAACGCTCCTCGGCGGCGACGACGACCTCGACCATGGACAGCGAGTCGACGTCCAGGTCGTCGGTGAAGGACTTGTCCAGCTGGACGTCCTCAACCGGGATCCCGGCGATCTCGTTCACGATCTCCGCGAGACCGGCGACGATCTCTTCCTGAGTGGCGGCCATTGTGGCGCTCCTTCGTTTCTTCTCAGAGGGTGTGGCGGTGCGCTCCCTGCCGGACAGCATGATCCGGCACGGAGTGCCTAGGGGAGGGTAACGACAGTGGCGGCGTACACGAGACCCGCCCCGAATCCGATGACGAGCGCGGTGTCACCGCTCTTCGCCTCGCCGGTCGCCAGGAGCCGCTCCATCGCGAGCGGGATCGAGGCGGCCGAGGTGTTGCCGGTGGTACGCACATCACGGGCGACCGTGACCGACTCCGGCAGTTTGAGGGTCTTGACCATCGAGTCGATGATCCGCTCGTTGGCCTGGTGCGGAATGAAAACATCCAGTTCAATGGAGCTGATCCCGGCCGCGTCCAGCGCCTGCTGGGCGACCTTCGCCATCTCGAACACGGCCCAGCGGAACACCGCCTGGCCCTCCTGGGTGATGGCCGGGAATTTCACATTTCCCGCGCTGTCCACCGGAAGCCCGGAGACATCGCCGCCGACGCGGTACTCGTCCCACGGGACCGTCTGTCTGATGGTGTCGGACTTGTCGCCCTCCGAGCCCCATACGGTCGGGCCGATCGCGGGCTCCTCGGACGGGCCGACCACCACCGCGCCGGCGCCGTCACCGAACAGGAAGGCCGTCGCCCGGTCCTCCAGATCGGTCAGATCGCTCAGCCGCTCCACGCCGATGACCAGCACATGCTCCGCCGAACCCTCGACGATCATGCCCTTGGCCAGGGTGAGCCCGTAACCGAAGCCCGCACAGCCCGCCGAGATGTCGAACGCGGCGGCCTTGTCCGTGCCCAGCTTGTCGGCGATCTCGGTGGCCACGGCCGGGGTCTGCTTGAAGTGGCTGACGGTCGAGACGATCACCGCGCCGATCTGCCCGACGCTGATCCCGGCGTCCGCGATGGCCTTGCCCGACGCCTCGACCGACATGGCGGCGACGGTCTCCTCGTCGTTCGCCCAGTGCCGGGTCTCGATGCCGGAGCGGGACCGGATCCATTCGTCGGAGGAGTCGATGTGCTCCAGGATCACCTCGTTGGGCACCACCCGGACCGGGCGGTAACCGCCCACGCCCAGGATGCGCGCGTACGGGGCGCCCTTGCTTGGCTTGATCTTCGACATGGCCCGGAGGGCTCCTTTCAGGCGCCCGCCGCGTCGGCGGCAGCTGGGGACGGCTCCGCGGCGGCTGCGGTGACCACGGCGGTGTCTGCGGTGTCTGACGTCTCTGCGATGAGCCGGCGCGCGGCGTCGAGGTCGTCGGGGGTCTTCAGGGCGAGGGTCCGGACGCCGGGCAGTGCGCGCTTGGCGAGGCCGGTGAGCGTGCCACCGGGGCACACCTCCAGCAGGGCGGTGACGCCGAGCGCCTTGAAGGTCTCCATGCACAGGTCCCAGCGGACCGGGTTGGCGACCTGGCCGATCAGCCGCTGAAGCACCTCGGCGCCGCCCGCGACGGTCTCCCCGTCCTTGTTGGAGACGTAAGGGACCTTCGGGTCGGCCGGGGTGAGGTCCGCGGCGGCCCGGGCGAGGGTGTCGACGGCCGGGGCCATGTGAGGGGTGTGGAAGGCGCCGGCCACCTTGAGCGCGATGACCTTGCGGACGCCTTCGGGCTTGTCCTCGGCGAGCGCGGCGAGCTGTGCCATGGTGCCGGCGGCCACGATCTGCCCGGCCCCGTTGACGTTCGCCGCGGTCAGGCCGAGCTTCTCCAGGTGCGCGACCGACACCTCGGGGTCGCCGCCGAGCAGCGCCGACATCCCCGTCTCGGTCACGGCGGCGGCGTCGGCCATCGCCAGCCCACGGGTGCGCACCAGGCGCAGCGCGGCGGTGTCGTTCAGCACACCGGCGAGGACGGCGGCGGTGATCTCGCCGACGCTGTGCCCGGCGACCGCGCCGGGCGCGAGGTCCGCGATGTCACCGAGTGCCGCCGCGGACAGCAGACCGGCGGCGACCAGCAGCGGCTGGGCCACGGCGGTGTCCCGGATCTCGTCCGCGTCGGCCTGGGTACCGTAGTGGGCGAGGTCGAGGCCGATGGCGTCCGACCAGCCGGCGACGCGGTCGGCGGCACCGGGCAGTTCGAGCCAGGGAGTCAGGAAGCCGGGCGCCTGAGCGCCCTGGCCGGGAGCGACGAGTACGAGCACTCTCACACTCTCTCTCGGGGGCGGGCAGCGCCGCCCGTGGGGACAGGGACGAAGAACGACAGGGGGTTTTGTGGACCCTCGACAAAACCCTAGGACTGAAGATCTCCATCGGCCAGACGTCCCAGGATCAGCGCGATCCGCAAAGTGAACGCAGATCGTACATCCGACGGTGACCAACCGGTGACGTCAGTCACACGTCGAAGCCGGTAGCGCACGGTGTTGGGGTGAACGAACAGCATGCGGGCCGCGCCTTCGAGGCTGCTCGCCTGTTCGAGATAGACCGAGAGGGTCTCCAGGAGCGCCGACCCGGCCTCTTCGAGTGGTCTGTAGATCTCCTCCACCAGTTGCTCGCGGGCGCTGGGATCACCGGCCATCGCGCGCTCCGGCAGCAGATCGTCGGCGAGCACCGGGCGCGGGGCGTCCTGCCAGGCGGAACACGCTTTGAGCCCCGCGGCGGCGGCCTGCGCGGACCGGGTGGCGGCCAGCAGGTCGGGCACCACGGGTCCGGCGACGACGGGCCCGGCGGCATAGGGCCCGATCAGGGATTTCGCGACAGCGAGCGGATTGTCGCTGCCCCCGGCGATCACGACCAGCCGGTTCCCGAGCACCCCCGTCAGCACCTGCAACTTGGCGTGCCGGGCGGCCCGCCGGATCGCCTCGACGGTCAGCTCGGAGTCGCCGTCGGGCGCGGTCCCGAGCACGACACACACCTGGTCCGGCGAGTTCCAGCCGAGCGCGGCGGCCCGGGACACCGCCCCTTCATCGGCCTCCCCGCTCAGCACGGCGTTGACCACCAGCGATTCGAGGCGGGCGTCCCAGGCACCGCGTGCCTCGGCGGCCTGCGCGTAGACCTGCGCGGTCGCGAAGGCGATCTCCCGGGCGTAGACGAGCAGCGCCTCGCGCAGCAGCCGCTCGTCCCCCGGCGCGGCCACCTCCTCGATGGCCGACTCCATGACCTCGATGGTGGTCCGCACCATCTCCACGGTCTGCCGGAGCGTGATCGCCCGGGTCAGCTCCCGGGGCGCGGTGCCGAAGACGTCCGTCGAGATCGCCTGCGGGGCGTCCGGGCGCCGGAACCACTCCGTGAACGCGGCGATACCGGCCTGGGCGACCAGCCCGATCCAGGAACGGTTCTCCGGTGGCATCGCCCGGTACCACGGCAGTGTCTCGTCCATGCGCGCGATGGCCTGGGCGGCGAGACTTCCGGAGGACTTCTCCAGCCGCTTCAGAGTCGCGGCGTGCGGGTGGGGTTCGCGCGCGGGCACGTCGTTCCTGCGGGTTTCGGGTTCGGGCACGGCACAAGACTGCCCTATCAGGATGCCTCGGTCGCCTTCGGGGCGCTTTATGCCGGTGCGGCGCGGGGCGGGTTACGGTGGTCGCCGTGATGGACATCAGGCGGGCCGACCAGCGCAGTCCCGGGGGCGACCCCACCACCGGCATCGCCTCGCGCCACGCCTTCTCCTTCGGCCCCCACTACGACCCGGACAACCTCCGCTTCGGCGCGCTGATCGCCTGCAACGAGGAACGCCTCGCGCCCGGCGCCGGGTTCGACGAACATCCCCACAGCCACACCGAGATCGTCACCTGGGTCGTCGAGGGTGAGCTGACCCACCGTGACTCCACGGGCCACGAGACGGTGGTCCGCGCGGGGGACGTCCAGCGGCTGAGCGCGGCGTCGGGCGTCCGCCATGTCGAGCGCAACGCGGGCCCTGCCGGGCTGACCTTCATCCAGATGTGGCTGGCCCCTCTGTCCCCCGGCGGGGACCCTGCCTACGACCTCGTCCGAGGCATCGCCGACGCGACCCCGTACGCGGTCCCCGAGGCGGGCGCGATGCTCCACGTCCGCCGCCTGTCCGTGGACGAACGCACGGCGATCCCCGACGCCGCCCATGTCTACGTCCACGTGGTCGCCGGCGAGGCCCTCCTCGCCGACACGAACCTCGCCCCGGGCGACTCGGCCCGCATCACGGATGCGCGGGGGGTGGAGGCGGTGGGGGTCTCAACGGCTGAGCTGCTGATCTGGGAGATGGGATAACAGTTGCGGCCGGTGGGGGCTGCTCGCGCAGTTCCCCGCGCCCCTAAAAGCAGGGCGCTGCCGTGCGCGCCCGAGCTGCCCGCAGCCGTACCACGCCCCGCCATCCCCCCCTAGCTGCGGGCAGTCGTGCCTCCCCCAGAGGGGGGACCCCCAGGCGGCACGGGTGGGCGCAGCGGCGCCCGGCCAGCGCCGGTTCGCGACACGCCCCGACCTCAGCCCCGCACCTCGCCGAGCACCGCGTCCGTGAACACCGGCCACGCCTCCACCGCCCACGCCCCGAACGCCCGGTCCGTCAGGGCGACGCACGCCACCCCCACCACCGGGTCGATCCACAAAAACGTACCGGACTGCCCGAAATGCCCAAAAGTCTGCGGCGACGACAACGCCCCCGTCCAGTGCGGAGCCTTACGGTCCCGGATCTCGAACCCCAGCCCCCAGTCATTGGGATTCTGCGACCCGTACCCCCGCAGCACCCCCTTCGTCCCCGGGAACTGCACACTCATCGCCTCCGCGACCGTCCGGGGATCGAGCAGCCGCGGTGCCAGCACCTCGGCCCCGAACCGCAGCAGATCCCCCACACTGGACACCCCGTCCTTCGCGGGGGACCCGTCCACCACCGTGGACGCCATCCCCAGCGGCTCCAGTACCGCCAGCCGCACATACTCCCCGAACGGCATCTCCGTGGCCTTGGCGACATACTCCCCGAGCTGCTCGAACCCGGCGTTGGAGTAGATCCGCCGCTCACCCGCCCGCGCGGTCACCCGATGCTCGTCGAAGGCCAGCCCGGACGTATGCGCCAGCAAATGCCGAACCGTCGACCCGTCCGGCCCCGCCGGATCGTCCAGCTCGATGGCCCCCTCCTCGTACGCCACCAGCACCGCGTACGCGGCGATCGGCTTGGTGACCGAGGCCAGCGCGAACACCCGCTCGACGGGCCCCTGCACCCCCAGGACCGTCCCATCGGCCCGTACGACACCCGCCGCGGCATGCGGCACCGGCCAGTCCTCGATCTGCGCGAGACTCTTCAACGACATGCGACGAGCCTAGGCCCCCGCCGTGATCGCCCACCGCTCACCCCTTTCTCACCCCCTCCGCTTGCTTGGAGTGCACTCCAAGGTCATAGCGTGGAGGTCATGACGGTGATGCACACCACGGCCATGACCGCGACGGACACCGAGCCGGCCACCACCCCGGCGGACAGCTGCGCCGCCCCGCCCCGCCGCCATCCGCGCCCCGCAGGCCAGGACCACTACACCATCAGCGAGGTCGTCGCCTTCACGGGACTGTCGGCGCACACCCTGCGCTGGTACGAGCGGATCGGTCTGATGTCCCACATCGACCGCTCCCACACCGGCCAGCGCCGCTACTCCAACGGCGACCTGGACTGGCTCGACCTCGTCGGAAAGCTGCGGCTGACCGGCATGCCGGTCGCCGACATGGTCCGGTACGCCGAGCTGGTGCGCGAGGGCGAGGACACCTACGGCGACCGGTACGCCCTGCTGGAGGCCACCCGCCGGGACGTGCTCGCACGCATCGCCGAACTACAGGACACCCTCGCGGTGCTGGACCGCAAGATCAGTTTCTACGCGGACAAGGGCCGCGCCCACGAAGGGGAGAGGACCCGATGACGAACGGCAACAGGATCCGGACCGTACGGCTCGGCGCCACCGGCCCCGAGGTCGGTGTCCAGGGCCTGGGCTGCATGGGCATGAGCTTCGCCTACGGCCCCACCGACGAACAGGCGTCCCGCGCGACCCTGGACCGCGCCCTCGAACTGGGCGTCACCCTCTTCGACACCGCCGACGCCTACGGCAACGGCGACAACGAACGCTTCCTGTCGCCCTTCTTCAAGGCGCACCGCGACGAGGTCGTCATCGCCACCAAGTTCGCCCTGCACATCCCGCCGGACGACCCCACCCGCCGGGTCATCCGCAACGACCCGCCCTACATCCGCCAGGCGGTCGAGGCCAGCCTCAAGCGCCTGGACGTCGATGTCATCGACCTCTACTACATGCATCGGCGCGATGTGAACGTCCCCCTGGAGGACACCGTCGGCACCATGGCCGACCTGGTCCGGGAGGGCAAGGTCAAGCACCTCGGCCTGAGCGAGGTCACCGCCGCCGAACTGCGCACCGCCCACGCCGTGCACCCGATCGCGGCCGTGCAGTCGGAGTGGTCCCTGTTCAGCCGGGACATCGAGGCGCAGGTCGTCCCGGCGGCCAAGGAACTGGGCGTCGCGCTCGTCCCGTACTCCCCGCTCGGCCGCGGCTTCCTCACCGGCTCCTTCGTGAACGCCGACACCGAACTCACCGCCGACGATTTCCGCCGCCAGCAGCCCCGCTTCACCGGCGAGAACGCCACCGCCAACGCCGCCCTCCTGGACCCGGTCGGCACGGTCGCCGAGTCCCACGGCGCGACCCTCGGCCAGATCGCCCTGGCCTGGGTCCAGTGCCAGGCCACCGTCCACGGCCTCCCGGTGATCCCCATCCCGGGCACCCGCAAGCCAACCCGCGCGGAAGAAAACACCGCCGCCACCCGAATCACCCTCACCCCCGAAGACCTGGCCCTCCTGGCCCCCATCGCGGAAAAGGTCCGGGGCCCCCGCTACGCAGACATGACTTTCGCATCAGCAGGCAGGGAGTAAAGGGGGGAGGGGCAGCAATAACGAATCGCCGGGGCGGGGGCAACGCCGTGTCTTTGCTTATTAGGGGCGCGGGGAACTGCGCGACCAGCCCCCACGCACCCGCACCCGAAAAACAACCCAAACCCACCAGAACCCTAAAGCTCGGCGAGCAACTCCGCCTTCTTCACCGAAAACTCCTCATCCGTCACCAACCCGGCCCGATGCAACTCCCCAAGATGCCGAATCCGCTCGGCAACATCCGCAGGGTCACGCCGGCCCCCCGCCCCCACCGGCACCGCGGCGACAGCCGGCCCAGCCCGCCGCACAGCGGCAAGAACTGCCGCCGCGAACGGCAACGACTCATGCACGGGCCCATACCCCAGCCCGAAGACCACCGCGGCCGGATCCTGATCCGGCTGCGCCGGCTGCACCCCACCCGCCCGCCGCAGCAGCCGCAGATGCCCTTCGAACACCTCCGGCGACCGCCACTCCACTCCGGCGAGGTCACCGATCCGGAAACTCTGGTCCCCGGCCTTCCACTTCGCCGACGACGCGCCCGTCCAGAACCAGCGGAACGCGACCGACGTACCGTCGAAGGACGCCTTCGCGTCGTACGCCTTGAACGACATCGGCACCTCCGGCGGCGCCACCAGATACCGCTCGGCCGGGCCCGATTCGGTGAGCAGGGCGCGCAGTTCATCGGCGTAGTACTCGGCGAGAGTCTCCCGCTCGGCGGGCAGCACCAGGCGATAGGGGTCGCTGCTCTCCTTGAGCTGATCCGCCGCCGCCTCCATCAGCGGATCGGCGCCCGGCCGGGGCTCGGCCCGCAGAACCACCGTGCCGCGACGGCCGGGAGCGAGCGTCACACCCTGGAGCGCCGCCAGCGGCACCCGGCGTTCCCCCAGTGCCTGGAAGAGCTTGGGTGTGCGAATCCCCCGTTCGTAGCGGATGAGCACGGAGTCGGACTCGAACTCCCAGGCAGCATTAAATCCGGCCAGTACGTCACCCATGCGGCTCATCGTATGCGGCACGAGCTCCTCCGTCCCCTCCCCGCGTACCCCGCAGGTTCCGCGATTCTACGCGCGTCCGGCCCTCGCGTCTGCGGGCATACCGGTCATACATGGATCGGCGTCGTCGGCGCAGTGCACCGAGCCGTACGCGCCCACCCCGATCTCGGCGAAGTTGCGCAGACTCTCCGTGCCCGGTTCGAAGTACCCGGCGTGGCCCCGCGCGCCGACCGCCGACAGCACCCGCGCGCCAAAGGCCCGCGAGACCGGATCGGCCCCGTGACCGAGCCCGCCCAACTCCAGGTAGGGCACGTCCTGGACCCAGTCGTCGGCGTCCCGCATCGCCCACACCTGCGCGGAGGTGCGCAGCCGCGACACCGTCTCGGCCCGCATCCCGGGGCTGCCGGCCACCGCGATGTCGGACACCCGCGAGGGCAGCAGCCGCGCGGCGACCCCGCAGAGCACCGAGCCGTAGCTGTGGCAGAACAGCGAGACCGGCGCGGCGCCGGGCAGCGCCCGCACCAGCGCGTTCAGCCGGACCGCGCCCTGTGCGGCGCGGGTCGCGGTGGCCGCGTCCACGCCGATGCCGCTGGGCGCGGTGTAGTCGGCCCAGGCGATCACCGCCGTGCGGGTGCCGGGGCTCACCGCGCGCTCGGCCGTGTACAGCGACTCGGCCATGCCCGCGGGCGCCGTGTACTTGCCGGTGGTGCGCTGGAAGGAGAGCAGATCGGTGTCGACGCCGGGGACGACGATCGAGATCCGCTCGGCGCGGTCCAGATCCCCGTACACCTCGGCGACCCGGCCCGAGCCCTCCGGGTCGAAGGCGAGGATGTTCCGGCCGGGCTTCATCAGCGCGTCCAGGCGGTGCATCCGGCGGCCCGCCTCGTGCTGTCCGTCGGGGCTGAGGCGGGGGTCCTGCATCCGTTGTCGCTCGACCTCGCGGGCCTGTTCCAGGGCGACGCGGTTGGCCTCGTAGCGGACGTCGACGGGGGCGCCGTTCATGTTGCCGACCGCGAGCGGATAGCGGTGGGCGAGCAGTGCGCGCCGGGCCTCGCCGAGCGTGGCGAAGAACGCGGCGAGCCGGGCGGGTGCCGCGTGCGGGTCGGGGAGCCGGTGCCCGTCGAGCCGGCCGTGCTCCCACGCGGTGATCGAGGTCTGCAATGGGGTCTGGTCACGCTGGTTGCGCATCGCGGTCCAGCCGGTGGTCGCCAGCATCACGAAGACCACGGCCAGCGCGAGCAGCGCGCGCCAGACGTTGAGCGTCGGAGAGGTGTCGAAGGAAGTCACTGGGAGGACACACTAGGAGAACGGGATGGTCTCGCGTGGACCTAGTGAGGGGTATCACGTTTAGAACGCGAGGCAATGGATCAAGCGCACTACGGGCCCGCCATGGGCCACATCACGCGCGCACTACGGCTTGCGCCAGTTCTCCGCCAGCGCGGGTCCCACCTGATCGAGGTACCTCAGGGTGACCGCGCGCATGGCCGCCACGCTGTGGTCCTCGCCCCGCGTCCACAGCCGCTCGGTGACCCGCATGACCCCGCCGAACACCGCCACCGCCACCCGCGGCCGGGGGTCGGCGTCCACATCGAGCCCCTCGCGCTCGGCGATCAGCCGCGCGAACCGGTCCTCCGTCTCCGCGGACCGGCGCAGATGCGCCGCCAGCAGCACCGGTGTCGACTCGATCACCTGGTACATGCGCAGATACTGCTCGACCGTCACGACGGAGTCGATCGTCTCGTGCAGGGTGTCCCAGCCCTCCAGCACCGCCCGGCGCAGCGCCTCCAGCGGCGGTTCGTGCGGCGGGCGGGCGCGGACCGCCGCGTAGAAGTGATCGACCGTCATCGTCTGGACGGCGAGGGCGGTCTCCTCCTTGCCGGTGTAGTAGCGGAAGAAGGTGCGCTGCGAGACGCCGACGGCGTCGGTGATGGCGTCGACGGTGGTCTCGTCGTAGCCCTGGGTGGTGAACAGTTCGAGGGCGGCGCGCAGCAGTGCGTCGCGCGTGCGCTGCTTCTTGCGCTCGCGCAACCCCGGCCGGGTGGGGTCCCCGGCGGGCCGCTCCAGCGTGTCCATGACGACCTCCAGGCCCTCCGGCGAACTGTTCTCCCAGTTCAGGGTATCGGTGAGTGACCTGACAGTTACCGACTTGTGAATTGGTTTGTCAACTGTCAGAGGCTGACATTAGCCTCCTTCGCATGACTAGTCAGACCACCCTCGACAAGACGGGGCCGGGGGACGGCGCACCCCCCGGTCCGTCTTCGGCACCGGCCAAGGGGCTGCGTGGCCATCCTTGGTTCACCCTCATAACCGTCGCCGTCGGGGTCATGATGGTGGCCCTCGACGGCACCATCGTGGCCATCGCCAACCCGGCCATCGCCTCCGACCTCGGTGCCACCTTCGCCCAGGTGCAGTGGATCACCAACGCGTACTTCCTCGCCCTAGCCGTCACCCTGATCACGGCGGGCAAGCTCGGTGACCGGTTCGGCCACCGCCAGACCTTCCTCATCGGCGTGGTCGGCTTCGCCGCCGCGTCCGGCGCCATCGGGCTGTCCGACAGCATCGCGATGGTCATCGTCTTCCGGGTCTTCCAGGGCCTGTTCGGCGCGCTGCTGATGCCGGCCGCGCTCGGCCTGCTGCGGGCCACCTTCCCGGCCGAGAAGCTGAACATGGCGATCGGCATCTGGGGCATGGTCATCGGCGCCTCCACGGCCGGCGGCCCGATCCTCGGCGGCGTCCTCGTCGAGCACGTCAACTGGCAGTCGGTCTTCTTCATCAACGTGCCGGTCGGCATCATCGCCGTCGCCCTCGGCGCGCTGATCCTCCTCGACCACCGGGCGGCCAACGCCCCGCGCTCCTTCGACCTTCTCGGCATCGGGCTGCTCTCCAGCGCGATGTTCTGTCTGGTCTGGGCCCTGATCAAGGCCCCCGAGTGGGGCTGGGGCGCCGGTCTGACCTGGCTGTTCCTCGGCATTGCGGTCGCGGGCTTCGTCGCCTTCGCGGTGTGGGAGACGCGGGTCAAGGAGCCGCTCATCCCGCTCGGCCTGTTCCGCTCGGTCCCGCTGTCGGCGGGTGTGGTGCTGATGGTCATGATGGCCATCGCGTTCATGGGCGGCCTGTTCTTCGTGACGTTCTACCTGCAGAACGTGCACGGGATGAGCCCGATCGACGCCGGTCTGCATCTGCTGCCGCTCACCGGCATGATGATCGTCGGCTCGCCGCTCGCCGGGCTGGCGATCACCAAGGTGGGCCCGCGCCTCCCGCTGGCCGGCGGTATGGCGTTCACCGCGCTCGCCATGTACGGCATGTCCACGCTTGAGACGGACACCTCCAGCGCCGTGATGTCCCTCTGGTTCGCGCTCCTCGGCCTCGGTCTCGCGCCGGTCATGGTCGGCGCGACCGAAGTCATCGTCGGCAACGCGCCGATGGAGCTGTCCGGTGTCGCCGGCGGTCTCCAGCAGGCCGCGATGCAGATCGGCGGCAGCCTCGGTACGGCGGTGCTGGGCGCGGTCATGGCGTCCAAGGTCGACAGCGACCTGGCGGGCAACTGGGTCGCCGCGGGGTTGCCGGCGCTGACGCCCGAGCAGCAGGCCGAGGCGTCCGAGGCGGTCCAGGTCGGTGTCCCGCCGATCGCTCCCGGCACACCGGCGGAGGTCGCCACGAAGATCACCGACGTGGCCCACGACACCTTCATCTCCGGCATGAGCCTGGCGTCCCTGGTCGCGGCGGGGGTCGCGGCGGTCGCCATCTTCGTCGCCTTCCTCACCAAGCGGGGGGCCAACGCGGAGGCGGGTGCGGGGGCTGCGCACATCTGACTCGCCGGGGACGTCGCTCCGCGGGGTGACGTCCCCGGTCGTACGTCGGGCGCGGCCCGGCGGCGTCGCTCCGCGGGGTGACGTCCCCGGTCGTACGTCGGGCGCGGCCCGGCGGCGTCGCTCCGCGGGGGTGACGTCCCCGGTCGTACGTCGGGCGCGGCCCGGCGGGGGCTGGTCGCGCAGTTCCCCGCGCCCCTAAAAAACAGGGCGTTTGTCGCGCCCGCCAGCTTGCCCCTGAGCTGCGCGCAGCCGCACCGCGCCCCTAAAAACAGCGCGCTGCCGCGCCCGTCAGCTCGCGCCCGCCCATCTGTCATAGCTGCGGGCAGTCGTGCCGCAGGGCGGCACGGGTGGGCGCGGCGGCACCCCGTTGCGCCGGGCTGCGCATCGCCCCGTTCTCAGCGCCAACGCCGGGTCACTTGGTGAGCGACCGTTCCGACAACGCCGCCACCTCCGCCCGCAACCCCCGTACCTCCTCCGTCAGGGCGACGATCGCCTCCGTCTGGCGCCGCTCCACCACATCGTCACGGTCGAACCGCGCGATGAACCACGCCGCGATGTTCGCGGTGATCACACCGAGCAGCGCGATCCCCGACAGCATCAGCCCGACGGCGAGCAGCCGCCCCACCCCCGTCGTCGGCGCGTGATCCCCGTACCCCACGGTCGTCATCGTCGTGAACGACCACCACACCGCGTCCCCCAGCGTCCGGATGTTCCCGTCCGGCGACTCCCGCTCCACCGACAGCACGGCCAGCGACCCGAACATCAGCAACCCCGCCACCGACCCCACCACATACGTGGTGAGCTGTATCTGGGGCGCCATCCGCGCCCGCCGCCCCACCAGCAGCAGCGTCGAGACGACCCGCAGCAGCCGCAAGGGCTGGATCAGCGGCAGCAGCACCGCGCACAGGTCCAGCCAGTGCCGCCGTACGAACCCCTTGCGGTCCTCGGCGAGCGCCAGCCGCACCACGTAGTCCGCCGCGAACGCCCCCCACACCAGCCATTCGGCCACCGTGCAGGCACGGATGAGCGCCGGGCCGGCGGACTCCTCGACGATGGGCACCGCGTAGGCGACCGCGAACACCACCGCCAGCGCCAGCAGCGGCCGCTGGCTGCGTTCCTCCCAGCGCGCCTGGGCCGACCGCTGCTGCACCTCGGGTATCGCGTCCATGCCGGGCATCGTAAAGAACGGGAAACACCGTGAGGAACGGGAAAAGGGCGGCGGGACCGGGTCCCACCGCCCTCAACCTCACCTCACGTCACCGCCCGGCGCGGGCTACGCGTCGCCGCCCGCCGTCCCCGGGTCCGCCGCCGCGACATCCAGCAGCCGGTAGCGGTCGATGGCCTGCTTCAGCGCCGACCGGTCCACCTTCCCGTCCCGCGCCAGCTCCGTCAGCACCGCCAGCACGATCGACTGGGCGTCGATGTGGAAGAACCGGCGGGCCGCGCCCCGGGTGTCGGCGAAGCCGAAACCGTCCGCGCCCAGCGACTGATAACGCCCCGGCACCCAGCGCGCGATCTGATCGGGAACCGACCGCATCCAGTCGGACACGGCCACGAACGGTCCCTCGGCGCCGCTCAGTTTGCGCGTCACCCACGGCACCCGCTGCTCCTCCTCGGGGCGCAGCAGATTGTGCTCCTCACAGGCCACGGCCTCGCGCCGCAGCTCGTTCCAGGAGGTCGCCGACCAGACACCGGCGCGTACGTTCCACTCCTCGGCGAGGATCCGCTGGGCCTCAAGCGCCCAGGGGACCGCCACGCCCGAGGCGAGGATCTGCGCCGGGACCGCGCCCGCCGTGCCCTCGCTGAGCCGGTGCACGCCCTTGAGGATGCCCTCGACGTCCACGTTCTCCGGCTCGGCCGGGTGCCGGATGGGCTCGTTGTAGACCGTGAGGTAGTAGAAGACGTCCTCGCCGTGCGGATGCTCCGCGCTGCCGCCGTACATCCGGCGCAGCCCGTCCCGCACGATGTGCGCGATCTCGTACCCGTACGCCGGGTCGTACGCCACACAGCCCGGGTTGGTGGAGGCGAGCAGCTGGGAGTGGCCGTCGGCGTGCTGGAGGCCCTCGCCGGTCAGGGTCGTGCGCCCGGCGGTCGCGCCCAGTACGAAACCGCGCGCCAGCTGATCGGCCATCTGCCAGAACTGATCGCCGGTGCGCTGGAAACCGAACATCGAGTAGAAGACGTACACCGGGATCAGCGGCTCGCCGTGCGTGGCGTACGCGGAGCCCGCCGCGATCGCCGACGCCGTGCAGCCCGCCTCCGAGATGCCGTCGTGCAGCATCTGGCCGGTCGGCGACTCCTTGTAGGCGAGCAGCAGATCCCGGTCCACGGACTCGTACTGCTGGCCCAGCGGGTTGTAGATCTTCGCGGTCGGGAAGAAGGAGTCCATCCCGAACGTGCGGTACTCGTCCGGCGCGATCAGTACGAACCGCCGCCCGATCTCCTTGTCCCGCATAAGGTCCTTCAGCAGCCGCACAAACGCCATGGTCGTGGCGATCTGCTGCTGACCCGAACCCTTCTTCACGGTCGCGTACGTCGAGTCGCCGGGCAGGGTGAGCGGCTTCGACCGGACGACCCGGGTCGGGACGTACCCGCCGAGCGCGCTGCGGCGGTCGTGCATGTACTGGATCTCCGCCGAGTCACGGCCCGGGTGGTAGTACGGCGGCGGGCCGCTCTCCAGCTCCCGGTCCGAGATCGGCAGGTGCAGCCGGTCGCGGAAGCCCTTGAGGTCGCCGACCGTGAGCTTCTTCATCTGGTGCGTGGCGTTGCGGCCCTCGAAGTTCGGCCCGAGCGTCCAGCCCTTGATCGTCTTCGCCAGGATCACCGTCGGCTGGCCCTTGTGCGCCTTGGCCGCCGAGAACGCCGCGAAGATCTTCCGGTGGTCGTGACCGCCGCGCCCCAGATGCAGGATCTGGTCGTCGCTCATGTTCTCGACCATCGCGCGCAGCCGGTGATCGTCCCCGAAGAAGTGGTCGCGGATATACCCGCCGGTCTCGGTCGCGTACGTCTGGAACTGGCCGTCGGGCGTGGTGTTCATACGGTTGACCAGCACACCGTCACGGTCCTGGGCGAGCAGCGGGTCCCAGGAGCGGTCCCACACCAGCTTGATCACATTCCAGCCCGCGCCCCGGAAGACCGACTCCAGCTCCTGGATCACCTTGCCGTTGCCGCGCACCGGGCCGTCCAGGCGCTGGAGGTTGCAGTTGACCACGAAGGTCAGATTGTCCAGGCCCTCGCGTGCCGCGATGGTCAGCTGGCCCAGCGACTCCGGCTCGTCCATCTCGCCGTCGCCGAGGAACGCCCACACCTGCGACGCGGAGGTGTCCGCGATCTCGCGCGCGTGCAGATAGCGGTTCATCCGCGCCTGGTAGATCGCGCCGATCGGGCCGAGCCCCATCGACACCGTGGGGAACTCCCAGAACTCGGGCATCAGCCGCGGATGCGGGTACGAGGACAGTCCGTACGGCGCCTTCGACTTCTCCTGGCGGAAGCCGTCCAGATGCCGCTCGGAGAGCCGGTCCAGGAGGAACGCGCGGGCGTAGATGCCCGGCGAGGCATGGCCCTGGAAGAAGACCTGGTCACCGCCGTCGCCCTCGTCCTTGCCGCGGAAGAAGTGGTTGAAGCCGACGTCGTAGAGCGAGGCCGAGGAGGCGAAGGTGGCGATGTGACCGCCGACCCCGATGCCGGGGCGCTGGGCGCGGGAGACCATCACCGCGGCGTTCCAGCGGGTCGCGTTGAGGATCTTCCGCTCGATCTCCTCGTTGCCGGGGAAGAAGGGCTCGTCCTTGGTCGCGATCGTGTTGACGTAGTCTGTGCTGCGCATCTCGGGTACGGCCACGCGCTTCTCGCGGGCGCGTTCGATCAGCCGGAGCATGAGATAGCGGGCCCGTTCACGGCCCCGCTCGTCGATGGCGGCGTCCAGGGAGTCCAGCCATTCCTGGGTTTCCTCGGGATCGAAGTCAGGAACCTGACTCGGGAGGCCGCCAATGATGATCGGATTGCGATCGGATCCGGAAACCACGCTGTTCCTTACCTTTCGGAGTTACCGGGACGAGAGCCGTACCACCCCGTGCCCGCACCGCTCCCCATCGTGTACCTCGGGGGCGTAAACGTCATCTCTACCGAAAGGTAACCGGCACACTCGGACCACCCCGCCGATGCGGAAAACTCATTCGAGGATCGTACGTCCAGAGGGTTCCCAAACGCCCAAATGGGGCAGAAGGGTGTGGTGTGCGTCACGTTCATCAGAGAGACGCCGCCGGGAGTTGCGGGGACACGGCCGGGATCGTCACCGTTTCGGCGGTCCGAAACGCCGGGTACTTGCGCGATCGGTCCCGCCCGTGTGGACTACGGCCAATGCTTCGCGCACGCGCGTGGCTGAGACATACCCAAAGACATGATCAGGAGGCAAACCGTGAGCGCGACCGCGGACCACGCGGAGGAGCGGACGAACCCTGCCGCCAGGCTGGGGTTCCAGCCCGGGCAGGTGGTCCAGGAGATCGGCTACGACGACGACGTCGACCAGGAGCTTCGCGACGCCATTGAGGACTTGATCGGCAGTGATCTCGTCGATGAGGATTACGACGATGTTGCCGATGCCGTGGTGCTGTGGTTCCGCGACGACGACGGCGACCTGACCGATGCGCTGGTGGACGCCACCACGTACATCGAGGAGGGTGGCGCCATCCTGCTGCTGACGCCGAAGACCGGGCGTGACGGCTACGTCGAGCCGAGCGACATCTCGGAAGCCTCGACCACGGCGGGTCTGACCGCCGCCAAGAGCGTCAGTGTGGGCAAGGACTGGAGTGGCAGCCGGCTGGCCACACCGAAGGCGGCGAAGTCCAAGCGGTGAGGTGACACCGGGGGCGGACCGGGAGCGTGCCCGGTCCGCCCGCCGGCCTTCGGTGATCGCCCCGGAGGCCCGGCTGCGTAGGCTGGAACCCTTCCGAACAGCCCAGCAGCCCCACCGAAGGGACGACCGATGGCGATCCAGGTCGGCGACAAGGCCCCCGATTTCGAACTCAAGGACAACCACGGCGCGACCGTGAAGCTGTCCGACTTCCGCGGCGAGAAGAACGTCGTGGTGCTCTTCTACCCCTTCGCCTTCACCGGCGTCTGCACGGGCGAGCTGTGCGAGGTCCGCGACAATCTGCCGAAGTTCGCCGACCGCGACACCCAGGTGCTCGCCGTCTCCAACGACTCCATCCACACCCTGCGCGTCTTCGCCGAGCAGGAGGGCCTGGAGTACCCGCTGCTCAGCGACTTCTGGCCGCACGGCGAGACCTCGCGCGCGTACGGCGTGTTCGACGAGGCCAAGGGCTGCGCGGTGCGCGGCACCTTCGTCATCGACAAGGAGGGCGTGGTGCGCTGGACGGTGGTCAACGCGCTGCCCGACGCCCGGGACCTCGGCGCGTACGTGACGGCGCTCGACGCGCTGTGAGACGCGGCGCCGGAGGTGCCGCAGCGGCGCTGGGGGACAGGGCGCCGGGGGCGCCGCCCCGCCGCGGCTCCCGACGCGCTCCGATTGTTAGGGCCCAGGGCCTGCGGGCCACGGGAACCCGTCACTAGGATCGAATCGTTTGATCCGTTACCGATGCACCACGGGGCTTCCCGCCCCCGGACACAATGGAGGGACTCGTGGGAGTCAGCCTCAGCAAGGGCGGCAACGTATCGCTGACCAAGGAGGCCCCGGGCCTCACCGCGGTCATCGTCGGTCTGGGGTGGGACGTGCGCACCACGACCGGCACCGACTTCGACCTCGACGCGAGCGCGCTGCTGCTGAACAGCACGGGCAAGGTTTCGAGCGACGCCAACTTCGTGTTCTTCAACAACCTGAAGAGCCCCGACGGCTCGGTCGAGCACACCGGCGACAACACCACCGGTGAGGGCGAGGGCGACGACGAGCAGATCAAGGTCAACCTCGCGGGCGTCCCGGCCGAGATCGAGAAGATCACCTTCCCGGTCTCGATCTACGACGCCGAGAACCGCCAGCAGTCCTTCGGCCAGGTCCGCAACGCCTTCATCCGCGTCATCAATCAGGCCGGCGGCGCCGAGATCGCACGCTACGACCTCAGTGAGGACGCCTCGACCGAGACCGCCATGGTCTTCGGCGAGCTGTACCGGCACGGCGCGGAGTGGAAGTTCCGCGCCATCGGCCAGGGCTACGCATCCGGCCTGCGCGGCATCGCGCAGGACTTCGGTGTGAACGTCTGACCGGCGCCACCCCAGAGCTGACCCGTCCGGCGCCGCGCGGTTTGCGTGCGGCGCCGGACGCGCAGGACAACAAAAGAAGCACGACCAGGGGAGGATCAGCATCATGGGCGTCACACTCGCCAAGGGGGGCAATGTCTCCCTCTCCAAAGCCGCACCGAACCTGACCCACGTCCTGATCGGGCTCGGCTGGGACGCGCGTTCCACCACCGGAGCCCCCTTCGACCTCGACGCCAGCGCGCTGGTGTGCAGCAGCGGGCGGGTACTGTCGGATGAATGGTTCATCTTCTACAACCAGCTCACGAGCCCTGACGGCTCGGTCGAGCACACCGGCGACAACCTCACCGGTGAGGGCGACGGCGACGACGAGTCCGTGCTGATCGACCTGGCCAAGGTCCCGGCCCACGCGGACAAGATCGTCTTCCCGGTCTCCATCCACCTGGCCGACGAGCGCGGCCAGACCTTCGGACAGGTCAGCAACGCGTTCATCCGCGTGGTCAACCAGGCCGACGGCCAAGAACTCGCCCGGTACGACCTGAGCGAGGACGCCTCCACCGAAACGGCCATGATTTTCGGTGAGGTCTACCGCTACCAGGGCGAATGGAAGTTCCGCGCGGTAGGGCAGGGGTACGCGTCGGGGCTCCGCGGGATCGCTCTAGACTTCGGGGTCAACGTTTCGTAAAGCCGGGTACGGCGTGGGGGAGACCCATTCAGCCCGTACACAAGGGATAGGGATTGGGTAGCCAGTGGTTCTGAAAACTTTCGGCTGGTCGTTCGCGGTCACCGCGGCCGGCCTTGTCGCGGCGGTCTTCTACGGGGGGTGGGCCGCGCTAGGTCTCGTGGCCATCCTCTGTGTTCTTGAGATCTCGCTGTCTTTCGACAATGCGGTAGTAAATGCCGGAATTCTGAAGAAGATGAATGCCTTCTGGCAGCGCATCTTCCTGACCATCGGCATCCTGATCGCCGTGTTCGGTATGCGGCTGGTGTTCCCCGTCGTCATTGTGGCCGTCAGCGCGCAGATCGGCCCGATCGAGGCGGTCGATCTCGCCCTCACCGACAAGGACCGGTACCAGGAACTGGTCACCGACGCGCACCCGGCCATCGCCGCCTTCGGTGGCATGTTCCTGCTGATGATCTTCCTGGACTTCATCTTCGAGGACCGGGACATCAAGTGGCTGAGCTGGCTGGAGCGGCCCCTGGCCAAGCTCGGCAAGGTCGACATGCTCTCCGTCTGCATCGCGCTGATCGTGCTGCTGATCACCGCCATGACCTTCGCCACCCAGGCCCATCTGCACGCCGGACCGGCGGACAAGGCGGAGACGGTCCTGCTCTCGGGCATCGCCGGCCTGATCACCTATCTGATCGTGGGCGGCCTCTCCGGCTACTTCGAGAACAAGCTGGAGGAAGAGGAGGAGCGCGAGCACGAGGCGGAGGAAAAGGCCAAGAAGGCCGGCAAGCCGGTGATCCTGCTGGCCGGCCGGGCGGCGTTCTTCATGTTCCTCTACCTGGAGGTCCTGGACGCGTCCTTCTCCTTCGACGGTGTCATCGGCGCCTTCGCCGTCACCAACGACATCGTGCTGATGGCACTGGGCCTGGGCGTCGGCGCGATGTACGTCCGGTCGCTCACCGTGTACCTGGTCCGCGAGGGCACCCTGGACGACTACGTCTATCTGGAGCACGGCGCGCACTACGCGATCGGCGCGCTCGCCGTCATCCTGCTGATCACCATCCAGTACGAGATCAGCGAGTTCATCACCGGTTCGGTCGGTGTGCTCCTGATCGCCTGGTCCTTCTGGTCCTCCGTCCGCCGCAACCGCGCACTGGCGGCGGCCGAGGGGAACGGATCGGGGTCGGACGACAAAACAGCGGTGTCGTCCGGCGTGTGACATCCCCCGCGTCCCCCGCGTACCGCGCACACCCCGCATCGCTCGCGGGGCCCGCGGGGCAGGTGCGGGGCGCGTACGGGGGTTGACGCCCCCATGGGTGAGGGAACGCTCTGTGCGGGGCGGTACCGAGGCGGACATCGTCCTCGTGCCGCCCCGCACGGCCGTCTGTCGGAGTGAGGTGGGGGCGCAATGGGCTTGCTGGACCGGTTCTGGCGTGGACGGGACTCGGAGTTCGACTCGGGCAGCGCGGCGACCAACTCGATCGAGCTGACCAAACGGCACAGCGAGGTGTCACTGACCAAGCAGGGCGCCGCGACCGGCAATCTGCGGATCAATCTGAACTGGCGCATGCGCAGCTCGGACATCGGCGGCCCCCAGCGGGAGAGCCTGCTGCGGCACCCCTTCAAGGCGCTCAAGCCGCCGGAGGTCATCGGCCACAGCCAGAGCATGGTCAACGTCGACCTGGACCTGGGGTGTCTGTACGAGCTGGCGGACGGCACCAAGGGCGTCGTCCAGCCCCTGGGCGGCCTCCTCGGGGACATCAACGATCCGCCGTACGTCAAACTCAGCGGCGACGACCGCTTCGGCTCGGCGTCCGGTGAGACGATCTACGTCAATCTGGACCACCGCGAGGCCATCAAACGCATCCTGGTCTTCGTCTACATCTACGACCAGACCCCGGCCTTCGACCGCACCCACGCCATCGTCACCCTCTACCCCAGCAACGGCCCCCGCATCGAGATCGGCCTCGACGAACGCCACCCGCAGGCCCGCTCCTGCGCGGTCGTCATGATCGAGAACGTCAAGGGCGAACTGATGGTCCGCCGCGAGGTGAAGTTCGTGTACGGCTTCCAGGGGGAGCTGGACCGGCTCTACGGGTGGGGGTTGCAGTGGGGGAGGGGGTACAAGTCGACGAAGGCGGATGTATAGGGCGGGGCGGGCGGATCGGGCCGGTGTCCAGAATTCGAACCGGTGTCCGCTGTCCAGAATTCGAACTAGCGTCTGATGAACTGCGGGCCCTGCGGAGGCAGCCGGAACTCGGGATCCGGTACGACCGTCTGCACCGGCTGCGGATACCCGTACGCGGGCTGGCTCCCGGCCTGCGGATACCCGTAGGTGGGCGGCGGCCCGCCGGCCTGCGGATGCGGATAGCCGTACGCCGGCTGCGGCCCCGGAGCGGTGACAGCCGCGGCGGCCGTGGCGGACGCGGCCGCGGCCGGCTGGGGGTAGCCGTACGCCGGCCGGCCGCCCTGTCCCGGCACCTCGGGGGCCCGCTCGGGGGGCAACGGCCGGGCCAGGTCCGGTACCGCGGCGGCGGGGCCGGTGCCGGACGGCTGCACCACCGTCGGGTGTGTGCCCGGTGACTGCTGCCCCGCCGGGGCCACCGGCGCGTCGGCCGGTGCGTGCCGCGCGGCGCCCTCCCCGGCCGCCTCCGACTCGTCCACCGAGATCCCGAAGTCGGTCGCGAGTCCCAGCAGCCCGTTCGGATAGCCCTCGCCCAGCGCCCGGAACTTCCACCCGTCCCCCCGCCGGTACAGCTCACCGCAGATCAGCGCGGTCTCCGCACCGGTCGTCGGGGTGATGTCGAAGTACGCCACCGGCTCCGCGTCCGGCGCTCCGGCGTCGTACAGCAGAATGCGCAGTGACCGTACGCGCTCGAACTTCACCCCGTCCGCCGATGCGACCAGCAGAATCCGGCCGACACTCGACTCGACACCGGAGAGATCCGTCTGGATGGTGTCCGTGAGGCTCTCGGCGACCCGCTTCTTGCCGAGCCGCCAGACCTTCCCGGAGGGATGCCGGGGCTGGTTGTAGAAGACGAAGTCCTCGTCGGAGCGCACGCGACCGCCGGGGCCGAGGAGCAGCGCCGAGGCATCGACGTCCGGGACCCCCTGCCCTGGCGTCCAGCGCAGCACCGCGCGCACCGTCGTGGCTTCCAGCGGGACGTTCGACCCTTTCAGCATGGCGTGCGTCATGCGGTCATCCTGCCCTCTCGGTCCTGATCACGACAATGCGGGTCCGGCCCGGCGTTGGATGCGCCATGGAAGGGACGGAAGGGTCTGTGTGTACCTGCGTTACCTGAAATTCATGCCTACCGGGAACCCCTGACATGGACTCCTACGTACTATTACCGGCCACCTTTTATGCTCTACCGGGCCATTCCGACTCCACGGGGGAGATTTATGCGTCATTTCGGGCACATTGCCCCTGAGGTACGGCAGCGTCTGTTCTACCGGGAGCCGAGCGATTTCACCGCCGCCTCCCCGGCCCGGCTGCTCGCCGCGGCCCTCGGCGCCACGCTCTACAGTCCCGCGACCAGACCCCGGCTCGCCGACGACATCGTCAAGCAGTCGAGCCGTGGTGTGGTCTCGATGGTCCTCTGCCTGGAGGACTCCATAGACGACGCGGACGTCGTGGACGCCGAGGAGAACCTGGTGCGCCAGATCCAGGCGCTCGCCGGGCACCCCTCGTACGCCGCCGATCCGCCGCTGGTCTTCATCCGGGTCCGCGCGCCCGGCCAGATCCCCGACCTCACCCGCCGCCTCGGCCCGGCCGTGTCGGTCCTGTCCGGATTCGTACTGCCGAAGTTCACCGAGGAGCGCGGCATCCCCTTCCTGGAGGCCCTCGCCTGCGCCGAGTCCGCCAGCGGCCATCGCCTCTTCGCGATGCCGGTCCTGGAATCCCCCGAGCTGCTCTACCGGGAGACCCGCGTCGAGACCCTGGAGGGCATCTTCCGCGCGGTCGACAAATTCCGTGACCGCGTCCTCGCCCTGCGCCTCGGCGTGACCGACTTCTGCTCCTCCTACGGCCTGCGCCGCGGCCCCGACATGACGGCCTACGACGTCCAGGTCGTCGCCTCCGTGATCTCCGACGTGGTCAACATGCTGGGCCGCGCCGACGGCACCGGGTTCACAGTGACCGGCCCGGTGTGGGAGTACTTCCGGGTGCAGGAACGTATGTTCAAGCCCCAGCTGCGGCGCAGCCCCTTCCTGGAGGGCCAGGCCGACGAACTCCGCGCCGCCCTCATCGAGCACGCCATGGACGGCCTGCTCCGCGAGATCGCCCTCGACCAGACCAATGGCCTCCTCGGCAAGACCTGCATCCACCCCTCGCACGTCCTGCCCGTCCACGCCCTGTCCGTGGTCACCCACGAGGAGTTCAGCGACGCCCAGGACATCCTCCGCCCCGAGCGCGGCGGCGGCGGCGTCCTGCGATCCGCCTACACCAACAAGATGAACGAGGTGAAGCCCCACCGCGCCTGGGCCGAACGCACCCTGCTGCGCGCGGAAGCCTTCGGCGTGGCGGGCGAGGACATCGGCTTCGTCGAGCTGCTCGCCGCCGCGATACCCACCTGACCGGCACCCATCTACTCCCCAAGGGACCCATGAACACGTCAACGAACAGCGACGGCCGGGCCGTCACCGGGCGGGCGGGCGCCGGCTCGGACGACACCGGTGGGGTGCCCGGGGCGGGTGGCTCCGGTCCTTCCGTCGGGGGGTGGCCCGGGGTGGCCGGCTCCGGTGGTGCCGGCGAGCCGGGCGGGGCCGGTGACGCCGATCAGTCGGGTGGGACCGGTGTTTCGCCGGGGACGGTCAGTGCTGGCGAGGGGCCGGCCGTGGGGGCGGGTACGGCATCCGGCACCCGGGTGAGCGGTGGACCCGCGTCCGTCCCTGGCCCTGAATCCCGGGCCGCCGCCCTGGGACGCCGTGCGGCTGAGGGTGCCTCGGCGATCGGCGGCGCGGAGCGGACCGACGTGGCTGACAGCGCCGACGGCGGGCGGAGGGACAGCGATGCCGCTCGCGCGGGGGGTGTCCTTGGCGTCGGCGATGTCGCCGGGGCCGGGCGGTTGGACGGGGACGACGGTGTCGCCCGCATGGGCGGTGGTGTTCCTGCTGGTGCTGCTGGTGCTGCTGGTGCTGCTGGTGCCGCCGGGGGTGCCCGGGCGGGGCGGTCGGCCGGGGCCGACGGTGCTGATCGCACCGGCGATGCCCTTCGAGCCGGCCGCATCGCCGAGGCCGGGACATTGGGCGGGGCCGGTGCCTACCGTCAGCCGGGCGGGGCCGGTGATGCCGACCAGTCGGGCGGGGTCCGTGGCGCCGACCAGTCGGGCAGGGCCCGTGACGCCGACCAGCCGGACGGGCCCCCTGACGCCGACCAGCCGGACGGAAGCCACGGCGTCGGCCCGGCCCGAGGCGTCGGGGGCGTCTGGTCCGGGGAGTGGGTCGCCGCGCGGCTCGGGGTCGGGCTTCGGGGGGACGAGCGGTTGCCGGAGTTGCTCGGGCTCGCTCTGCGGCGCAATCCCAGGCGGGCGCACCTCCTGGTCTCCAACGTGCTCGGCAAGCACGTCCCCCAGTCGCCCTCCGTCGTCCACGGGTACGGCCTCACCCTCGGCCGCCGGGTCCGCGAACTGCTCGGGGAGGATCTCGCCCGCCGGGCCGTCGTCCTGGGCTACGCCGAGACCGCCACCGGGCTCGGCCACTCCGTCGCCGACGGGCTCGAAACCGCGCCCTGCCTCCACTCCACCCGCCGCCCGGTCCCCGGCGTCGCCCCCGCCGGCGGCTTCGAGGAGTCCCACTCCCACGCCACCTCCCATCTGCTCCTCCCCGAGGACCGGACCCTGCTGGCGGGCGACGGCCCGCTGATACTCGTCGACGACGAGTTCTCCACCGGCAACACCATCCTCAACACCATCCGCTCCCTCCACGAGCGCTACCCCCGCGACCACTACGTCGTCGTCGCCCTCGTCGACATGCGCTCCCCGGCCGACCAGGGCCGCCTCACCGAGTTCGCCGTCGAGATCGGCGCCCGCGTCGACCTCGTGACCGCCGCCCGCGGCACCGTCCTGCTCCCCGACGGCGTACTGGAGAAGGGCCAGGCCTTGGTCGCCGCACACGAACCGCATGCCAACGCCGTACCCGGCACCCCCCGCCCCGCCGCCCTCACCCGCGTCGACCTGGGCTGGCCCGCCGGTCTCCCCGACGGCGGCCGGCACGGCTTCACCCCCGCCCACCGCAGGCGCCTCGACGCCGCCCTGCCCGCCATGGGCGCCCGCCTCGCCGAGGCCCTCCCCGCCGACGCCGGGCGCGTCCTGGTCCTCGGCTGCGAGGAACTGATGTACGCCCCGCTCCGCCTCGCCCGCGAACTCGAACAACTCCTCCCCGGCGCCGACCTCCGCTTCTCCACCACCACCCGCTCGCCCGTCCTCGCCGTCGACGACCCCGGCTACGCCATCCGCAGCCGCCTCGTCTTCCCCGCCCACGACGACCCCGCCGACGGCCCCGGCGAGCGCTACACGTACAACGTCGCCGGAGCCGGCTTCGACGCCGTCGTCTGTGTCGTCGACTCGACCGCCGACACCCCGGCCCTGCACGCCCCCGACGGCCTCCTCGCCCGGCTCGCCGACCACACCGGGCACGTCCTGCTCGCGGTCGTGCCCAGCCATGTCCCCGCTCCCGCCCACGCCTCCCCCGGAGCCAGATCCGCCATGCTGCCCGAGCCCCTCCGCGGCCCCGCCTTCTCCTCCTACGCCCCGGACGAGGTGGGCTGGCTGCTCCAGGACCTGTCCGATGTCACCCTGGAGGCCCCGACCGAGGAGCGCGAGGAGGCGATCCAGAGCGGCGGCGCGCACTACGCCGAGTCGCTGCCCGTGGAGTACCAGCCCAGCGACCAGTACCAGCGGCTGTTCCACGCGGCCCTCGCCACCTCCGCCACCCGGATCGCCCGCGCCGTCGGCGTCGTCACCGAGACCGTCCTCACCGAACGCTCCCCGCGCCCGGTGCTCGTCTCCCTGGCCCGCGCCGGTACCCCCATCGGCATCCTGATGCGCCGCTGGGCCCAGCACCGCCACGGCCTCGACCTGCCGCACTACGCCGTCTCCATCGTCCGCGGCCGGGGCATCGACGCCAACGCCCTGCGCTGGCTCGCCGACCGCCACGACCCCGCCGACGTCGTCTTCGTCGACGGCTGGACCGGCAAGGGCGCCATCACCCGCGAACTCGCCGACGCCATCCGCCAGTTCGAGCAGGACCACGGCGTCAGCGGCTTCGACCCCGAGATCGCCGTCCTCGCCGACCCCGGCTCCTGCGTACGCACCTACGGCACCCGCGAGGACTTCCTCATCCCCTCCGCCTGCCTCAACTCCACCGTCTCCGGCCTGATATCCCGTACGGTCCTGCGCGCCGACCTCGTCGGACCGGACGACTTCCACGGCGGCAAGTTCTACCGCGAACTCGCCGGCGCCGACCTCTCCAACGCCTTCCTCGACACCATCGCCGCCCGCTTCCCCGACGTCGCCGACCACGTGGACGCCGCCGTCAAGGAGCTGCTGTCCGGCGACCGCGAACCCACCTGGGCCGGCTGGGCCGCCGTCGAGCGGATCAGCGAGGAGTACGGCATCCACGACATCAACCTCGTCAAGCCGGGCGTGGGCGAGACCACCCGGGTCCTGCTGCGCCGCGTGCCCTGGAAGATCCTCGCCCGGGCCGGCGCGGGCCCCGACCTCGACCACGTCCGCCTGCTCGCCGAACAGCGGGGCGTCCCCGTCGAAGAGGTCGCCGAACTCCCCTACACCTGCGTGGGGCTGATCCATCCCAAGTACACGCGCGGCGCGACCGGCGCCGACGGAAAGGCGGTGGCGCTCTGATGCCCGTGCTGGTGGCGAGCGATCTCGACCGAACACTCATCTACTCCGCCGCGGCTCTCGCGCTGACGATGCCCGACGCCCGGGCCCCCCGGCTGCTCTGCGTCGAGGTCCACGAGAGCAAGCCCCTGTCCTACCTGACCGAGACCGCGGCCGGACTGCTCACCGACCTCGGCGACCGCACGGTCTTCGTGCCGACCACCACCCGCACCCGCAAGCAGTACGAGCGCATCAGCCTCCCCGGCCCGCCCCCGCGCTTCGCGATCTGCGCCAACGGCGGCCACCTCCTCGTCGACGGCGTCTGGGACCCCGCCTGGCACGCCCGGGTGACGGCCCGCCTCGCCGACGAGTGCGCCCCGCTGGCCGAGGTCCGCGCCCACCTGGAGTCCACCGGCGACCCCGAGTGGGTCCGCAAGCACCGGGTCGCCGACGATCTCTTCGCCTATCTCGTCGTGGAGCGGGACCTTCTGCCCGAGGACTGGGTGAAGGACCTCGCGGTCTGGGCCGAGAACCGCGGCTGGACGGTCTCCCTCCAGGGCCGCAAGATCTACGCCGTCCCCAAGCCGCTGACCAAGAGCGCCGCCATGCGCGAGGTCGCCCGCCGCACCGGAGCCGACCTCACCCTCGCCGCCGGCGACTCCCTGCTCGACGCCGACCTCCTGCTCGCCGCCGACCATGCCTGGCGCCCGGGCCACGGCGAACTGGCCGACACCGACTGGACCGCCCCCACGGTCACCGCCCTGCCCGAGCGGGGGGTACTGGCGGGCGAGCGCATCCTCCGCGAACTCCTCCGGGCAGCGGGAGGACCACGCTAGCCGCGCCCGCGCGGGACCAGGGGCGCGCGGGCGGGTGGTCCCGGGCCTACGGGGTTCCCGTGCCGTGCGTCTGTGGTGCGGCTCTTGCCCGCCAGCGCCTCGGTAGGGCGCCCCCGGTGTAAGCCGCCACCCCCACCGCCCCGGTAGACCGCCCCCGGCCCGCTACGGTCGCCCGCCAGGCACGGCGGACCCGGCGTACGCCGTCACCCCTGCGGGCTCCCGCGCGTCGCCCGGGTCGGGGACCTGCCCGGCAGGGCCCCGGCCTCCGCGCCCGGCCCGTCTGCGGCCGCGTCCCGGGCGCAGCAGGCGCAGGGCTGCGAAGGCGGCGACCGTGAGGGCGGCGACGGCCAGGACCACCTTCGAGTAGGCGGACACCACCGTGGTGACCTCGGACCAGTTCTCGCCCAGGAGATAGCCCGCGAGCACGAACACCGTGTTCCAGATCGCGCTGCCCAGGGCCGTCAGGCCGAGGAAGACCGGCAGCGGCATCCGGCCGACCCCGGCCGGTACGGAGATCAGGCTGCGGAAGACGGGGATCATCCGCCCGAAGAACACGGCCTTCGTGCCGTGCCGGTCGAACCACGCCTCCGTCCGCTCGATGTCCGACACCTTCACCAGCGGCAGCCGCCCGGCGAGAGCGACCGTGCGGTCCCGGCCGAGCAGCGCGCCGACCCCGTACAGAGCGAGCGCGCCGGCCACCGAACCCGCGGTCGTCCACAGCAGAGCCCCGTACAGGCTCATCTGTCCGGTGCTGGCGGCGAAGCCCGCCAGTGGCAGGATCACTTCGCTCGGCAGCGGCGGGAAGAGGTTCTCCAGGGCCACGGCGAGGCCCGCCCCGGGGGCGCCCAGGGTGTCCATCAGGTCGGTGATCCACTGTGGCGGGGCTGCGGCGGCTGTCATGCCGAGGACAGTAGAGACCTGAAGCTGAAGAGAACCTGAGGGTCAGCCGCAGCATCCCCCGCCGCAGCAGCCGCCACCTCCACCGCCGCCGGGGGCCGGGGCGGGACCCGCCGAGGCGGTGCCGCCGACGGCGACGGTGGACAGGAGCTTGACCGTGTCGGCGTGACCGCCGGGGCAGTCGGCCGGGGCGGCGGACTCGGCCATGGGGCGGCTGACTTCGAAGGTGTCGCCGCAGGTACGGCAGCGGTACTCGTAGCGAGGCATGCCCACAGGTTAGCTGGCGTCCCGTGGCGGCGTCCGGGGCGTCTCGGTGGACGGCGCGGGGGTGAGGGCGGCGCGGGCGCGTTCCTCCTCGGCCGCGGCGGCCTGGGGGTGGCGGGCCCGCCAGTAGGGATTGTCGTGCGGGAGGGCCGAGCCGACCCGGCCGTACATGCCGAAGGTCATCAGGAGGATGCCGACCACGAAGCTGAACAGCACGTTCTGGATCTTGAACGCGAGGAAGTTGTAGTCGGTCTGGAGCAGGCCCAGATTCAGGAATCCGTTGAGGATGAAGAGGATGCCGAAGGTCATGTTCAGGGTGGAGGCGACGTTCCCGCCGATCACCATGCCGGCGAAGAGCAGCACGCCGACGCAGATGGACAGCACGCTCAGGGCGCCGTTGCTGTTCAGGCCGAGCACCTGGTCGCCGCCGGTGTCGAAGAAACCGATGTGGTCCGTCAGCCCGAGGATGCCGAAGGCGATCAGTCCCAGGCCCATCAGGCCCGCGCCGATCCGGTACACCGTGCTCAGACGGTGGTCGACGGGCAGGCGTTCGTCGAGCCGGATGCGCCGCCTGGTTCCCGGGCGCAGTGCCTGTGTGGCCATGTTCCGCCTCCCTTGGCTCGCGAGCGGAGGCCGTACGGGCTCTCACCCCCCAATATCCGCCCGCCGCGCGGATGGGGCAACGGCGGCAATGGCGGTAACGGCGGCAACCGCTCAGTGGCCTCCGCCGCCCCCGCCGCGCTCCTCGCGGATCAGGGAGACCACGTGGGCCACGGCCCGGCGCACGGCCTCGGTCTCGGTGAGGAAGTGCCAGTAGTCGGGGTGGCGGCCCTCCAGCGTGGTGATCGCCCGCTCCAGCCGGGCCACGGAGTCGTCCAGGGGGCGGGCGTGGCGCGGGTCGGGGGTGTGGCGGCCCGCCATGGCCAGGCGCTGCGCGTCCCGGATGGCGAACCGGGTCCGCTCGATCTCCGCCTGGGGATCCTTCTGCACCGCGTTGAGCCGCCGCAGCCGGTCCCCGGCGGCGGAGACGGCGTCGTCGGTGGTGTTCAGCAGCGCGCGGACCGTCGACAGCAGGGCGGTGGCGTCCGGCCAGCGCTGGGCCTCGCGGGCGGTCTGCGCCTCGGTCAGCTTCCGCTCGGCCTGGTGGACATTGTCCTCGGCGAGGTCCGGGACGCGCTGGAGGTCCTGCCAGCAGGCCGCGGTGAAGCGGCGCCGCAGCTCGCTCAGGATGGGCTCGACCTGCCCGGCGCGGGTGGTCAGGGCCTGGGCGCGGGTGCGCAGGGAGACCAGGCGGTGATCGATCTCGGCGGCCCGCTCGGGGAGCCGGTCGGCCTCGGCGCGGATGGTCTCGGCCTCGCGGGCGACGCGCTCGGCGCGCTCCAGGGTGTGCGGGACGCCATGCTGGCCCGCGCCCTGGTTGAGCTTGGTCAGGTCGGGGGCGAGGGCGGCGAGCCGGGCGGCGAGGTCATCGGCGCGCAGCCCGGCGGCGCGGGCGGCATCCAGCGCGTTGGAGGCGGCGAGCAGGGACTGCCGGGCGCGCTCCACGGCGGGGGCGAGGCGGGCGAGCTGGGTCTCCGCCTTGCCGAGCAGCGGGCCGAGCCCGTCGGCGAACCGGTCCAGGTCCCGCTTGACGCGGGTCAGCTCGTCCTTGGCCCGGGTCAGCTCGGTGCGGGCGTGTCCGGCGGCGGACGCCTCCAGGTCGTCGCGGTCGAGATCGTGGGCGTCGACCGCGCCGATGTACTGGTGGCTGGCCTCGTCGATGCGGTGGCCGAGGGCCGCGAAGTCGGCGGCGGCCCGGCGGGCGGCGGGGGAGTCGTCGACGGCGGCGATCGTCTCGATCGAGATCCGCAGATCGCGCTGGGCGGTGTCGAGTTCGTAGAACGCGGCCGCGGCGGCGTCCTTGGCGGCCTGGGCCTCGGCGCGCTGGCTCTCGGCCCGCCCGCCGAACCAGCGCCGGGTGCCGCCACCGGCGAAGGCGGCGGGCAGCGCCAGGGCCGCTACCAGCGGCAGGGCGGCCAGCGTGAGGGCGTCCCACAGGGGGTGCCGCAGGGGGTGCCGGCCGGTGGGCGGCGCGGCGGGGCGTGCGGACGGCACCAGCGGCGAGTTCGGCTGAGTCGGTGTCGCCGTCACATCCCTCTCCCGTGCTGTCGTTCGCCCTGCCCGGATGTCATTCTCCCACCCGTTAAGGACGAACACACGGGCCGGTTAGTTCGCCGTGCGGAGTGTCACTTTGCCGTCGCCGGTACGCGCGGTCACCACATGGTCGCTGGAGTCGTCGCGGGGGACGGACACATCGACGCCGCCGTCGCCGGTCTCGGTGCTCACCCGGTAGCCGGCGCGGGGGAGCGTGATGGTGACATTGCCGTCTCCCGCGCGGGACTCCACGCGGTCGGGGACGACACCGAGTTCGAGGCTGACCGAGCCGTCGCCGCTGTGGGTGGTGACCTCGCGGGAGTCGGCCTCGGCCCGGATGTCTCCGTCATCGGTGCGCAGCTTCATGGGGCCGGTGGAGTCGGTGACATGGACGCTGCCGTCGGTGGTCCGGATGTCCAGGGCGCCGCTGGTGCCCGAGACTCGTACGGTGCCGTCGGTGGTGCGGATGCCGAGCGGTTCGTCGAACCCCTCGGCGCGGACGTTCCCGTCGTCGTCCTGGACCTCGACGGCGATCCCACGGGGCACCTCGATGCGGTGCCGGGCGGCGCAGTCCGCGACGAAGCCGGAGCACTGGAGCCGCAGCGTGAGCCGGTCGTCGTCCATGGACCAGGTGACCTCGGGTTCCTTGCCCACCACCACCGAGCCCTGGAACCAGCGGGTGACCCCGACGCTCCCGGCCGCCTGATCGTCCGAGGCGATGATCTCCAGATCGGCGTCGTCGGAGTCGACGGTGAGGGTGCTGCCCTTGAGGGCGAAGGACCGGCTCTCGGGCTCCGTGTCGTCGGCGGCGGACGCCGAGCACGCCACGCCGCCCGCCATCACGACCACGACGGCTCCGGCCACGGCGGCCCTGCGCATGGAAACGGAACGGCTCATGCCGGTCTCCCCCTGGTCCCTTGATCTCTGCGGTCTCTGCGGTCTCTGCTTCGACGGTAGGGAAACGGGCGCACCAGGGGGATCCGGCCCGCTCCCGGATCGGGGGTGGGGGTAACCCCCGGCCGGGCCTTGGAGGGGGAGGGGGGTATCAACGCCGGGCCGGACAAGGGGTTTGCGGGGCACCGCTCCCGGCAATGTAGGCTGTCGACTCGTCTGGGCGCGTAGCTCAGGGGTAGAGCGCCTGCCTTACAAGCAGGATGTCGGCGGTTCGAAACCGTCCGCGCCCACCAGATGAACTGAGTGGAAAGCCCCGGTCGGAAACGACCGGGGCTTTCGTGTGTGGGGCCCCTCACCCGGCCCCGGCCCCCTCACCCGGCCCCGGCTCCGTCCCCGTCCTCCCGCTCCGCCGCCTCGCGGGCGTGCTTCAGGTAGGTGCGGGCGTCGACCTGGTCCGGTCCGGTGAAGGCGGACCAGTAGCGGTGGGTCGTGACGAAGACGGCCAGTTCGTGTTCGCGGCGGCGGAGTTTGTCGATCTCGGCCTGGTCGTCGGGGGTCCAGCCCGGGGAGGCGGGGCGCTCGATCCTGCGCCAGCCGTTGTCGTCGCTGAAGCCGTCGAGGGGCTCGACCGACCAGGGCAGCCGCTTGAGCAGGGCGGACAGCTCGGCCCGGACCTGGTGCAGCTCCTCCTGGCCGGCGAGGAGATCGCTTGGGAAGTCAAAGGTCGTCGCCACGCGGTAATGCTACGCCTGTTCGAATTTGCGGGGCGAGCGTCTACAGGGGCTTACTTCGAACGGGTGTTTCGGATGTGTGTGCGAGTGCGGGGTGGGGGCCTCAGGTCGTGGACCCGCCCAGCTCTCCCACCAGGCGGGACGCCACCGGGACCGCGATGCCGTGGCGGGACCCGGCCCGCAGCAGGGCGCCGCCGATGGCGTCCAGTTCCAGGGCGCGGCCCGCCTCGGCGTCGCGCTGCATCGAGGACCTGGTGGCCGGCGGGAAGGCGTCGTAGCGGGCGACGGCCTCGGCCGGGTCGACAGGGGCGCCGCACGCACGGCTCACGGCCACGGTCTCCTCGACCAGCGCGGTCAGCTCGGCGCGGTGGCGGGTGCGGATCTCGCCCACGGGGACCCGGTAACGGGTGGTGAGCAGGGCGAGCGGGGCCAGGAACGCCATCTTCGCCCACAGGGTCGCCGTCTCGTCGTCCAGCACGCGCACGGTGGGGCCCGCGGCCGTGAACGCGGCGGCCAGGGCGTCCAGACGGGCGCGGGGAACCCCGGTGCCGGTCAGATCGATCTCGGCGAAGGGGCTGCCGTGCGCGATCTCGCCGGGTGCCGTACGGGTCGACTCCACGCGGATGGCGGCCGGGGCGACCCGGCCCGGGCGGTAGCGGGCGCGCAGGGCGGCGGGGTGTTCGACGCCGTTCAGGAGCGGGACCAGCAGGGCGTCGCCCATGGCCTCGGGCGGGACACGGGTGAGCGCGACCTCCAGGGCCGGGTGCTTGACCGTGATCAGGCAGGCGTCCACCGGTTCGCGCAGCACGGTGTCCGCCTCCACGCGGGCCCGGAAATCGCCGAACCGGGCGCTGCGGACCTGGATCCCCGAGGTGCGCAGGGCGTGGGCCGTCTCCTCGCCGGCCAGGCAGATCACCCGGTGACCGGCCCGCGCGAGCAGCGCGGCGAGCAGTCCGCCGACCCCGCCCGGTCCGAGGACGGCGACCGCGCCGATCTCGCCGGGACCGGCCCCGCCGCCGGGGTTCTTCGCGCCGGTGATGTTCCTGTCCTGTGCCATCGCGGGTGGCTCCTCTCTCCGGTCGACCCCGGGTGCCGGTGGCCGCCTCGCGGGGGATCATCGCAGGGTTGTCGCGGTACGGGACCGGGCGCGGGACACTGGGGGCATGTGCCGCAGCATCAAGACGCTCCGCCCGCCCGCGTTGCCGGAAGAGGCGACGGAAGACGAGATCAGGGCCGCCGCCCTGCAATTCGTGCGCAAGGTGTCCGGGTTCCGGGCGCCCGCCGCGCACAACCGCGAGGTGTTCGACCACGCCGTCGAGGTGATCGCCCGGGCCACGGCCGACCTGCTGAGCGACCTGGAGGTCCGCGGCTCGGCGCCGGCGAAGACCCCGGCCCCGGTGAGGCAGGCCGCTGGGTAGACCGGCGAGGAGGCCGGTGGGCAGGGAGCCGGAGGAGGTGGGTCACCCCGCCTCCGACACCTCCGGCTCCCGCCGCATCACATACCCCGCCACCGAGCCCGCCCCCACCAGCGCCAGCACCGACACCCCCGTCGTCAGCCAGGTCGCCCCCAGCCACTGGGCGCCGAAGTAGCCGAGCGCCACGCTGTACGTCGCCCAGGACAGGCCCGCCAGCGCGGACCAGGGCAGAAAGTCACGGACCCGGCGCTGGGCCGCCCCGGCGATCAGCGACACGACCGAGCGTCCGGCGGGCGCGAACCGGGCCAGCACCACCAGCGCACCGCCCCCGCGGGACAGGGTGAGCCCGAGCCGTTCCTGGGCGGTGGTGAGCCGGCGTGAGCGGGCGATGGCGCGGTCCAGCCGGTCCCCGCCGCGCCGGGCCAGCCGGTACAGCGCGAGGTCGCCGAGGACGGACGCCGTGGTGGCGCACAGGGTCAGACCCAGGAGGGACGGGGCGTACGCCGACACCTCGTCGCCCGACGCCCCGCACCCGGCGGCAGCGGCGGTCGCCGCCATGATGACCAGGACCCCGCTGGGCAGCACCGGCAGGAACACGTCCAGCAGCACGGACAGTGCCACCAGCGCGTATATCCACGGGCTCGCGGCCAGCGCCCCCACACTCTCGAACAACGGGACTCCCCGAGTCTCCCCCCGTGGACCGGACGTGCCGCGGTGTCGCGAGGGAACGGCAGGAGCGGCCTTGCCAGCCATACAGCGTACGCCGGGAGTGTGACACGGGATTCACGGGGGGCTCGTGTGTTCGGCACATCCCGTTCACCCCTTGCTCGTTCACCCGCCGCTCGTTCACCCACCTGCCCCGCCCCGACGGGCGCCGGGCCCGTGCCTCCCGTAGCAACGGAGGTGACAGGTAACGCGGGGGGATGCCCGGAGACGGGCTGAAGGTGAGGAACGTAATCATCATGGTGTCAGGAATGCGCGTCGGCGCGGTCGTTGTGGCCGTGCTCATGGCGGGCGCGGGCAGTGCTCATGGAACGGCCGGTACGGACAACGGCGGAGTGACCGCCTCCACCCGTGAGTCGGGGTACGCGATGCGTACGGACGCGCGGTTCGCCCCGGCGGACGCCCTCGTGCCGTCCGCGGCGCTGACGTACGATCCGGAGCTGGTCCCGGCCGGTGCCTGGATCGAAGTGGCCCAGGACTCCGCGCCGAACGGGGCGACGACCGTGAAACTCCGGGTCAGGGGCATGAAACCGGGCCACGACTACGGCGTCCATGTCCATCGCAAGCCGTGCGGCACCGACCCGACCGCGGCCGGCGGGCACTACCAGAACAAGCCGTCGGACAACCCGGCCGACGCCAACCCCGACAATGAGGTGTGGCTCGACTTCACCGCCGACCGCTCCGGCTCCGGAGCGGCCGAGGCGCGGCACGACTGGAACTTCCGCCGGGGCGAGGCGTCCTCCGTGATCGTCCACTCCCAGCCCGGCAACCACGGCACCCGCGTGGGCTGCTTCACCGTTCCGTTCGGCTGGGCGGCGGGCACGGCCTGAGCGCCACGGACCAAAGGCGCCCTCCCACACCGGAAGGGCGCCTTTCCGATACGGAAGGACGTCTTCCGCTCACCCCGCCCGCGAAGCCGAACCCACCACCGGACCCGACCCAGGACCCGACCCCGTCACACCCGCCTCCTCCGCCCCCACCCGCAGCACCGCCCGAGCCACCGCGTCCGCGTCCGACAGTGTCACCGAGTCCACCCCCGGCCGCGCCCCCGCCGCCGTCACCCAGTGCACCCCCTCCGTCGGCACCCCGAACGCGAACCGCCGGGCATGGGCCACGCCCCGGCGGTCGAGCAGCCGGTACGGCCGGGGCGTCACATCCAGCCCTCCCGTCCCGTACCCGTCGGCCACATGGGCCCGGCACTGCCCGGTCCGCAGCAGCCCGGCGAGCAGTTCGTCGGCGGTGCGCTCCAGCCGCGGTTCCGGCAGCCGTGCCTCCACCAGCGAGGTCACCCGCACCCGCGACCCCGGTACGTCGGGGGAGTGCGCCACCCACGCGCCCTCGGCGCACCGCACCTCAAGGCGGGGGCCGAGCACCTCCACCACACCCGCCTCCACCAGCGCGGCCAGCTCCTCGATCCGGCGCCGGGGCGGGCCGATGGACAGAAAGGCGTTGAGCGGGGTGTACCAGCGGTCGAGATGGTCACGGCGGGACGCACCGCCGAGCCCGCCGTGATCGACCACGAGCCGTATCTCGTTGCGCAGATCCCGCAGCACGTCGAGGGCCGCCTTCAGCGGCCCGCGCACATTGCCCCGCGCGGCCTCGGCGGCGTCCTCGCGCAACTGCCCGAGCAGCCACCGCCGCCACTGCGCCCGGTCCGCGAACCGCTCTCCCGCGTACGGCCGCGAGATCCGCTCCCACGACCACCGGTCCCGGCCGCCCACCCCGAACTCGTCCAGCAGCCGCGCCTCCTCGTCGTCGCCGTGCGGCACCCCGAGCCACCGCTCGGCGAACCCCGCCCCCCGCTCCGCGCCCGCCAGCAGCGTCTCGTAGTAGACGGTCTCGACCTCCTTCGCCACCAGCGGCCACACCTCGGCGAGGAAGTCGGGCGCGTCCCCGGAGTCCGCGCGTTTGCGGAAGCCGGAGATGACCTCCGGGGTGAGGACCCGGGGGAGGTGGCGCCCGAAGGGCCCCTTCTCGTTGTCGCCGCGCGCCTGGTACGGGACGCCGCGCCGGGAACCGGCGTGCAGACGGGGCTCGCGGCCGGAGGGGAGATAGCGCAGGGACGTTCCCGCACGGACGAAGCGCCCGCCGCGGCCGGTGGTCAGCAGGGCCATGTGGTCGAAGAAGTTCAGGCCGAGGCCGCGCAGCAGAACCGGTTCGCCGGGTGCCAGCGGGGAGAGGTCGACGTCGGCCGGGTTGGCGGGCGGGACATGACACAGGCCGTGTTCCGCCGCGTACGCCGCCTGCCGCCGCTCCTCGGCCGCCGGTGCGAGGGACAGATGGCCCTGGGCCAGGACGACCGCGCTCAGGCCGGTCAGCAGGCGCCCGTCGTCCAGCGCCAGGAGCTGGCCGCCGCCCGGACCGTCATCGTCCAGGCGGACCGCCCGCGCCCGGTACGTCTCCACCCGCACGGACGGCGGTGCCGCACGGACCGTCCGCTCGAACACCCACTCCAGATAGCGTCCGTACTGCGCGCGGGTCGGGTAGGTGTCGGGGCCCAGCGTGCCGGCCGCCCACTCGTACAGGCTCGGGCCGGGACGGATCGGGCCGGAGCAGTCGACGCTGTCGTCCGTGAACAGGGTCACCTGTGAGGCGACGGTGTTCATCAGCAGCTCGGCGGACTGCTCGGTGCGCCAGACCCGGCCGGGTCCGGGTGGGGCGGGGTCGATCACATGGATGGTCAGCTCGGCGTGCGGAGGCAGGAGTTCCGGGGCGGAGGCGCACAGCCGTTCCAGCACACTCGTGCCGCGCGGGCCGGCGCCCACCAGGGCGACGGAGACTGCGGAGACCTGGGACGTGGGGCCGGGCTCCGCGTTCGCTATAGACAAAAGGGTGACTCCCGGGCGTATGGGGCGCATTGGAGTGGATGGTGATGTGGGTGATGTGGGTGATGTTCCGGCCGTTGGGCAGCGGGACGGCCCGCCTCATCATGCCGTCGGTCGTCACGGAAGCCAACGCGGGCCCCGCACATCACAGTTGCCGCACGGCTCGCTCATCCTTCGGTCAGCACCGACTCCCGTACGGTCGTCAGCCGCGCCCCGCTCCCACTGTCCGCCCCGCCCCTTCCCGCCTCCCGGGCCTGATCCAGCCGCAGGGTCGCCGCCCGGCCGCGCAGGGTCAGGGTCATCAGCTGGTTGCCGAACCATGGGCCGCCCGTCTTGTGCCAGTCGATCGACGGGCGCGGGATCCGGCCGTGCCCGGCGAACCGGCGGCCCAGCACCCGGGCGAACCGGCTCCAGCCGAAACGGAAGCCGACCCGGATCGACATCGGGATGGAGTTGTGGACCGGCGAGCAGGTGAGCTGGAGCACCCGCGCGTCCGGCCCGCCGCTCGCCCACTTCGGCTCGGCGACATACGCGTGGTGGACATCGCCGGAGAGCACACACACCGTCGCCGGGGCGCCCGGCCCCGAGCCCGCCTCCGCGATCAGCGCCGCCAGCGCCTCGAAGGACGCCGGGAAGGCCGCCCAGTGCTCCAGGTCCGCCGCCCGCCGCATCTTCTCCCCGAACCGCGCCCAGCGCGGCCCCTTGTCGCCCCGGCACAGCGCCGCGTTCCACCCCTCCGCGTCATGCACCAGGTGCGGCAGCAGCCAGGGCAGGGAGGTGCCGATGAGGAGATGGTCGTACGACCCCGGCGACCCGAGCGCCTGGGCGCGCAGCCAGTCGGCCTCGCCGGGGTTCAGCATCGAGCGCTGCTCCTCGTCCAGCACCCGGGCCGCACGCGTGTCCACCATCAGCAGCCGGACCCGGCCGAAGTCACGCCGGTAGCTCCAGCGCACGGCCGCCGGATCGGCGTCGGCCTCGGCGGCGAAGGCGCGCAGCGCGTGGGTGCCGTCGGGCGTGGTGCGTACGGACGCGTAGAGCGGGTCGGTGGCCAGTTCGGCCGGGGAGAGATTGCCGAGGTGCTGATGGACCCAGTACGACATCAGGCCGCCCAGCAGCCGCTCCCGCCACCAGCCGGTGGCACGCATGTCAGCGAGCCAGGAGGCGGAGGTGTTCCAGTCGTCGATGACATCGTGATCGTCGAAGATCATGCAGGACGGCACGGTGGACAGCAGCCAGCGCACCTCGGGGTCGAGCCAGGACTCGTAGTAGAGCCGGGTGTACTCCTCGTAGTCCGCGACCTCGTTGCCCGGCGGCTCGCCCAGATCGCGGCGGGCGGCCAGCCAGCGGCGGGTCGCCGTGGAGGTCTCGTCGGCGTACACCTGGTCGCCCAGGAGCAGCAGGACGTCCGGGCGCTCGGCGGCCGGGTCGGCGGCGATCCGCGCGGCCAGGGTGTCCAGGGCGTCCGGACCGACCGGGTCGGGCTCGCCGACGGGCGGCGCGGCCCACCGGCAGGAGCCGAACGCCACCCGGACGGTGTCCCCGTCGGCCGGGGCGCGGATCACCGACGGCGGGAACGGCGAGCCGTCGAGCGGCCAGACCCGCACGCCGTCGAGCAGCACCTCGTACGACGGCTGCGATCCCGGTGACAGACCGGTCACCGGGATCAGCGCGTAGTGGTGCCCGGCGATCTGGAAGGTGCGGGAGCCGCCCGAGGAGCCGTCCGCGCAGCGCACCTCGGCGGCGCACGGACGGCTCGCTTCCACCCATACGGTCGCCGAGGTGCCGTCGGCGTACCTCAGCAGTGGTCCCAGGCGCAGTTCCGCCACGTCATCGCCCGCCTTCTCGTGCCGTTCGGTAGCCCCGTACGGTACGGAACGACGGGCACCCACGGGGAGGTTCCGCGCCGGGAAAACCGGGGGTCCGGTCGGCGGGCGGCGGGCCGGGCCGGGTCAGCGGGACGCCGGGTGGCCGGTCAGCAGGCGCTCAGGTAGCTGGTGAGCGCGGTCTTCTCGGCGGTGTCGACGGACAGGCCGTAGTAGTACTTCACCTGGACCCAGGCGCGGGCGTAGGTGCAGCGGTAGGAGGTGAGGGACGGCATCCAGGTGGCCGGGTCCTGGTCGCCCTTGGACTGGTTGACGTTGTCGGTGACCGCGATGAGCTGCGGGCGGGTGAGGTCGTTGGCGAAGGACTGGCGCTGCGCGGTCGTCCAGCCGCCGGCGCCGGAGTCCCACGCCTCGGCGAGCGGGACGAGGTGGTCGATGTCGACATCGGCGGCGGCGGTCCAGGTGGCGCCGTCGAACGGCGAGTACCAGCTGCCGCTGGTGGCGGCACAGGCGGAGTCCTGGACCACGTTGGTGCCGTCGCGCTTGAGGACGACCTCGCGGGTGTTGCAGGTGCCGGACTGGGTGATCCAGTGCGGGAAGAGGTCCCGGTTGTAGCCGGTGCGGTTCTCGGTGGCCACGGTGAGCGAGGCCAGGTAGGTGCGGGCGGTGGCGGCGCTGACCGGGGTGGGCAGCGCGGCGGCGGCGGTGGGGGCGTTGAACAGCGCCGCGCCGGAGATCAGGGCGGTGGCCGCGGCGATGGTGCTGAGCAGTCGACGCGCGTAGAACCTGGACATGCGAACTCCCTTGGAGCGTGGGGGTGTTGGTGTACGGGCGAGGGAATGCTGTCGGTGCGATGTTGCGAACGGGTGTTCGTCCGGTGAGAAGTTAGTGACGCGCGCATGACACGACAAGATCTAACGTGGGGCTTTTTGGTGCGGAGGGTGTGGGGAGGGGGTGGGCAGGGGGTGGGCAGGGGGTGGGAGGGGGTGTTTCCGGGAGCCGGGCCGGGAACGGGCGGCGTGGGCTTTCTCCGGCGTGGGCCTTCTCACTCGTACGCCGTGCGGGGTGTCGCGTAGCATGGACGGCGCAGAAGGGGAGTAGCTCTTCGCCGGACCGTCGACATACTGCTCAGCCCGTGAGGGCCGAGCCGGCGCCCGGAGGCGGACCCGCCCGGCCGAGCCGGTCGCGGACCGCCAGCGAGACCTTCGGCAAGCAGTGCACGCCTGTGCCGTACGGCGCGGGCGCCGAGTGTGCTGCCGTGCCGAGGTGTCTCGCAAGTGCGTACAGCACTCTCGGTGGGGTGGCCCCCGACCGATTGAGGAACCCTTGATCAGCTTCACTGTGACGGCCGTGGTCTTCGGCGTCATCTTCCTTGCCGAGCTTCCCGACAAGACCGCACTCGCCGGGCTGGTCCTCGGCACCCGTTACAAGGCGTCGTACGTCTTCGCCGGGGTGGCGGCGGCGTTCGCCCTGCATGTGGCACTGGCCGTGGCGGCGGGAAGCGTCCTGACCCTGCTGCCCCAGCAACTGGTGTCAGCCATCACCGGTGTGCTCTTCCTCGCCGGTGCCGCCGTGCTGCTGTGGAAGAAGGGCGACGACGAGGGCGAGGTCCGCAAGCCGGAGGACCAGTCCTTCTGGAAGGTGTCCGGCGCGGGCTTCATGCTCATCCTGGTCGCCGAGTTCGGTGACCTCACCCAGATCATGACGGCGAACCTCGCCGCGCGGTACGACGACCCGCTCTCCGTCGGCCTGGGCGCGGTGCTGGCGCTGTGGGCCGTGGCCGGGCTGGGCATCGTCGGCGGCAAGGCCCTGATGAAGCGGGTGCCGCTGAAGCTGATCACCAAGGTGGCGGCGGCGCTCATGGCCGGGCTGGGCGTGTGGAGCCTGTACGAGGCGGTGACGGCCTGAGGGGGGCGTGCCGGGCCCCTTCCCCACCGATTTCGGGTCCCGCCCGCTGAACGGGAGGTGAAGTCTTCCGGGGGTACTGGCGCGATACCGGACTTATTTTGTATCGTACGGAAACAAAGTGGCTCCGCCTGTTCTCCCTGACCGGCGGGCGGGGCCGCCTTTTCTTGCCGTCCCGCTTGGAGTCGTCGATGCCGGCCACCGTGCCCACCGTGCTCACCGCCCGTGCCCTCCTGCTGGACATGGACGGCACCCTCGTGAACTCCGACGCCGTCGTGGACCGGGTCTGGCGGCGCTGGGCCGACCGGCACGGGCTGGACGGCGACGAGGTGATGAAGATCGTGCACGGACGGCAGGGGTTCGCCTCGATGGCGGTACTGCTGCCGCACCGGCCGATGGAGCAGAACCTCGCGGACAACGCGCGGCTGCTCGCGGAGGAGACGGCGGACCTGGACGGGGTCGTACCGGTGCCCGGGGCGGCCGACTTCATGGCGTCGCTCCGTGAGCTGCCGCACGCCCTGGTGACCTCGGCGGACGTCGCCCTGTCCACCGCCCGGATGGCCGCCGCCGGCCTGCCCCTGCCCGACGTGCGGATCACCGCCGAGTCGGTCGGCGCGAGCAAGCCCGACCCCGAGGGTTTCCTCAAGGGCGCCGCCGAACTGGGCGTGGCCCCGGCGGACTGCGTCGCCTTCGAGGACTCCGGCGCGGGCATCGCCGCCGCGCGGTCGGCCGGCATGCCGGTCATCGGCGTCGGCCCCCGAGCCGCACTGCACACACCGGACGCGGTGGTAGCGGACTTGCGGGCGGTACGGGTGGAGACGGTGGCGGGCGGCTTGCTGAGGGTGCGCGTCGGCTGAGGCGGGGGCCGCGCTGGTGTCGCGGGCGACGGGAACGCCGTCAGGGGGCGGGGAGCACCCTTCCAGCCAGGGCCGCGGGCAACGCCCTAAAGGGGCGCGGGGAACTGCGCGAGCGACCACGACGCACCCGCACCCGAACGACGAGGGGCGCGGGGAACTGCGCGACCAGCCACAACGCACCCGCACCCGAACGACGACGCACCCCACCGCACCCGCAGAAAAACCTACGGCTCAGCCGTCTCCCCCTCCAACGCCACCCGAGTCGCCGAGTCGTACACCCCCCACTCCTCCGCCCGAACCCCCCGCGCCCACTGATACGTACTCACGGCGCTCTCCAGATCCCGGCCGAAACGCCCATCGGTCCGCCCGACGAAGAGGTTCAGTTCCGCGAGTCGCAGCTGGAGTTCCACGACCTCGGGCCCTTCGTCCCCCCGCTCAAGAACCACCCCGCTCCCCCCGCCCCCCTGCCGAGGTTCGCCCTCCGGGCTCGCGGGCGGCGTCGGCGCCGTCGTCGTCCGGCCAGGACCAGCGCTGGGCGTGCCGCTCGCGGACGCCGACGCCGACGCCGTACCGGATGCGGACGGCGACGGCGAAGGGGACGACGACGGGCTCGGGGACGTCGCGGCGGACGGGGAGGCGGACGCCGGCGCCGCCGACTCGGCGACCGCGCCCGGCGTCGCCGACGGGGCCGTCGTCGACGCGTCCGGCACGGCCTCCCGTATGTCGTCCGGCATCGCGGTGTCCCGGGACGGCTTGTCGTACGAGAACAGCCCGCCGGCGAAACCGGCGCCCGCGAGGACCGTGACCACGACCCCGCCCACCGCGATCAGGACCGCCTTGCGGCGCCGGGGCCGGACAGTCTCCCCGCCGGACCCGGCGACCGCGACGGCCGTGGGGGCCGTGAGGGCCGGCCCCGAACGCCCCTCGAACGCCTCCACATGCGCGGGAACCGGCACGGGCGCGGCCACCGCCCGCAAGGTCATCGTCGCGTCCGGGTCCCCCGGAGGGGCCTCGGCAGGGTCCTCGGACCGGGCGCCGTCCAGGTCGATGTACGGGCGGATCCGCAGCGGGTCGAAGTCCTCCGCCGCGGCCTGTTCCGCCGTACGGGCGTCGCGCAGGGCGTCGGACGCCCGGCGGCCACAGGCGCACGACGGGGTGTCGTCCGGCTCGCGGGGCGCGCCGCACTCCGGGCAGCGGTGCCCCTCCGTATCGACCACGTGTTCGCCTCCCTAGTGGACTCCAGGAATTATGCAGATCCCGTGGAGGCCCTTTGGGGCAAGCCCCGATATTGAGGGCGGAGTCTCGTATTCCAAAGGGACTCAACAGGTCATAACCCGTCACACCGACCACGATGGGGAGGACAATGAGTGGGACACGGTGGCGAACGGGAGCCTGGGGAGGTCCGTATGGCCGGGGATGCGCATGGTGTGACCGGCACCGGTAACACACACGACGGCGCTCCGCCGCAGCCGCCCCCCGACGGCGACGGGCAGGTGTCCCGGAGCGTGCTGGTCTCCATCGGCGCGCTGCTGATGGGGATGCTGCTCGCGGCCCTCGACCAGACGATCGTCTCCACCGCGCTGCCCACGATCGTCAGCGATCTCGGCGGACTGGACCATCTGTCCTGGGTGGTCACCGCCTATCTGCTGGCCTCCACGGCCGCGACCCCGCTGTGGGGCAAGCTCGGTGACCAGTTCGGACGCAAGCGGCTCTTCCAGATCGCGATCGTGATCTTCCTGATCGGCTCGGCGCTGTGCGGGGTGGCGCAGAACATGCCCCAGCTGATCGGCTTCCGCGCGTTCCAGGGGCTGGGCGGCGGCGGGCTGATGGTGCTGTCGATGGCGATCGTCGGGGACCTGGTGCCGCCGCGCGAGCGCGGACGCTACCAAGGGCTCTTCGGCGGGGTGTTCGGCGCGGCCAGTGTGCTCGGGCCGCTGCTCGGCGGGCTGTTCACCGAGCATCTGAGCTGGCGCTGGGTCTTCTACATCAATCTGCCGATCGGGATCGTCGCCCTGATCGTGATCGCCACCGTGCTGCATCTGCCGCGCAAGACGCAGCGGCATGTCATCGACTATCTCGGTACGTTCCTGATCGCCACCGTCGCGGTGTGCCTGGTGCTGGTCGCCTCGCTGGGCGGCACGACCTGGGCGTGGGGTTCGCCGCAGATCATCGCCCTGGCGGTGGCCGGGGTGGTGCTCGCGGTGGTGTTCGTGGGGGTCGAGCGGCGGGCCGCCGAGCCCGTACTGCCGCCGAAGCTGTTCCGGATCCGGACCTTCACGCTGGCGGCGGTCATCAGCTTCATCGTGGGCTTCGCGATGTTCGGCGCGATGACCTATCTGCCGACCTTCCTCCAGGTCGTCCAGGGGGTCACGCCGACCATGTCCGGCGTGCACATTCTGCCGATGGTGGTGGGGCTGCTGCTGGCGTCCACCGCCTCCGGGCAGATCGTCAGCCGCACCGGCCGCTGGAAGGTCTTCCCGATCGCGGGCACCGGGATCACCGCGCTGGGCCTGCTGCTTCTGCACCAGCTCGACCTGAACAGCTCGACGGCCCTGATGAGCGCCTACTTCTTCGTCTTCGGCCTCGGCCTCGGCCTGGTCATGCAGGTACTGGTGCTGATCGTGCAGAACGCGGTGGCCTACGAGGATCTGGGCGTCGCCACTTCCGGCGCGACCTTCTTCCGCTCGATCGGCGCGTCCTTCGGCGTCGCGATCTTCGGCAGCATCTTCGCCGGGCGGCTCGCCGACCGGCTCGCCGACGCCTTGCGCGGTACTCCCCTGCCGCCGGGTGTCTCCGTCAGCACCTTGGAGAGCGACCCGGCAGTCCTGGCCGAACTCCCGGCCGCCCTGCGCCCCGCCGCCCTCGACGCCTACGCCTCCTCCATCACGGACGTCTTCCTGTACGCGGCTCCGGTCGCCCTCCTGGGCTTCGTCCTGGCCTGGTTCCTGAAGGAGGACCGGCTGCGGGCCAGCGTGACCGCCCCGGACGCCACCCAGACGCTCGCCAGCAACCCGGTGGAACGCTCGTCCCGCGACGAGGTGTGCCGGGCCCTGTCGGTGCTCGGCACCCGCGAGGGCCGCCGGGAGATCTACCAGGACATCACCGCGCGGGCCGGTTACGACCTGCTGCCCGCCGCCAGCTGGATGCTGCTGCGGATGAAACGGTACGGATCGGTCGAGCCGGGCCGTCTCGCCGAGCGCGGCCCGGTCCCGCTGACCGTCGTCCTGGAGGCGGCCCGCCAGGTCGAGTCCCGCCGCCTCGGCGCCCGCGAGGGGCTGGACCTGAGGCTCACGCCCGAGGGCGAACAGGTCGCCGAGCGCCTGTACGCGGCCCGCGAGTCCTCCCTGACGGACCTCCTGGGCGACTGGTGGGGCCCGGACCGCCCGACCGACCTCGTCCACCTGGTGAAGGAACTCAACGAGGAACTCTGCGGGGCGCGGAGCGAGCAGCCGGGGGAGGAGGGGGAGGGGCGGAGGCTTCAGTGACGAGTGACGAGTGACGGGGGTGACGGGAGGGCTGTGGAGCCGGGCAGGGCTAGGGCCCCTGCTCCTCGGCCCGCTCAGTCCCCTCGGCCTGCTCAGTCCCCCCGGCCCGCTCAGTCCCCCCGGCCCCTTCGGCCCCCTCGGCCCGCTCACGCCGTCGCCGCAGGACGTCTTCCACGTCGTACGGCTTCATGCCGAGGGGCGGGCCGGGCGGCGGGCGGAACATCATCGCGCGGATCTTGGCGTTGACGTCCTCGATGATCTGCCGGGCGCGGAACTCGGACGCGGTGGTCAGGGCGGCGGCGAGGGCGTCCTCCGCCTCCTTGCGCAGGGCGAGGGCCGGCGGCAGCACCGAGAAGCCCTCGCGGGCCATCTTGCGCTTGACCCACCACAGCGCGTCGTACGGCTCCTCGACCTCGCTCGGCAGCGGTTTTCCGGCGCCCGCCAGCCGGGAGAAGTCGCCGCGGGCCTCCGCCTCGCGGATCTGGTGGTCGGTCCAGGACTCGAAGCTGACCCCGGGTGGCTTTCGCTCGGTCATGAACCCCATTGTGCCGGACGCCACCACGCCGGGCGATTTATCATGCGGCGGCGGCAATCAACGGGGCCGCCGCACAAGGCAGTTCCACGGACCGTTCCACGGGCCGTCTCAGGGCTGTTCCACAGGTTTGTCACAGGGATTTCTCAAGGGGAGCGCACGTGCTCGAACTCACCATGGCCGCCGTCTCCGGCGCCGACTCGGGTGCCACGGCCGGTATGCAGATGGCCGACGCGCCCAGCGAGCCGGACGCGGTCCTGCGCGTGGGACGCGACACGTCGGTGTGCCGGCTGGCGCCGCCGGAGGACTGGCTGTTCGTCTCGCGGGTCCACCTGGAGTTCCGGTGCGGGCCCGAGGGCGGCTGGCGGGTGACCTGGCTGCGCGGCTCCCAGGCGGAGCCGTCCTCGGAAGTACGGCTGATCGTCGGGGAGTACGCGCAGCCCCTCGTGTACGGCGGCTCGGTGGCGCTGCCCAGGGGCGGCAGCGGCGAGCTGATCATCCAGGACCGCACGGCGCCGCGCAGCGTCAATGTGGGCTTCTTCCACGAGGCTTGATCGCCCGCGAGCCGCTACGTCGCGGACCGGCTCGGGGACTCGGGGACTCGGGGACTCGGGGACTCGGGGACAGGGTCTAGGCCAGCACCCGGGCCAGCGCGAACCCGTCGTACCCCTTCGCGCCGACCGTCTGGATCGCCGTACCCGTCAGCCTCGGATGCTCGGCGATCATGTCGATCGCGGCGCGGGTGCCCCGTACGTCCTCGGCGGTGGCGGCCGGATCGACGACCCGCCCGTCGCGTACGACGTTGTCGAGCACGATCAGGCTGCCCGCGCGGGTGAGGCGCAGGGCCCATTCCAGGTAGTGCGGGTTGTTCCCCTTGTCGGCGTCGATGAAGACCAGGTCGAAGGGTGGCGGGTTCTCGTCGGCGAGCCGGGGCAGCGAGTCCAGGGCCGGGCCGACCCGTACGTCGACCAGGGCGTCGACGCCCGCGTGGGCGAGGTTGCGGGTGGCGACCTCGGCGTGGCGGGGGTTGTACTCCAGGGTGACCAGCCGGCCGTCGGCCGGGAGGGCGCGGGCCAGCCAGATGGTGCTGTAGCCGCCGAGCGTGCCGACCTCCAGGATCCGGCGGGCGCCCTGGACCTCGGCGAGCAGCTGGAGCAGCTTGCCCTGCGTCGGGGAGACCGCGATGGGCGGGAGCCCGGCTGCCTCACTGTCCCGCAGGACCGCCGTCAGGGCCTCGTCGGCGGGGGCGAGACGGGCGGTGAAGTACTCGTCCACGGTGTCCCAGGTCGTCTGCGACTGGCTCATGCGTGTCCTCTCGTGCAGGTATTCATGCTTCGTCATCGTATGTACCGGATCTACCGGATCTACCGGATCTACCGGATCTATCGGGTCTATCGGGTCTGCCGGATGTTGCTGGCCCGCCGGTTCCTCTCGAACCATGATCTTTCCCGTATCCCGGTGTGAGTCACGTCCCTCCCGCCGAGTTGACCGAACCCCGGCGCCAGTATCGTCATCCGGACAAAAGAAGAGCGGACGACAGGTGAATCGGGGGTAGCCTGCGTCTCTCTCCGGGGGGCGGTGCGCGCCGCACAGGGTGCGTACAGGGAACCCGCGCAAGGGACGCGCGGGGCAGACGGGGCGGGAGGCCGCGAGGCGTGGCGAATGCGGAGCACAGCGGGGGACCGGCGGAGGCGTTCGGGGCGGGTGCCGCCGACGGGGCCAGGGTGCGGCTGCGGATGGCGCGGCTCGGCCTGTGGGTGGTGGCCGCGATCCTCGCCGTGCGGCAGATGGCGGTCGTGCTCGGCACCCCGCGCGGTGAGCGGCTGATCGACCTGGAGACCTGGGTCGGGCCGAACGGCGTGCTGCATGTGGAGGGATCGCTGTACGACACGTCCCGCTTCACCGGGACACCGTTCAGCGGCCTGGTCCTCAAACCGCTCACCCGCGCCGCCGAACAGGCCCTCGGCTGGGGCTGGACCTTCGGCACGCTGCTGCTGGTGGCCGCGCTCGGCCTGGTCGCCGCGCGCGCCCTGCCGCAGCCGGTCGCCCGCCGGGCCTCGCTGTTCGCGGCGCCGGTCGCGATCTGTCTGCTGATGCTGTCGCTGCCGGTGCGCAATGCGTTCTGGCTCGGCCAGACCAGCATCATCCCGGTACTGCTGGTGCTGCTGGGCTGCTTCGTGGTGCGCGGCGAGCGGGCGAGCGGGGCGCTGATCGGTGTGGCGGCGGCCCTCCAGCCGACGGTGCTGCTGTTCGCCCCGCTGCTGTGGTTCACCGGCCGCAAGCGGGCGGCGGCGACCACCGGTCTCACCTTCGCCGGACTGACCGCGCTGGCCTGGGCGGCGATGCCGCACGACTCGTACACCTACTGGGTGCACCACATGGCGGGCACCGGCCTGGGCGGCGCGGCCGACGACCTCGCCAACCAGTCGCTGCACGGCGCGCTGCTGCGCCTCGGCCTCAGCGGCCCGCTGGAGATCGCCCTGTTCCTGACGCTGGGCACGGCCGTCGCCGTCGTCGGCCTGCGCCGGGCGGTGCGCTACGCGCGCGACGGCCAGTTGCTGCTCGCCGTCGCGATCACCGGCTGTGCCGCCATCGCCGTATCGCCCATGACCTGGCAGCACCAGTTGCTGTGGGTGCTGCTGGCGGTGGTGGGCCGGGTGGGCAAGCGGGCGTCGGACCGGTATGTGTGGCCGGTCGCCGTGATCCTGGTGATAAGCCTGCCGGCCAGGATGATGTTCCCGGACATGGCGGTGCTGTACCCGCTGCGGGACAACGTGGTCCTGCTGACCGCCCTGGCGGCGGCGCTCTTCGTCCCCTTCCTGTCCCGCACCTCGCCCTCCTACCAGACCCCGATCCCCACCCAGTACGCGAAGCCGGTCCCGGCCCGTTTCAGCCGGGTCCCGCTGCTGCCGTTCCTCAAGCGGGTCCTCACCCGCCCGAACCTCCTCCTGGAACTGCTGCTCATCCGGGTCACCTACGCGGCGTACCAGCAGGTCAGACTGGCGGCGACCGGCGGTACGATCCAGGGCGGACGCGAGCGCGCGGAGGAACACGGCCGCCAGATCCTCGACCTCGAACGCGTCCTGGGCATCGACATCGAGCGCGCGGTCAACCACGCGGTGGTGAAGATCGACTGGCTGCGCGGCTTCTTCGACTTCTACTACACGTCCTTCCACTTCGCGATGCCGCTGACGGTGCTGGCGCTGCTGTACTGGCGCCGCCCTGTCGACTACCGCTGGGCCCGCTCCACCCTGGGCCTGACGACCCTGCTGGCCCTGATCGGCTTCTGGCTCTACCCCCTGGCCCCGCCCCGTCTGATGCCGGGCTTCGGCATCATCGACACGGTCCACGGCGTCCAGGACTTCTCCCAGCCCGACTACGGCACCCTCACCTCCCTCACCAATCAGTACGCGGCGATGCCCTCCCTGCACTTCGGCTGGTCCCTGTGGTGCGGCCTGGTCGTCGCGATCGTCGCCCCGAAACTGTGGATGAAGGCGGTGGGCCTGCTGCATCCCCTGTTCACCGTCGCCGCGATCGTCGCGACCGGCAATCACTGGGTCCTGGACGCGGTGGGCGGCGCGATGGTGGTGGGCGGCGGGTTCGCCCTCGTGTACGTGTTCCAGGGGCCGCGGGCCCGGACGGTGACGGCTGTCGCGGAGCGGGCGGAGCGGACGCCGGAGTTGGAGAAGGCGGCGCGTAGTCAGTAGGTGGGGGATTGGGGGATGGGGTGGGGTGTGGGGTGGGGGGTCTGGGTGGGAGCGAATGCTTTCAGCCAAACCTGATTCAAACCTAGATATGCGGTATTCATAGCCGTAGCAGAGGTGAATTCATTGAGTTCACCTCTGCTTTGTTTTGTATTCATCTGGTGACGGGTTCGCGGATACCTCGCTGATCTCGATGCGGAATCTCCGCCCGGTGTCAGCACTCCGACCTGCGAGAACCGTTTCCGGCTCCTTCACATAGTCGCTTGTCATGTGCAGTCATTTGATGTTTCCTGTGATCGCTCCAGGGGGCTGGGGATATCTGATGTGGCATGTGAAGAAGGGGTGGGGACCGGTGCGGGCGCATTTCCGAAGACGTGTGTGGTCCGACGGCGGGTTGGTGGTATTGACGGCAGCCGCGTTGCTGCTGGGCCTCACGCCCACGGTGCCGCAGGCCGCCGCGCTGCCCGGGTCGTCCGTCGCCGCCGAGGGCACGGCCGGGCAGAGCGACGAGGCCACCCAGGCGCTGGCGCAGGCCAGTGCGAGTGGTGAGCGGGTCGAGGTGGTGGGGGAGCGGTCCGAGGACACGACCGTGTACGCCAACCCCGACGGGTCGACCTTCACGCTGGAGCAGTCGGTGACCCCGATCCGGGTGGCGACGGCCGACGGGGGCTGGCAGGCGCCGGACGCGACGCTGGAACGCCGGGCGGACGGGACGGTCGCGCCCAGGGCGGCGGCGGTGAGCATGGAGTTCTCCGGCGGCGGTACGGGCGGCCCGCTGGCCCGGATCGAGGAGGACGGCCAGTCCCTCGCCCTGGGCTGGCCGACGGCGCTGCCCGAGCCGCACCTGGACGGCACGACCGCCCTGTACCCGGAGGTGCTCGACGGCGTGGACCTGAAGGTCACCGCCACCGTCGAGGGCTTCCAGCATCTGCTGGTCGTCAAGACGCCGGAGGCCGCCGCGCAGCCGGAGCTGGCGCAGATCGAGTACTCCCTCCAGGCGTCCGAGCTGACTGTCGTCGAGAACAACAGCGGCGGCTACAACGCCGTCGACGCGGATGGGAACTGGGTGTTCCGGGCGCCGCGGGCGCAGATGTGGGACTCGGCGGGATCGGGTGCGGGGGAGCTGCCGGGCCTGGCTGGATCGTCGTCGTGGAGCGCGACGACGGCGGCTGATTCCGGAGGGATCGTGGCGGCCGAGGCCGGGGAGACCGCGACGTCCGACCCCGGCGAGAACGCCGGCGACGCCACCCCCGGCAGTGAGCCGCTGGCCGGTGACACCGTGAAGCCGATGGGGGTGAGCGTCGACCAGGACTCGCTCACCGTCACCCCCGACGCGGACATGCTGACCGCCACCGACCCCGCCCACTTCCCCCTCTACATCGACCCCACCGTGAGCTGGGGCGAGGCGGAACGCACCCTGCTGCGCTCGGACGGCTACGAGTCCTACGGCTGGGGCAACGGCGACGACGACCTGGGCAAGGGCGTCGGCAAGTGCGGCACCTGGAGCGGCTACTACTGCGGCCCCGGCTACACGCAGCGTCTGTACTTCGAGTTCTCCCCGGCGAACCTCAAGGGCAAGAAGGTGCTGGACGCGACCTTCCGGGTCACCGAGCCGTGGGCGTTCCAGTGCGACCCGCGCTGGGTGCAGCTGTACCGGACCGGCAACATCTCCTCGTCCACGACCTGGGCCTCCCGCCCCACCCACCTGGACCTGGTGGGCGACCGCAATGTGTCGGCAGGCCGCGGCTCGTCGTGCGACCCGGACACACCGGCCGCGCCGATCGAGTTCAACGACGACCCGAACGAGTCGTACGAGAACCTCACGGCGACCGTGACGGACTTCGCGGCAGGCAAGATCTCCCGCCTCACCCTGATGCTGAAGGCGAAGGACGAGACGGACGCGTCGGCGTGGAAGCGGTTCCGCAATGACGCGACTCTGGCGGTCACCTACGCGGGGCTGCCCGCCGTACCGACGAGCCCCACGGTCGCGTCCACGTGCGAGACCTCGGCGTCGGATCCGGCGTGGATCTCCGACCCGACGCCGAAGTTCAGCGCCCAGGTGCAGGCGGCCTCCGGCGGGGAGAGCGGGGTGAGCCTGCGGGCCCACTTCTACGTCCAGCGCAAGACCGCCGCCGGCTGGACGGAGGTGGCGACCGAGCCGATCCGCCCGTCCAGCGGTTACGTGGGCGACAACGCGACGGTGACCGTGGACTCACCCGTCACACTCGCCCAGAACACGGCGTACCGGATGGCGGTGTTCAGCCGCTCCTACTACAACAACGGCGCCAGCTCGATCGAGAGCAGCAGCACGGTGACGACCAAGGGCTGGTGCTACTTCACCGTCGACTCGACCCGCCCCAAGGCGCCGACGGTGACCACGCCGACCGCGGCGACCTACGGCCTGTGCCCGGACGAGGGCGACGGCTGCGGTCTGGGCACGGGCGGGCCGGGCGTCGCGGGCCAGTTCACCTTCACCAAGAACTCCGCCGACGCCAACATCACGGCCTTCGAGTACAAGCTGGCCACCGACAAGGTGTGGACGAAGGTGACCGCGACCAGCGCGATCACCCGCTCGATCAAACCGGCGCTCTCGGGAGTGCAGGTGCTGACCGTGCGGGCGGTGGACAGTGTGGGGACGGGGCAGTCGGGCGAATCCACCACGGTCCGTTTCAACGTGGCCGAGGGTGAAGGCCCGGCGGGGCTCTGGCACTTCGACGACGCGGCGCCCGGTTCCGGGGTGACGACAGCGGTCGACAAAGGTACGGCGCCCGGTACTCGTCATGCGCTCACCCTTCACGAGGCCGGAGCCGGATGGTCGTCCCTGGCCCGCAGAGGTGACGCCGACCGTTCGCTGTGGCTGAACGACACGACGAACACCGCCGCACAGACCGGCTACGCGAATTCGACCGGCCCGGTCGTCAACTCCCAGTCCTCCTTCACCGTCTCGGCCTGGGCCTACCCGACCGACGACACGGCATTCCGTACGGTCCTGTCCCAGACCGGCAGCGACAACAAGGGCTTCTCGCTCTACTACTCGCCGGGCGTGGGCCGCTGGGTGTTCCTGATGCACTGGTACGAGAACGGCGTCCGCAAATGGATCGGCGCCAACGCCGACCTCACCCCGGGCATCACCCTCAAGACCTGGACCCACCTCTCCGGTGTCTTCGACGCCGACGCCCAGACCCTGAGCCTGTTCGTGAACGGGCACCGCCAGGGCGACCCGGTCCCGGTGCCCGACGCGGGCGTCCCGACCGTGGTGGACGGGAACTTCCAGGTCGGCCGGGCCGGTGGCTACAACGGGACGTACAACAACTACTGGAAGGGGCGGGTGGATGAGGTCGCTGTCTTCCAGAGCGCCCTCCCGGATGCCCAGGTCGCCGAGACCGCGATGCTGCTGAACGCGGACAAGACCCAGCGGGCCGTGGAACTCGTCGCGGCCTGGCAGCCCCAGGGCAGCACGGGCACCGCCGCCATCTCCGACCCCGTCAGCGGTTATGGCCGCAGCCTGCAACTGAGCGGTGGGGCCTCGGTCGTCGACGACGCGATCGTGCTGGACGGGGTCAATGACGCGGTCACCACGCCGGGACCGGTTGTCGACGACCGGGAGTCCTTCACGGTGACCACCGAGGTCGAACTGGACATGGAGGCCCTGTCCGGAAAACCGGACGGCTATACGGCCCAGGTTCTCGGCCAGCGGACGGTGGACGGATCGGCGTGGGGCCTGTGGTATCAGCGCACCGGCAGCGAGGAGTACATGAATGACGACGGTGAACTGGTGAGTCGTCCAGTCGGGTTCTGGCGCTTCGGCCGGCTCAACGACGACGGTTCGTTCACCGCGGTTGACTCCAGGGAGTCGGCGGCCGTCGGTGAGGTACGGCTGACCGGGGTGTACGACGCACAAGAAGGGGAGGAAGGGGTCATCCGCCTCTACCTGGCCTCCACACAGGACAACGACGACGTCCCCTACACCGCGGTGATCGGGTCCGGGGAACTCGCCGGGGGCAAGGGGTTCGTCGACGGGACCTGGGGCCACTATCTGCCTGGCCGGATCGCGGACATCAGGCTGTGGACCGGTGCCGCCATCGATGGCGATCAGGTCGGAGACATGGTCGGTGTGCCGGAGGACGACGAGACCGACGACGTGTCCGGCTGAGGCACCCGGGTGGCCGGTCCCGGCCCGGGTCGGCCACCCACCTCTTTCCCCGCTTGCTCTTCATCGTCAGCAGATTCATCACCCTGATGGGGGTTCCCGGTGTTCGGAAGACGGATGCCTCGCCGTCGGCGTTGGCATGCTCGCGCTAAATTTGGGCTGATCCTGGCCCTGTCCGCGGCCGTGACCGCGGGTGGTCTCACCCCCGTGGTGCAGGCCGTGGAGCCCTCGGGCGCTCTGGACCCCTTGTGGGAGCGGACGGTCACCGACACCGAACCGGTGACCGGGCTCGGCGCCGCGAAGGAACGGGCCGCCGCAGCCGCCGCGAAGAAGCAGAACGACACCCAGGCCGGAACCGCCACGTCCGAGCAGCAGGCGGACTGGCCGGACGGTGGCAGCGGCACGATCCGCGTCTCCGGCACCGGCAAGGCGAGCCCCACCGCAGTGGGCGGTCTGCCCGTAGCCGTCGCCGCCCCCGAGCGGGCGAAGACACCCGCCGACGGGGACGTACAGATCAAGGTTCTCGGCCATGAGCGCGCCGACGAACTCGGCGTCAAGGGACTGCTGCTCACCGCCCAGGCGGCCGAGGGCGGCACCGGCAGCGCGGATGTCAGCGTGGCGTACGACGACTTCGCCTCCGCGTACGGCGGTGGCTGGTCGGGACGACTGGGCCTGGTCCGGCTGCCGGAGTGCGCCCTGACCACGCCGGAGAAGGCGGAGTGCCGTACCACCACCGAGGTGGCGTCGGACAACGACATCTCCGCGCAGACCGTCACCGGCACGGTGGTGCTCTCCGCGTCCGCCCCGACCGTGCTGGCGCTCGCCGCGACCACCTCGGGGGCGTCCGCCTCCGGCTCCGGCGACTACTCGGGGACCCAGCTGTCCCCCTCGGCCACCTGGGAGGCGGGCGGCTCCTCGGGCGCGTTCACCTGGACGTATCCGATGACGGTCCCGCCGGCGTCCGGCCCGGCTCCGTCGCTGACCCTGTCGTACGACTCCGGGTCGGTCGACGGCAAGACGGCCTCGACGAACAACCAGTCCACGCAGATCGGCGAGGGCTTCGACTCCACGGCCAGCTCCTACATCGAGCGCACCTACGGGGTGTGCGACGAGGACGGGCAGACGGACAAGTTCGACCTGTGCTGGAAGTTCGAGAACGCCAGCATCGTCCTGAACGGCAAGTCCTCCGAACTGGTCAAGGACGACACCACCGGCAAGTGGCGGCTGAAGAACGACGACGCCTCCACGGTCACGCTCACCACCGGCGCCGACAACGGTGACAACAACGGCGAGCACTGGACCGTCACCACGGGCGACGGCACCCGCTATGTCTTCGGCCTCAACAAGCTGACCGGCGCCGACACCCAGCGCACTAACTCCGTCTGGACCGTCCCGGTCTTCGGCGACGACTCCGGTGAGCCGGGCTACGACCAGGGCGGCGCGTTCGCCGACCGCGCGGTGACCCAGGCATGGCGCTGGAACCTCGATTACGTCGAGGACCCGCACGGCAACGCGATGTCGTACTGGTACACCAAGGAGAGCAACTCCTACGCCAAGAACGACGCGAGCACCGCCACCGCCTCCTACACCCGGGGCGGCTACCTCACCGAGATCCGCTACGGGCAGCGCGCCGCCACCCAGTTCACCGGCGTGACCTCCGGCAAGGTGACCTTCACCTACGCCGAACGCTGCACCGCCGCCGACTGCGCCGAACTGACCGACGCCACCGCCACGAACTGGCCCGACGTCCCCTTCGACTCGATCTGTGCCACGGGCGCCGACTGCGACGCCACCGGCCCGACCTTCTTCACACGCAAGCGGCTGACCAAGGTCGACACGTCCGTCTGGTCCGCCGCCACCAGCACGTTCACACCGGTCGACACCTGGGAGCTGACCCAGCAGTACCTGGACGGCGGGGACATCGGTGACTCCACCGACCAGACCCTGACGCTCAAGAGCCTGAAGCGCACCGGCAAGAACGGCACGGCGATCAGCCTGAACCCGGTCACCTTCACCTACGACATGCGCCCCAACCGGGTGGACGCCCCGCTCGACAACATCCTGCCGCTGACCAAGCCGCGCATCCGCACGGTCACCTCGGAGACCGGCGCCATCACCGATGTGACCTTCTCCGGCCAGGAGTGCGTCCGGGGCACCAACATGCCCACCGCGCCCGATGACAACACCAAGTCCTGCTACGCCCAGTACTGGCACATCAACGGCGCGGAGGAAGCCGGTCTCGACTGGTTCCACAAGTACCGGGTCACGGACGTGGTCACCAGCGACCCCACCGGCCACCAGGCGACCATGGAGAGTCACTACGCCTACGCCGACCCGGCCTGGCACTACAACGACTCGCCCTTCACCCCGGCCGACGAACGCACCTGGTCGATCTGGCGCGGCTACCGCACCGTCACCGCCACCCAGGGCACCGGCACCAGCCTCTCCAAGCAGACCTCGGTCTACCTCCAGGGCATGAACGGCGACCGGCTGCTGGACGCGAACGGCGACCTGGAGCCCACCGCCCGGCGCACCGCGACCGTGCCGGGTGTGGACTTCACCGGCTTGAACGTGCCCGACCAGACGGACAGCGAGCAGTTCGCGGGCTTCCTGCGCCAGCAGATCACGTACAACGGCTCCACCCCCATCGCCGTCACCGTCAATGACCCGTGGTCGCAGAAGACGGCAACTCAGCACAAGTCGTACGCGGACACCGAGGCGTACTACATCCGCACGGCCAAGAGCACCGCGCACACGTATCTGACGACCCCACAGTCCTGGCGCTCGACGAGCACCGCCACCATGTACGACGACTACGGCATGGCGGTGAAGACCGACAACGCGGGGGACACCGCCAAGACCGGCGACGAGACCTGCACCCGCACCTGGTACGCGCGCAACGACAGCCTCGGCATCAACGCCCTCACCTCACGGGTGCGGACGGTGGGCCGGGCCTGCTCGGTCGCCGAGGCGGACCTGTCGCTCCCCGCGAACACGACGAGCCCCGGTGATGTGGTCGCGGACACCGCGACGGTGTACGACAGCGCCACCGCCACGGCATGGACCGCGACCCAGACCCCCACCAAGGGCCTTGCCACCTGGACCGGCCGCGCCTCGGCCTATCCGGCGACGGCCTCCGGCGGCGAGCGCGCTCCGACGGTCTGGCAGACCACCAGCAAGATCACATACGACGCGCTCGGCCGGCCTCTCTCGACCACGGACGCGGCGAACAACTCGACCACCCTCACGTACGTCCCGGCCGACACCGGCCCGCTCACCCGTGTCCAGACCAAGGACGCCAAGCTGTACAGCACGTACGACTACCTCGACCCGGCACGCGGTCAGACGACGAAGACCTTCGACCCGAACAACCGGGTCACCGAGTCGGTCTACGACGCCCTGGGCCGTACGACGGGCGTGTGGCTGCCCAACCGCATCCGCACCGGAGGCCAGTCCGCGAACTACGTCTTCGACTACTCCGTTTCCAGCACGGCCCCGTCCTGGACCTCCACGGGCACGCTCAAGGGCGACGGCACCACGTATCGCACCTCGTACATGGTCTACGACTCGCTCCTGCGCACCATCCAGACCCAGGAGCCGGGTGCCACCAGCGGCCGGATCCTCACCGAGACGCGGTACGACAGCCGGGGTCTGGCCTACGAGGTGTACGCGGACATCTTCGACACGGCTGCCCCCTCGGGGACGTTCACACAGGCCGAGTACGGCGAGGCGCCCAGTCTGACCACGACCGGCTTCGACGCCGCCGGGCGCCCGACGACGTCGGCGTTCCTGGTGGGCGGCGTGCAGCAGTGGCAGACCACGACCACGTACACCGGTGACTCCACCGCGACCACCGGGGTCACGGGCGGCTCGGCGAGCCGTACGATCGTCGACGCCCTCGGCCGTACGACGGAGACCCGCCAGTACGCGAGCACCTCATCGGCGGACCCCGACTACGGCAGCGGTGTGGGCTCGTCCTACTCAGGGACCCGGTTCACCTACACGCCCGACGGCAAGCAGAAGACGATCACCGGCCCGGACGGCGCGGTCTGGTCGTACGGGTACGACCTGTACGGCCGTGAGACCTCGGCGGCCGACCCGGACAAGGGCACGACGACCACCGGATACACGGCACTCGACCAGGTGTCCTGGGTGAAGGGTTCCACCGGCCAGGCCGTGATCTCGGCCTACGACGTGCTCGGCCGGGTCACCGACACCTGGAAGTCGCAGGTGAACGCGGACCTGACGAACGCCACCACGCTCGCGGCGCAGAAGACGGACGCCAACAAGCTCACGAACGCCACCTACGACACCGTGACCTCGGGCAAGGGCAAGGCCGCCGCGTCCACGCGGTATGTCGGGGGAGCGGGGACCGGAGGCAAGGCGTACACCGAGTCGGTCACGGCGTACGACAGCCGGTACAACGTCACGGGGTCGAGGATCACTCTGCCGTCCGATGACGCGCTGGTCACGTCGGGCGCGCTGGCCTCCGGCACGCTGAACTTCACGGCGGCCTATCGCACGGACGGCACGCTGGAGCAGACCACCGAGCCCGCCGCGGCCGGCCTCGCTTCGGAGATCATCGAGTTCGACTACACCCCGCAGGGGCTGCCGGAGACCCTCACCGGCGGCGGCAAGGGCATCGTCCTGGGCACCACCTACACGGACCTCGGTCAGGTCTCGACCCTCAAGTTCGGCGTCTCCCCGGCGACCGGCACGAACAAGGTCGACGTGGCCCACGGCTACGAGGACGGCACCAATCGCCTGCTCCAGACCCAGGTCCACGCGACGACGCACGCGTACGACGCGCTGAACCTGCACTACACCTACGACGACGCCGGCAACGTCACGAAGATCTCCGACACGACGACGCTCGCCGGCACCGGCGCGGCCGACAACCAGTGCTTCTCCTACGACGGCTACCAGCGCCTGACCGAGGCGTGGACACCGGCGGACGGAAACTGCGCGGCGAGCCGTACGACGGCGAGCCTGGGCGGCGCGGCCCCGTACTGGACCAGCTACACGTACAACACGGCGGGCCAGCGCGCGACGGAGACCCAGCACACGACGGCCGCCACGACGACTACGAACTACTGCTACAAGGGCGGGACGACCCAGCCCCACACCCTCCTGACCACGACAACCGGCTCCTGCACGGGCGCGACGCCGAAGTACACGTACGACGCTGCGGGCAACACGACGAAGCGCCCCGACGGCACGACCACGCAAGACCTGGTCTGGGACGCCGAGGGCGAACTCTCCCGCCTCACCGAGAACCCCACCGGCACGTCCCGCGCCACGGACTACATCTACGGCGCGGGCGGCGAACTCCTCATCCGCCGCAGCACGGCGACGGACGGCGAGACGGTCCTCTACCTGGGCGCGACCGAGGTCCACATCAAGTCAGGCCAGAAGTGGGCCAACCGCTACTACAGCTACGGCGGCTCGACCGTCGCCCTGCGCAGCAACGAGTCCGGCACGGAGGAGATCAGCTACCTCACCGGCGACAGCCACAACACCAGCACGACGGCGATCACCTCGGACGACCAGGCCCTGACGAAGCGGTACTTGACGCCGTTCGGCGCGAGCCGAGGCACGGGGGCGTCGGCTTGGCCGGACGACAAGGGGTTCCTGGGCAAGCCGGCGGATACGGACACGGGTCTGACCTCCATAGGCGCCCGCGAGTACGACCCGCTGATCGGCCAGTTCATCAGCGTGGATCCGCTGTTGCAGGTGGACATCCCGCAGACGCTGAACGGTTACAGCTATGGTGCGCAGAATCCGGTGAGTCATGCGGACCCCAGTGGCATGGGTCTGCTCTGTGGTGTCGCCGGGGAACCGGGCTGCGGAACCCGCCCCGACGGAACCACGGGCAACGGCCGGCCTATGGAATTGGTGAAGCCCGGGGATACGTGTGTTGCGCCTTGCGGAACAGCAAGTGCGGTGAGCGCATCAAAGGGGACACCGACATGTGGTGTTGTTCCCCTCGCCCCGTGTGGCCCCAGCGCAGGCGGCCCTCTGGTGGGACCTGCGCCGACGCAGCTCCCGTATATCCCGCCGGGCATCGCGCACCCGGACTACTTGTCGCTTCGCGAATGCAGCGCAATGCCTGCCTTGACCAAGTGCAATCCTGAGGATGCTGTCCTGGGTGGAGGGGGCGACGACATCCGCATGATTGGCCTGAAGTGGAGCCTTGGACTTCTCGAAGGGTCCGGCACCTATGGCGAGGACAGCCGTGTCGCCCAGCAGGCCGCTGCGACTGATATCACAGCGGAGCATCGACGGGTCATCAAGAGCGCGTGGCTCAATGGTGAAACCGAGGGAATATTGCAGTCGTACTCAATTGGCGGGAAAAGTTCGGAGGGCAAGGTCGGGCAGTTCCTGGCCGACATGTGGTCGATGGCTACCGGCGACGAGAACGCGGCCTTGGGAGTGCTTGGTTCGTACACCGCCCGCTATAAGATCCTTCGCGCCAATTCCAACGGCGTTCAGGCAAGTATCACCATCGAGAATAATATGACGATGTCGTCGTTTGCGCACATCGCGACAGGCTATGGTACTACCGCCGACCGCATGGTCCAGAGATATGATCATGATGGCATCGTTGCGAGCAGGCCATTCACCTCGGGGTCTGCAATGCGGTCGCATCACATGTCCATTACCTTCCGGGTGATGATTCCCAGCTGGGGGTAGAAGGATTGAACGTAAACCGACAACAGGCCGACCTGGCACGCCCTGGCATCAGGCCCTGGGCTGCCGTACGGCGAGCGTTGCTGGTGCCGCTAGTGGGCCTGCTGATGTCCGCCTGCTATGTCTCCACGGACTACGACCGCTATCCGGAAGGCAAGTTGGTTGCGGACGCGGAGCTGGTACGCGAGTGGACGGGTGAGGGGGCGGAGCTGTCGTTGAGGGGTGACGCCACTTTCTCGGCCTCCGCGCTTCTCCTGGAGTATTTCAGCTGCTCCTCAAGCGGAGTTCAGAGGAAATCAGGTCAGGGTACGTGGGACACGATTGAAGATCGCGGGGTCACCTCGGTGTTGATTCGCTTCGGCGACGGTTGCTCCGCCTCAATGTGGACCGGCATGTCAGAGGGGAAGACAGTACTTTGGGCCACGCAAGCGGGTGAGAGTGAACTGCTGATCCTCCGCTGAGATTGGACGCTGTGTGGCCGTTGTCGAGGGAGGCGGCGCGCGCGGGCTACGGGGCCGGAGATGTCTGGCTCACATCCGATGTCCCTGGACTCGTTTGTGAACTGACCCTTCTCGCTCCGCAGCTCAGACCTTCGCCTCCTCGCCAGACATCTTCATTCCGCACTCGAACCACACCGTCTTCCCACCCCCCGCCCGCACATCCACACCCCACTTGTCCGCCACCGCCTCCAGCAGTAGCAGCCCCCGGCCGTTCTCCGACACCATCGACAACTGAGGTGAGGGGGTGGGCAGCTCATCGGACGTGTCCGTGACCTCCACCCTCGCGCCCCCGTCCTGGCGCAGAAGCCGCACGGTGCACTTGCGGTCCGGAACATGGCGTACGACATTGGCGATCAGCTCCGTCGTGCCCAGCTCCACCGCCTCGGTCAGCTCGGGCACACCCCACTCCCTGAGCAAGGTGCGGGCGATGCGGCGCACGTGGCGGGCGGAGTGCTCGGCGACGGTGAGGCTCATGCGGTACTGGTGGGGGAAGTGTCCGTTCACATCACCAGGGTGGCCGCGTCTCGCTACGCTGGCTACGGTCCGGATTCAACCCGTCACGGTGTGGTGCGGGTTGTTGCGTGAGAGGGGTCCCCCGCGTGACTCATATCAACGTCCTTGATCCCGGCGCTTCGCCGCTCGACTACTACGGCTTCGAGTTACGGCGGCTTCGTGAGGCGGCGGGGCTCACCCAGAAGCAGCTCGGGGAGATCGTCAACTACACCGGTTCGCTGGTGGGGCAGATCGAGACCGCGCGCAAGTTGCCGACGGCGGAGTTCAGCGAGCGGGTGGACGCGGCGCTCGGGACCGGGGGATCGCTGTCCCGGTTGCTGGTGCTGGTCATGCGCAGTCAACTTCCGGCCTGGTTTCAGGAAGTGGCGGAACTGGAAGCGCGGGCCGTCGGTATCTTCACCTTTCAGACCCACATGGTGCATGGTCTGTTGCAGACCCCCGCGTATGTCCGTGCCGTGCTCGGACTGCTCGACGAAACCGACCTCGACGACCGCACCGCCGTCCGGCTCGCCCGCCAGCGCATCTTCGAGAAGGGTGATCCACCGGTCTTCTGGGCGATCCTCGGCGAGGCGGCCCTGTATCAGCAGATCGGCTCGCGGGAGATCATGCGCGAGCAACTGGCCCATCTGTTGGCCTTCGAGCACAATCCTCGGATCAATGTGCAGGTGTTGCCGTTCTCGGCGGGCGCGCATGCGGGTTTGCAAGGCTCATTCACCCTCTACCGCTTCGAGCGGGACCCGGACATCGTCTATACCGAGGGCTACGGGAGTGGGCATCCCACCGCCAACCCGGACACGGTCAAGGACTGCTCGCTCCGTTACGATCATCTACAGGCCGCCGCCCTCTCTCTCAGGGATTCGGCGGAGTTGATCCGGCGCGTGATGGAGGAGCGTTATGGGGAGCAACGTGATCCTGACGGGGGCGCGGTGGCGTAAGTCCAGCTACAGCGGCGATCAGGGCGGCAACTGCGTGGAGTGCGCGCCGTTTGGGCCGCTCGCCTGGCGCAAGTCGACCTACAGCGGCGACCAGGGCGGCGAGTGCGTCGAAGTAGCCGAAACCCCCTGCCCCACCCCCACCATCGCCCTACGCGACTCCAAGAACCCGGCGGGACCGACCCTCACCCTCGATCCCGCCGTCTTCTCCACCTTCGTCAACTGGACGGCGACCAAAGCCGCTGGATAAGGGTCCCGGTGGCCAGGCCGCCCCCAGCGCACATCGTCACCGGCACGGATTCCCTGTCGGCTCAGTCCCGCCCCGACGACACCACCGCCAGCAGCCCCGCCAACACCGCCACCACCAGCAGCGGTACGCCCGGGCCGTGTGCCAGGACCAGCCAGGCGCCCAGGAGGGCGCCGCAGAACAGGGCGATCACGGCTGCCGTGCGGAGGATGCCGTGGTCGCCGGTGCCGCCGCCCAAGGGGGATTCGGAGACCAGGGCGGTCAGCGTGGTGGTCACCACTGTCGTGGTCGAGATACCGGGGACCCCCAGTTTGCGGACCGTCGCGTTGCGCATGCCCATGGCCAGGGCGGTGAGCGCGAGCAGGATGAAGGGGCGGGCCTCGTTGTCGGGGACGGTGAAGGCCACGATCGCCGCGGCAAGGAGCAACGCCGCCTCGATGGCCAGTGACGTACGGGACCAGGCGCCGCGCGAGTGCGTGGCCAGCAGGCCCGCCAGGCGGCCGCCGCCGACGGCGCCCGCCAGGAAGAGGCCGATCGAGGTGAGGGTGTGGGTGACGGAGAAGCCCTCCGCTCCGGCGGTGGCGAAGCCCAGCACCACCACATTGCCGGTCATGTTGGCGGTGAAGACATGGTTCAGACCCAGGTAGCTCACCGCGTCGACGATTCCGCTGCTCATGGTCAGCAGGAGCAGGACGTACGTCAGGCGCAGGCGGTTGCCCTCCCGCCGGTCGGTCGACTCTGCTGGCTCGGGTGACTCCGTCTCGGCGGTCATCCGCTCAGTTGACCATGGGGGCGGATGGCTCGCCGGGTCTCCGTACGCCAAAGGCGGCGGCCCCTGTCAGAGGGGGCCGCCGCCCAAGGGTCGGTCGGTGAAGACCGATCGGGTCGGTCAGCGGTGACCGACCAGGTCGGTCAGCGGTGACCGGTCGTGCCGGTCGGTGACCGGTCGGGTTCGGCTCAGTACCAGCCGTTCGCCTGCCAGAAGTCCCACGCGCCGAGCGGGCTGCCGTAGCGGGCGTCCATGTAGTTCAGGCCCCACTCGATCTGGGTGGCGGGGTTGGTCTTCCAGTCCGCGCCCGCCGACGCCATCTTCGACGCGGGCAGCGCCTGGACCAGGCCGTAGGCGCCGGAGGAGGGGTTGGTGGCGGTGACGTTCCAGCCGCTTTCCTTGCTGACGATGTTCGAGAAGGCGTTGTAGTGCGCGGCGTTCGGGATCATCTGCTTCGCGATGGCCTGTGCCGACGCGGCGGACGCGGTGGGCGCGGCCTGGGCCGGAGCGGCGGTCAGGGCCATGCCCGCGGTGGCGGCGGCCACGACGGCGACGGTGAGGGCCTTCTTGGGGGACGCGATGCGACGGATGAGCGAGGCGGACACAGTGAACCTTTTCTTCGGGGACGGGGGGTCGCGGCCCGCCGTCCGTCACGCGGTACGCGGCGGGGGCAGACATCGACGCCGTGGCCCTGGGGCACATCGGCGCCGTGCGACGTGGACCAGAGAAACAGGACTGCGATACGACCGCAATGACCCCTTTTACTAGTTGTGGTCGCATGTAGCCCCTACGTCCCCTGTGTGACCTGGCTCTCAATGCCCTGGTCAGGGGGGTGAAAGTCGCGTCCATGACAGCCCACCCGGCTACGACCCCGGATCGTTGGTGATCTGGGTCATGTGGGGTGCTTCACGGCCCCGCAACGGATTCCGTCACCGTCGGCCCACATCCCCTCACCCAGCCGATGCGTCGAATGTGACCGGCGCCTCGAACGCCGCCCGCCGGGTCGCCCTCCGCAGCGCCTTCAGCAGCGCCGGACCCACCAGCAGCGTCAGTACGACGGTCACCAGCGCCCGGCCCAGATCCCAGCCCAGCGAGGTCGCCAGACAGTAGGCGGCGAAACGGGCCAGATTGGCCAGGACCGGCAGATCCGGGTCCAGCGCGATGACCGTGGTCCGCTCGTCCATGAACGGCCACCCCGCCAGATTCATGATCGTGCCGTACGCGAACGCCGCCACGAACCCGTAGCAGGCGAGCAGCAGCAGCTCACCCCGGCCGCGCAGCCGCTCCGCACCCGGCAGCAGGCCCGCCCCCATCGCGAACCAGCCCATCGACAGCATCTGGAACGGCAGCCACGGCCCCACCCCACCCGTGAGCAGCGCCGACGCGAACATCGTCACCGAGCCCAGGACAAAGCCGAAACCGGGCCCGAGCACCCGCCCGCTCAGCACCATCAGGAAGAACATCGGCTCGATCCCCGCCGTCCCCGCCCCGATCGGCCGCAGCGCCGCCCCCGTCGCCGCCAGCACACCGACCATCGCCACCGCCTTCGGGCCGAGGCCGGACTCCGAGATCGTCGCCGCCACCACCGCGACCAGCAGCACCAGCAGCCCCGCGAACAGCCACGGCGCGTCCTTCGCGTGCGCGGCCACGCTCGACTCCGGCGGCGCCAGGAAGGGCCACCCCAGCGCGCCCACCCCGACCGCGCTCACCAGCACCAGCGCCGCGACGGACCGCGGCCCCAGCCGCACCGCCCGCGTCCGCACCCGCACCTCCACCGGGCTCATGACAGTGCCCCCCGCACCTGCGCGACCGTCAGCCATTTCGCCGGCGCCAGCACCTTGGTCACCTGCGGCGCGAACGACGGCGACGACACCACGACCTCCTCCATCGGCCCGTCCGCGATCACCTCGCCCTCCGCCAGCAGCACCACCCGTTGCGCCAGCTCCGCCGCCAGCTCCACATCATGCGTGGCCAGCACGATGGCATGCCCCTCGGCCGCCAGCCCGCGCAAGTGCGCGACCAGCCGGGCCTTCGCCGCGTAGTCCAGGCCCCGGGTCGGCTCGTCCAGCAGGATCAGCGGCGGGCGCGCGGTCAGCACCACGGCCAGCGCCAGGGCCAGCCGCTGGCCCTCGGACAGATCACGCGGGTGACTGTCGCCGGTGACCCCGGGCAGCAGTTCCGACACCAGCGCCCGGCAGGTGCCCGCCGCCGCCCCGGCGTCCCGGTCGGCCGCCGCGCACTCACCGGCGACCGTGTCGGCGTACAGCAGATCCCGTGGCTCCTGCGGTACGAGGCCCACCCGGCGCACGAGATCCCGGGGGGCCGTCCGGTGCGGTACGGCGTCCCCGACCCGTACCGTCCCCGACGCCGGGGGCACCAGGCCGACCAGCGCGGACAGCAGCGTCGACTTCCCGGCGCCGTTGCGGCCCATGAGGGCGACCGTCTCGCCGGGCGCGACCGTGAGACCGACCGAGCGCAGGGCGGCCACCCGACCCCGCCGGACCACCAGGGAAAGGACCTCCGCGAGGGGGAGAGGGAGGGGGAGGCGGCTGGGAGCGGGTTGTGGTCTGCGGGGCAGAAAGCGGCGTGGGGTGGGCACCGGGATGGGATCCGCGATCGGCGCGGACGCGCGCCCGCCCGCCAGGGTCCCCCGCCCCGCCCCGGCAGCCGCCCCCCGCCCCACCGCCGCCCCCAACCGCTCCCGCAGCTCCCCCGCCCGCCGCCGCGCATCACGGACCGTCAACGGCAGCGGGGTCCAGCCCGCCAGTCGGCCCAGTTCCACCACCGGCGGGAACACCGGGGACACGGCCATCACCTCGGCCGGGGTGCCCAGCACCGGGGCCGCGCCCGGCGCCGGGAGCAGGACGATCCGGTCGGCGTACTGGACGACCCGTTCCAGCCGGTGTTCGGCGAGCAGCACCGTCGTACCGAGATCGTGGACCAGTCGCTGGAGCACGGCGAGCACCTCCTCGGCCGCCGCCGGGTCCAGCGCGGACGTCGGTTCGTCCAGGACCAGGACGCGCGGGTGCGGGGTGAGCACCGAGCCGATGGCGACGCGCTGCCGCTGGCCGCCGGAGAGGGTGGCGAGGGAGCGGTGGCGCAGTTCGGCGAGGCCCAGCAGGTCGAGGGTCTCCTCCACCCGGCGGCGCATCACGTCGGGGGCGATGCCCAGGGACTCCATCCCGTAGGCGAGTTCGTCCTCGACGGTGTCCGTGACGAAGTGGGACAGCGGATCCTGGCCCACCGTGCCGACCACATCGGCCAGTTCACGCGGTTTGTGGGTACGGGTGTCGCGGCCGGCCACCGTGACCCGGCCGCGCAGGGTGCCCCCGGTGAAGTGCGGGACCAGACCGCTGACCGCGCCGAGGAGCGTGGACTTGCCGACCCCGGACGGGCCCGCGAGCAGCACGAGTTCGCCCTCGGGGACATCGAGGTCGACGCCCCTGAGGGTGGGCTCGGCCGCCCCGGCATAGGTGACGGAGACACCGTCGAAGCGGATCATGACGGCTCCTTCGAAGGGGCGTACGGCGCCGGGGTGACGAACGCGGGGAGCAGCCCCAGCAGGATCGCCGCCGCAGGCCACAGCGGCAGCCCCGGGACGGTCGGCGGGACCACCCCGGGATCCAGCGCGGCCGGGTCGACCGACCGGGCCGCGACCAGCGCGCCGGCGACCACGACACCGGAGCCCGCCACCAGCCAGGCGCGCATGTCCCAGGGGTCGGGGCGGTAGCGGGTACGAGGTGAGCGCCTGCCGCCGAGCCGCAGCCCGGCCAGCGCCGCGGCCAGCCCGATCAGCAGCACGGGCACCCCGTAGCCCGCGCCTTCGGCGGTCAGTACTCCGTACGTTCCCGCGCACACGCCGAGCAGCCCGGCCAGGGTGAGCACGGCGGTGGTACGGCGGACGGAGGGCGGAACCTGTGCGGTACGGCCGTAGCCGCGCGCGTCCATCGCGGCGGCCAGCGCGACCGAGCGCTCCAGGGCGCCCTCCAGGACCGGCATCCCGACCTGGAGCAGACCCCGGATGCCACGGTCCGGCCGGCCGCGCAGGCGCCTCGCGGCGCGCAGCCGCTGGACGTCGGCGATCAGGTGCGGCGCGAAGGTGAGGGCCACGACGACCGCGACCCCCAGCTCGTACAGCGCGCCCGGCAGCGACTTCAGGAGCCGGGAGGGGTTCGCCAGGGCGTTGGCGGCGCCGACGCAGATCAGCATCGTGGCCAGGCGCAGACCGTCGTAGAAGGCGAACAGGAGGGACTCCAGGGTGACCCTGCCGCCGAGGCGGATGCCCTGCGCCCAGTCGGGGAGGGGGATCTCCGGGAGGGTGAGCAGGACATGGGTGCCGGGGATGGGGGAGCCGAGGACCACGGTGAACAGGACGCGCAGGGCGATGACGGCGAGGGCGAGTTTGACGAACGCGTTGTAGGAGCGGGCCCAGGGGGTGTCGGGGCGGCGGGCCGCGACCACGTACGCCGAGACCATGATGAGGAGGACCAGCAGGAGGGGGTTGGTGGTGCGGGTCGCGGCGACGCCTAGGGCCAGGGACCAGAGCCACCACGCTCCGGGGTGGGTCTGGTGATACCGGTGGTACGGGTGGGTGGCCGGGTGCGGCGCCGGGGTGGCCGCGCGGGCGGCTGAGCCGCCCTCGATCCGGCCCCGCGCCCCGTCGAGGCGTCGGGGCTCAGGCACGTCGACGGCGCCAGGTCTGCCGGCCGACTCCCGCGGCCACGACGGCGATCGCGGCGATCCCCGCCCACAGGCCCACCGACGGACCGCCGTCCCCGGACGTGCCCGGCTCCTGCTGCCCGGCTCCTGAGATCTGCTCTCCGCAGCCCTGCTCCGGGTACCCGGTGATCGCGCACAGCAGTGCGTTGGAGTCGTAGCGCAGGGGTTCGGCGACCGTGGCCAGGGCCTCGGCCGTGGTGGCGTCGGGGGAGACCTGGGCGCAGGCCGTGCGGGCCGGGGGCGGGGTCTCGCCGGAGGGGGCGTCGGCCGGGGTGCCGAAGTCCAGGACCAGGGCCACCCGTTTCGAGCCCGCCCGCTCGGGGGTCTGGGCGCAGATCGTCGCGAAACCGGCCTCGCCGCGCGGCTGACTGGCGTCCTGGGAGTCCTCGCTCACCGCGAACCGGAAGCCCTGGACGGCACCGTCGGCCGGGCGGGCCAGGGACGGGCCCTGGTCGGCGTAGATCCAGCGGTCACCGTCGCGGTCCCAGAACGACCAGTAGCGGTATCCGGCCGCCTGGGCCTGGCCCGCCCCGCCCGCGAGGACGAGGAGGAGGCCGGCCAGGAGAAGGAGGGGGACGCGACGGGTCACGGCTGGTTGCCCCGGGAGCGGTTGCTGACCAGGAAGCCGATACCGACGCCGACGATCCCGAAGACCCCGACGTACCACCAGACTCCGAAGGGGGAGTCCCCGTCGTCGGCGGACTCGGCGGCCGTGTTCTCCTTCTCCGCCGGTTCGCCGGTCGCCTCGGGGGCCGGGCCGGTGGCGTTGAGGCCGCTGATCAGGGCCTCGCCGCCGAACTCGTCCGGAGAGGCGCCCACGGACCGCGCGGCGAGGATCAGCTGGGCGTACGCGGCGGGGCCGGACTGCTGGGCCCAGTCGGCGGCGTTCTTCTCCAGCCAGGTCATGGCCGCGCGGGCCTGCTCGACCTCGCCCTGCGCGGCCAGCGCGACCACGGCGTCGGCGGTGTTCCCGTAGTCCGGCTGGTCCTCGGCGCCGGGGAGGGCGGAGATGAGGTGATCGTCCTCGGCGAGGGCACCGGCCAGCCAGGCGGCCCCGTTGGCGGCGGCCTGCTCGGGAGTGGTGGCGTCGGCGCACTGGGCGTCGGCGTCGGGACTCGTCCCGGCACTCGCATCGGCGTCCGTGTCCGCGGCGGCCTCGGCGTTCAGGCCCTTGCCGAGGGCGCCCAGGACGCCCGCCGCCGTCGCGTCCGCGTTGGCGGCCAGATCGCCCTTGTCGTCGGGCTGGTAGGCGAAGGCACCGCCGCCGTCGGCGGCACAGGGGACGCTCAGGGCGAGCAGCGCGTCGTACGGAGACTTCCCGTCCTTCCGGACCTCGGGGGGCTGTTCGCCCGCCGCCGCGAGGGCGCCGATCACCACGCCGGTGGAGTTGGCGTCGCTGGGGCCGCCGGGGGTGTAGCCCCAGCCGCCGTCCGCGTTCTGCACGGACTTCAGCCAGGTGACGGCCTTGCCGGTGGCGGCCTCGTGGTCGCCGAGCGCGGCGAGGGCCTGGACGGCGGCGGCCGTGCTGTTGGAGTCCAGCGCGGTCTCGGCGGCGCAGTCCGTGCCGGGCTCGGCCCGGAACGCCGCGAAACCGCCGTTGCCGCACTGCTGCCCGGCCAGCCAGTCGATGGCCACCGAGGCGGGCCGTATGCCCACCGATGTCTGGGCGAGCAGGGCGAGGGACTGACGCCAGACGCCGTCGTACGTCGGGTCGGCCGCACCGAACAGTCCGGCGGGGCGGGACGCGGACGGGGACGGCGAGGCGCTGTCGGCCTGGGCGAGCGGAGCGGCGACGGCGCCGATCCCGAGGGCGGCGGCGAGAACCGCGGCACTGCGGCGGACGTACATGATCGGCGGGTGACCTTTCCTGCGGGGAGCCGGACAGCACGGGGCACCCCGGGCGGCCCGGCTCCGTACCCCTCGACGGTGCCGCGCCCGGCGGACGCCGTGCGCGTGAGCCGGTCACAGTCCCGTACCGGGCGGTCCGGCGCACGACCCGCCCGCTTCCGGGGAGCCGCTCACGTAGGGGAACCTCCCAGGCGGACGGACCTCCCAGGCGGACCTGCCGGCCCCTTGAGGGCTCCGGGGGAGGAGGATCGGCACCGGACTCTCCCGGCCCTCGCCTCGCCTTCCCCCCTGGCTGCTCCCCATACGGATGTGATGACGACCTGCTCACTCTACCGGGCGGCCTGCGAGGACCATCGGGCTGTGCCGCGCGATGGCTCGTGGGCGGTGCTTGCGGGGCTCGGCGGGGCGTGTGGGTGGGGGGTGGGGGGCACCGGGCGGTGCCGGTGAGGTCCATCGGGCCGTGCCCCCGCCAAGCCGCCCTCCCCGCCCTCACCCCGCGAGATACGTCACCGGCTCGATGCCCGTCATGGCCTCCGCTCGCCCCTGTTTCACCAGGCGGCGCAGATGGGCCTCGGCCTCGGAGACGGCGATGTTGCGGGAGGTGTGCGGGATCTGTGCCCAGGGGCGGTTCCACATCAGGTGCTCGGCGAGCTGCCAGGTGGTGCGGGGCAGGGCGAGCAGGGCCAGCAGTTCGCGCAGTCGGGTCTCGTGGTGGCCGAGCAGGGCGTGGACGCGGTCGGCGGTGTCGGTGAGACTCCGCGGGCGGGGAGGCGCCGGGTCAGCGCCAGGAGTTGATGACGCGGGCTACTTCGCGGAAGCCGACCTCTTGGGCACGGATGGCGCCGGCCAGGAGGTGAACGTCCTTCACTTCCGGGGAGACCGGCTGATCCGACGCCGTCATGTACAGCGTGGCGCATGCCCAGCCGATGGTGGCGTTGAAGTCGGTGAACGGGCGAAGCAGCAGGGCAGTGTGGAACAGCGTGGCAGCGCGGGCCGCCGGTTCCTCGTAGTAGAGCTGCCCGTGTGGCTGTTCGTAGAGGTGCCGGGTCACCATGACGCTGAGGGCGCCCCAGTCCGCGATGGCGATGTTGACGGGAGAGACGCGCGTCTGGACTGCCAGGATCCACCCAGCGTCGACCCGGACCACTGCACTCAACGCTGACCCTCCGGCAAGTCTTTGAAGACATCCAGCGCGAAGGCGACCGCCTGGTCTGCGTCCCTCAGGAACGCCGTCCTCTGCGCGTCCGCGAGGATTATGTCGTGTGCGTGGGACCGCATCGACTTGCCCAGCGCGGCAGCGTGCGCCTTGGCCACGGCGAGCTCTTCCTCGGTGAATTCCACTGTGATCATCGGCATGGCGTCATGATATCAGCGGTGCAATCGTTGGTTATAGCATCTGTCAATCGTCGGTTGACGTCAGGTCGATCAACCGGCACGCCGTCTCGATGTCGATCTTCACCTGGGCGATCGACGCGCGGCCCGACAGCCAGGTGATCAGGGCCGAGTGCCAGGTGTGTTCGATGACGCGGACCGCGGAGAGCTGTTCGGGGGTGGGGTGTTCCAGGCCCATGGCGTCGAGGATGATCGCGGTGGTCTGGCGGGAGACCTGGTCGACCTCCGGGGAGACCCCGCGGTCGGCGAAGGTGAGGGCGCGGACCATCGCGTCGGCGAGATGCGGCTCGCGCTGGAGGGCGCGGAAGGCGCGCATCAGGGTCTCCGCGACCCGCTCCCCGGCCGTGTCCCCCGACGGCGGCTTCTTGCGCAGGGTGCCGTGCAGGTGCTCCAACTGCGCCTGCATCGTGGCGACCAGCAAGTGCACCTTGGACGGGAAGTACCGGTACAGCGTGCCGAGCGCGACCTGCGAGACCTCCGCGACCTCGCGCATCTGCACGGCGTCGAAACCGCCCCGGCCGGCAAGTTGCGCGCTCGCGTGCAGGATGCGGCGGCGACGCGCCTCCTGCCGCTCGGTGAGCGCCGGTGAGTCGCTTCTCGCGCTCCTGGCTTCCACCTTGGTCACCTTGGCTTCCGCAGGCATGGACACCGTTCCGTGAGTTCCGTGACAGTCCGTGAGAAGGGGGTCGGTCAGACAGCATCGCAGGGCCGGAGCGATCTCGCCCGCCGTGGCGCGAATCACCTGATCCACGTCTCACCCCGGCCCTACCTGCCGGTAGATTCGGAGCCCTCGAACGATCAAGTCTGAAACCTGTTCTAGATTACCGTCCCGACCACCCAGTCTCACCATCACCCAGGCAGAAGGGGGCCCAGAGTGACCGCTGAGGCCAGTCGGGCAGGGGCCGCTGACGGTCCCGCGACTGACGGCGAACGACCGCTGCGCATCGCACTCCTCACCTATAAAGGAAACCCGTTCTGCGGCGGCCAGGGCGTCTACGTCCGCCACCTCTCCCGCGAACTCGCCCGCCTCGGCCACCACGTCGAGGTCATCGGCGCCCAGCCCTACCCGGTGCTCGACACCCCCGGCGATCCCCCCGGCGACGACCCCGGCGACGACCCCGGCGGCAACTCTGTCGGCAACTCTGTCGGCAACTCCGGCGACCGCCTCCGCCTCACCCACCTGCCGAGCCTCGACCTCTACCGCCAGCCCGACCCCTTCCGCACCCCCGCCCGCGGCGAGTACCGGGACTGGATCGACGCCCTCGAAGTCGCCACCATGTGGACCGGCGGCTTCCCCGAACCGCTCACCTTCTCCCTGCGCGCCGGCCGCCTGCTGCGCGCCCGGCGCGGCGCGTTCGACGTCGTCCACGACAACCAGACCCTCGGCTACGGACTCCTCGGCGACCTCGGCGCCCCCCTCGTCACCACGATCCACCACCCCATCACCGTCGACCGCCAACTGGAGCTGACCGCCGCCGAGTCCTGGCAGCGCCGCTGCTCCGTCCGCCGCTGGTACGCCTTCACCCGGATGCAGAAACGGGTCGCCCGCCGGCTGCCGTCCGTGCTCACCGTCTCCGGCACCTCCCGCACCGAGATCACCGACCACCTCGGCGTCCGCGCGGACCGCGTCCATGTCGTGCCCATCGGCGCCGACACCGGCCTGTTCTCGCCCGACCCGTCCGTGGCCCGGACGGACGGCCGGATCGTCACCACCTCCAGCGCCGACGTCCCCCTCAAGGGCCTGGTCTTCCTCGTCGAGGCGCTCGCCAAGGTCCGTACCGAACACCCCGCCGCCCACCTCGTCGTCGTCGGCAAGCGGCCCGACGAGGGGCCGGTCGCCCAGGCCATCGCCCGCTACGGGCTCGCGGGCGCCGTCGAGTTCGTCAAGGGCATCTCCGACACCGAACTCGTCGCCCTGCTGCGCTCGGCCCAGATCGCCTGCGTGCCCTCGCTCTACGAGGGCTTCTCCCTCCCGGCCGCCGAGGCCATGGCCACCGGGACGCCACTGCTCGCCACCACCGGCGGCGCGACCCCGGAGGTCGCCGGACCCGACGGCGTGACCTGCCTCGCCGTCCCCCCGGGCGACGCGGGCGCCCTCGCCGCCGGCCTGCTCCGCCTCCTCGCCGACCCGGACCTGCGCACCCGCCTCGGCGCGGCCGGCCGCGAACGGGTCCTCGCCCGCTTCACCTGGGCCCGCGCGGCCCAGGGCACCGCCGCCCGCTACCGCGAGGCCATCGCCCACCGGGCGGCCACCGCGCGGACCGCCACCGCGCCCCCCTCGGCCAACCCCGCCAACCCCAACCGTGAAAGCAGGGCCACGTGCTGACCGTCGACTTCTCCCGGTTCCCGATCGCCCCGGGCGACCGCGTACTGGACCTCGGCTGCGGGGCCGGGCGGCACGCGTTCGAGTGCTACCGGCGGGGCGCGCGGGTCGTGGCGCTGGACCGCAGCGCCGAGGAGATCCGCGAGGTCGCCCAGTGGTTCGCGGCGATGGCGGCGGAGGGCGAGGCCCCCGCGGGCGCCACCGCGACGGCCCTGGAGGGCGACGCCCTCGCACTGCCCTTCCCCGACGAGTCCTTCGACGTCGTCATCGTCTCCGAGGTGATGGAGCACATCCCCGACGACAAGGGCGTACTCGCCGAGATGGTCCGGGTGCTCAGGCCCGGCGGCCGGATCGCCGTCACCGTCCCGCGCTACGGCCCCGAGAAGGTCTGCTGGACCCTGTCCGACGCCTACCACGAGGTCGAGGGCGGCCACATCCGCATCTACAAGGCGGACGAGCTGATGGCCAGGATCCGCGAAGCGGGCCTGCGGCCCTACGGCAGCCACCACGCCCACGCTCTGCACAGCCCCTACTGGTGGCTGAAGTGCGCGTTCGGCGTCGACAACGACCAGGCCCTGCCGGTACGCGCGTACCACAAGCTGCTGGTCTGGGACATCATGAAGAAGCCGCTGGCCACCCGGCTCGCCGAGCAGGCGCTGAACCCGGTCATCGGCAAGAGCTTCGTGGCGTACGCGACCAAGCCGCGACTGCCCCGGACGGACGCCCGGTGACCACTTCCCGCACCGAGCACCTCGTCCTGCCCGGGGTCCTCACCGCCGGGCAGGCCGCCGACACCGTCGCCGGACTCCTCGCCGTGCAGCGCGCGGACGGGGCGATCCCCTGGTTCCGCGGCCACCATCTCGACCCCTGGGACCATGTCGAGGCCGCGATGGCCCTCGACGCGGCCGGCGAGCACACCGCCGCCGAGCGCGCCTACGACTGGCTCGCCGCCCACCAGAACGACGACGGCTCCTGGTACGCCGCCTACGCCGACGGCGACCCGCACATCGTCACCGACCGGGGCCGTGAGTCCAACTTCGTCGCCTACATAGCCGTCGGCGTCTGGCACCACTATCTCGCCACCGGCGACGACCCGTTCCTCGACCGCCTGTGGCCGGTCGTGCACGCCGCCGTCGAGTGGGTGCTACGGCTTCAGCGGCCCGGCGGTGAGATCGGCTGGCGGCGCGAGGACGACGGTACGGCGACGGTGGACGCGCTGCTGACCGGGTGCTCGTCGATCCATCAGGCGCTGCGGTGCGGGCTGGCCATCGCCGAGCAGCGGGAGGAGCCGCAGCCGGGGTGGGAGCTGGCCGCCGGGATGCTCCGGCATGCGATCCAGCGGCATCCGGAGCGGTTCCTGGACAAGGACCGGTACTCCATGGACTGGTACTACCCGGTGCTGGGGGGTGCGCTCCAGGGCGCCGAGGCCAAGGCGCGGATGGAGGAGGGCTGGGACCGGTTCGTGGTGCCGGGGCTCGGGGTGCGGTGTGTGGTGCCCAATCCGTGGGTGACCGGCGGGGAGTCGGCCGAGCTGGCGCTCACGCTGTGGGTGACGGGGGAGTCGGACCGGGCGCTTGAGGTGCTCAAGTCCATCCGGCATCTGCGGGAGCCTCAGTCCGGGCTGTACTGGACGGGTTATGTCTTCGAGGACGACGCGATCTGGCCTCGCGAGCTGACCACGTGGACCGCGGGGGCGCTGCTGCTGGCTGTGGCGGCGCTGGGTGGGCATGAGGCGACGTGTGCGGTGTTCGGGGGGGAGTTGTTGCCCAGGGGGCTGGATGCCGACTGTTGCGCGTGAGGGGGTGAGGGGGTGAGGGGGTGAGGGGGTGGGGGGATGGAGGGGGGATGGGCGGGTGCGGGCTGTCCGTGGCTGGTCGCGCAGTTCCCCGCGCCCCTGGTCGGACGGGGCGGACCAGCGTCACGCCAGCCACGCCCGTTGCCCATGGCGCTTCGCGGCGCTCAAGTTGGCCACCTGGCAACAGTCACCCCCGCCGCCGACGGCCCTTCGCGGCGTTCAAGTTGGCCGCCTGGCAACAGCCACGCCCGTTGCCCACGGCCCTTCGCGGCGCCTAAGTCGCCCGGTTGGCACCAGCCACCCCCGCCGCCGGTGTCCCGGGCGAACGGGGTGACCGTACGGCAACGGCCCCCCGCCCGGAAGGGTGAGGGGCCGCGGTGGGTGCCGGGGGTGGGGACTCAGCCGCGCTGGATGCCGCTCGTGTCCTGGAGGACGCCACGGCGGCCGTCCTGCGTCTGGGCGATCAGGGCCGGGCCGCGCTGCTCGACGGCCAGGTACCAGGTGCCCGGCGCCAGTTCGGCGATCGGGGCGGGCGAACCGTCCTCCGCGAACAGCGGACGGGCCACCGGCACCGCGAACCAGAACGGGGAGAACTCGGCGGACGGCGGCGCGGACGGCGGCTGCCCGCCGAACGACGGCGCCTGCGGCTGACCGGCGAAGGGCGGCTGCTGCTGGGCGCCGGGGTAGCCGTAACCACCCTGGGGCTGGCCGCCGTAGGGCTGCGGGGCCACCGGACGCGGCGCCGGGACCAGACCGGCCTTGAGGGCGGGGACCAGCGGCGCGGCGATCGCACCGGCCGCGAGCAGCAGCGCGGCGATCAGGCCGAGGATCAGGCCGACGCCGACGCTCTCCGCGTCCAGCGTCCACCACAGCAGCGACCAGGCGGTGGCGACGGCCAGCGCCGTGCCGAACGGGCCGAGGTCCAGACCGGCGATCTTGCGCGGCTGCGGGGTGAGGTGGGACAGCACGATCAGCACGGCGCCGACCACACCGAGCATGTACGTGCCGAGGCCGAGGCCGAGGCTCAGACCCCAGGCGTTCAGATCCAGCGAGTCGCACACGGCGTCCGGGCCGTCGCATCCGGTTACGTCGAGGAACGACGCGATGAAGAGCAACACCGCTGCTCCGATCACCACGCCGTCGCCTCTAGTGAGGGAGCGGATATTCACTTCAGGTCCTTCGTCAGTCGTCTCGTCATCGGCAGTGCTGGAGGCGTCGCCGGAACCCTGCCGACGTGCCTGCCGACGTACCTGTCGACCTACATGCCGACGTACCTGCCGGCCTGCATGCCGACGTACGGGTCCGGTGCGAGCGCGGGGGTGGCCCTCGTATCGTAGGGACCCTACCTCCCGGCGATCGGGGTGTCCGCCCCGAACGGGGCGTAGATCACTACCCGCGCAGGAAACTCACGATTCCCTCAGAGATTCCCTTCGCCGCGCGCTGGCGCCAGTCACCGCTGGTGAGCTGTGCGGCGTCCACACTGTCGCGCATGTTGCCGCACTCGACGAACACCTTCGGAACCGTTGAGAGATTGAGACCGCCCAGGTCGGTGCGGGTGTCCAGGCCGGTGCCGGCGCCGACGTAGTTGGACGGCGGAGTGCCGGTCTCCCGCAGGAAGTTGCCCGCGATGCGTTCGCCCAGGTCGCGCGAGGAGGCGAGGATCGGGCGGGTGTCGGCGGCGCCCGCCTGGACACTGCCGGGCAGGATCACATGGAAGCCGCGGTTCCCGGCCGCCGACCCGTCCGCGTGGATCGACACCACCGCGTCGGCCTTCGCCTCGTTGCCGATCCGGGCGCGCTCGTCGATGCAGGGCCCGAACGGCCGGTCGCCGTCCTGCGTCAGCTTCACCGTCGCGCCCTGCGCCTGGAGCAGATCGCGCAGCCGGTGCGCCACGTCGAGGCTGAACCGGGCCTCCAGATAGCCGTCGTTGGTGGAGGTGCCGGTGGTGTCGCATTCCTTCATGGCCGACCCGATGTCCACCTTGCGGTTGATCTCGGCCGTGTGCTGGAAGTTGCCGGGGTTGTGCCCCGGGTCGATGACGACCACCTTGCCCTGGAGCGCCCCGGAGAGGGCGGGGCTCGGCGTGGGGGTGGGTGTCGGCGACACGTTGGCGGGCTTCTTGTCGTCGTCCGCCGGGGACGCGGCCGGGTCGCCGGCCGACGCGGCCGTCCGGGCGGCCCCGGTGGAGCCGTTCGCCCCGCCGCCGCCCACCGCCTCGTACACCAGCCAGCCGATCAGCGCGCCCGGCACGAGCGCGGCGACGGCGACGGTCAGCACGCGGCGACGCGGGCGGCCGTTGCGGGAGGGTTCGAAATCCGGGCCTGTGTACGACACGCACGCCACCCTAGCTTCCGTCAACGCCCAGAACGGGATTCACCACACGAGCGAACGGGGTATGCCCGGCGCACACTGGAGACATGGACGGCGACGGCAGCAGGACCGGCGACCGTACGAGGACCGGTCTCGAAGACGCTCAGGTGGCGACCCGGCTCCCGGCACAGGATCTGGAGCGGGCCCGGCGGTTCTACGCCGACAAGCTCGGCCTCCACCCCCTGGACGAACGGCCCGGCGGGATGCTCTACCGGACCGGCGGCGTCGAGTTCCAGGTGTTCCTCTCCCAGGGGCGGTCCCCGGGCACCTTCACCCAGATGTCCTGGGACGTGGACGACATCGAGGCCGTGGTCGCGGAGCTGAAGCGGCGCGGAGTGGTGTTCGAGGAGGTCGAACTGCCCGCGCTCTACGGCGGCGACCGGACCGTGGACGGCATCCTGGAGGTGCGAGGCGGCTACGTCACCAAGGGCTTCGGCGGCACCCGTGGGGCCTGGTTCCGGGACAGCGAGGGGAACATGCTTTCGGTCGGGGAGGCGATTCCCTGACCACCGGCCGGGCTCGGCGTCCGCCCGGCCCCGGCCTCAGACGCCCGCCCCCGTGCGCCGCAGCACCCGCAGCGACCCCCGCGCCGACACCTGCGTGAACGCCCCGGACTCCAGTGCCCGCCGGTGGATCCGGTACGGCGCCTGTCCGGTGAACTCGTCCACCGGGTCCGGGAACACATCGTGGATGGCGAGCAGCCCGCCCATGGCGACCCGCGGCGCCCAGCCCTCGTAGTCGGCGTTCGCGTGCTCGTCGGTGTGGCCGCCGTCGATGAAGACCAGACCGAGCGGGGTGCCCCAGACCCCGGCGACCTGCGGGGACCGGCCGACGACCGCGATCACCCGGTCTTCGAGCCCCGCCAGGCGCAGCGTGCGCCGGAACTCCGGCAGGGTGTCCATCAGACCGGTCTGCGGGTCCACCGTCTCCGGGTCGTGGTAGTCCCAGCCCGGCTGCTGCTCCTCGCTGCCCCGGTGATGGTCGACGGTCACCGCCATGACCCCGGCCGCGCGGGCCGCGTCGGCGAGCAGGATCGTGGAGCGCCCGCAGTAGGTGCCCACCTCCAGCAGCGGCAGCCCCAGTCCGCCCGCCGTCAGGGCCGCCGCGTACAGCGCGAGCCCCTCGTCCACCGGCATGAACCCCTTCGCCGCCTCGAACGCGGCCAGGATCTCGGGCTTGGGCACCGCGGCCATGAGGGTCTCCTCGGCCATGAGGGTGTCCTCGGCCATGGGGGTCTCCTCGGCCATGGGGGTCTCCTCCGTCGTACGGCACTCGGACCGGCCCCATGGTGCACCACACCCCGCACCGGACCCGCAGGCAGGGGGCGGCGGTGTACGGAGGCCCGGCGGCTACGCGGTCACCGGCTCGCCCGGCAGCGACAGGTCCACGTCGATCGCCTGCTCGGCGCCGGAGTGGGTGGCCGAGGAGGCCAGGGGGGCGTGGCCGTGGGCCTGGGCGGCCAGGACGTAGGGGCCGCCGGACGGGACGGGGAGGGCGTAGGTGCCGTCGTCGCCGGAGAGGGTGGCGCCGGCGCGGCGGCCCTGGCGGTCGAGCAGGGTGACCCGGGCGCGCGGCACCGGTACCCCGCCCGCGTCCAGGACCCGGCCCCGGAAGCCGCGCAGCACCGCGCCCGCCCGCTCCAGGTTGGCCTCCTCCTCGCTGCTCGCCCGCAGCTGCGACGCCCGGCTGGGCTTCGGCAGGAACAGGGCGAGGACCAGACCGCCGGCGACCGCGACCGCCGCGATCAGGAAGGAGAGCCGGAAGCCGTGCATGGTCGGGACGGCCACGCCGCCGACGACGGCGGAGGTGTTGGCCAGCACCATGCCGATGACGGCGCTCGACACCGACGTACCGACGGAGCGCATCAGGGTGTTCAGGCCGGTCGCCGCGCCGGTCTCCTCGGCCGGGACGGCGGCGACGATCAGCGCGGGCAGTGAGGAGTAGGCCAGTCCGATACCGGCGCCGAGCAGCACCGAGATGACCAGGGCTTGCCAGGCGGCGCTCATCAGGCCGAGCCCGGCGCCGTAACCGGTGCCGATGATCATCAGGCCGATGATCAGGGTGGTCCGGGGGCCGTACTTCGCCGACAGACGGGCGTAGACGGGCGCGGTCAGCATCATCGTCAGGCCCAGCGGGGCGACCAGCAGACCGGCCATGACCATCGACTGGCCCAGGCCGTACCCGGTGCTGGTGGGCAGCTGGAGGAGTTGCGGCAGCACCAGCGAGACGACGAAGAAGGAGACGCCGACCATGATCGAGGCGAGGTTGGTGAACAGCACCGCGGGCCGGGCCGTGGTCCGCAGATCCACCAGCGGCGCCGCCCGGCGCAGTTCCATCACGCCCCACAGCAGCAGGGTCACCACGGCCGCGGTGAACAGGCCGAGGGTGAGAGGCGAGGTCCAGCCCCAGTCGCTGCCCTTGGTGATCGGCAGCAGGAACAGGAGCAGCCCGGCGGACAGCCCGAGCGCGCCCGGCAGATCGAAGGTGCCCTTGGCCCGGACCGTCGACTCCGGTACGAGGAGGAGGGTGAGGACGATGGTGATCGCGCCGAGCCCGGCGGCGCCGTAGAAGAGGGCGTGCCAGTCGCTGTTCTGCGCGACCAGGGCCGCCGCGGGCAGGGCGAGGCCGCCGCCGACGCCGATCGAGGAACTCATCAGCGCCATCGCGGAGCCGAGCCGCTCGCGCGGCAGCATGTCCCGCATCAGGCCGATGCCCAGGGGTATCGCGCCCATGGCGAAGCCCTGGAGGGTACGGCCGACGACCATCGGCACCAGGCTGCTGCTGAACGCGCTGATCAGCGCGCCGACGACCATCACGCCCAGGCTGATGACCAGCAGCTTGCGCTTGCCGTACAGATCGCCGAGCCGTCCGGTGATCGGCGTCGACACGGCACCGGACAGCAGGGTCGAGGTCAGGACCCAGGTCGCGTCGGCGGGGGAGGTGTCCAGCAGGTGCGGCAGATCCTTGACGACCGGTACGAGCAGGGTCTGCATCACCGCGACAACGATGCCCGCGAAGGCGAGCACCGGGACCACCGTCCCGCCGGGCCTTCGGGTGGGCCGGTCGTTCGTCGTGCGAGTCATTGAGGGGGGCCTCCAGGCCGCGAGTACGGCGATCTGATCGGTCACCTCGATCACGGTGAGGGTGGTCGCGATCGGGGGGTCGCGATCGAAGGGGTCGCGATCGGGTGATCCATGCATGTGCAGCGATCTATGTGTATCTCGAACCCAGTGCGCCTAGGCAACTATTCCGTTGCTTCGGCGCACTAATGATTCTTTAACTTCCCTTGGGGCCAGGGAAGGGGCGGGCGTAGGTCGCACGGCGGAACGGGGGTCGTACGTAATGCCGATGCAAGGGGTGCGGGACGGTTGAGACCATGACGTCCATGCCTGATGCCGCCGATGCCTCCCCGATATCCCCCCTCCGCCGCGGCAAAGGGCCCACCTGGCTGGTGGTCGCGCTGGCCTGCGCGGGCCAGTTCCTGGTCGTCCTCGATGTGTCCGTGGTCAATGTGGCGCTGCCGTCGATGCGCACCGACCTGGGGCTGAGCGGCCCCGGACTCCAGTGGGTGGTGAACGCCTACGCCATCGCCTTCGCGGGATTCATGCTGCTGGGCGGGCGGGCCGCCGATCTGTACGGGCGCAAGCGGATGTTCCTGGTCGGGCTCGCGGTGTTCACCCTGGCCTCGCTGGCCGGCGGGCTCGCCCAGGAGGGCTGGCAGCTGCTGGCGGCGCGCGCGGCGCAGGGACTGGGCGCGGCGGTGCTCGCGCCCTCGACTCTGACGCTGCTCACCGCCGCTGTGCCGGAGGGTGCGGCGCGTGCGCGGGCGGTCGCGACCTGGACGGCGGTGGGCGCGGGGGGTGGCGCGGCGGGCGGCCTGGTCGGCGGACTGCTGGTCGAGGGCATCTCCTGGCGCTGGGTGCTGCTGATCAACGTCCCCGTCGGCGCGGTGGTGCTGGCCGTCGCCCTGCGCGGGCTGCCGGAGAGCCGGGCCGGTGACGGGCGCCGCCTCGATCTGCCGGGCGCGCTGCTGGTGACGGCGGGGCTCGCGACCCTGGCGTACGGGATCGTCCGGACGGAGGCGGCGGGCTGGACGTCGGGGGAGGCCCTGGTCCCGCTGCTCGCCGGTATCGCGCTGATCGGCGCGTTCGTCGCGGTCGAGGCGCGGGCGCGGGCCCCGCTGATGCCGCTCGGGCTCTTCCGGGTCCGGTCGGTCTCCTCGGCGAACGCCGGGATGCTGATCGCCGGGTCGGCCACGTTCTGCATGTGGTTCTTCATGACGCTGTACGCCCAGAACGTCCTCGGCTACACCCCGCTGGAGGCCGGTCTCGCCCAGGCGCCCAGCTCCCTCGCGGTGGTCATCGGCTCCAAGGCCGCCCCGCGCGTGATGCGGACGCTGGGCGCCCGCTGGGTCGCGGTGCTCGGTGTGCTGCTCGCGGCGGCCGGGTTCGCCTGGCAGTCGACGATGACGGCGGACGGCGGCTATGTCGGGGCCATCCTGCTGCCCGGCCTCCTGATGATGCTCGGCGCGGGCCTCGCCAGCACGCCGCTCGCCTCCCTCGCCACCTCCGGCACCGCGCCCGGCGAGGCGGGCCTGGTCTCCGGCCTGGTCAACACCTCCCGCACGATGGGCGGCTCCCTGGGCCTCGCCGTGATGTCCACCCTCGCCGCGACCCGCACGGCCGACTCCGGGGCCGGTTCCGGGGCCGATTCCTTGGCCGATTCCTTGGCCGGTTCCATGGCGGGGGAGGCGGCGGCCCTGACGGAGGGGTACGCGCTGGTGTTCCGGGTGAGTGCGGGGGTGCTGGTGGTGGGGGCGGTGGTGATGGCGTTGTGGCTGCCGGGGACGACGAACGCCCGCCGCCCCACCCCTACCCCTACCCCCACCCCTACCCCTACCCCCACCCCTGCTGACGTGCCGCCGCCGCGAGCGCCGGATCGATCACCGTCTCCCCGGTCAGCGCCCGGCGGATCGCCGCCGCCAGCTCCTCCACGGGGCCGTCCTTGACCAGGAAACCGGCGGCGCCCGCCTCCATGGCCCGGCGCAGATAGGCGGGGCGGCCGAAGGCGGTGAGGATCAGCACCCGGCAGTCCGGCGCCTGGTCCCGCAGTCCGGCGGCGGCGTCCAGGCCGCTCATGCCGGGCAGCTCGATGTCCAGGAGGGCGAGGTCGGGACGGTGCAGCAGCGCCGCGTCCACGATTTTGTCACCCGCCCCGACCTGCGCCACCACCTCGATGTCCCGCTCCATGCCGAGCAGCAGGGCCAGCCCTCCGCGCGGCATTCCCTGGTCCTCGGCGAGCAGCACCCGGATGGACTTGGCGTGCCGATGGTCGCGGGGCATGTCGTTCACGGGCCAAGAGTAGGGCCGCCGGCACCGGGTATCCGTCGCATCCGACCGCGACATCTGACCTATCGTCAGGAGTCTTCGCGGCGCCGGGGTCCCGCCCGACCCGCTGCACGCCCACCGGCCCGACTCCCGACTCCCTACGCCCCACCGCCACAGGAGCCACATGCCCATCGACACAGCCAAGGCGCTCGCCGCCGAGCCCCGGACCGGGGAGATCGGCTGGACCCCCAAGGACGTCCTCCTCTACCACCTCGGCATCGGCGCGGGCGTCCCCGCCACCGACCCCGCCGAACTGCGCTACACGCTGGAGTCGCGGCTGCGTGTCCTGCCGACCTTCGCCACCGTCGCGGGCGCCGGTGTCCCCGATGTGATCAGCGGACTCTCCCTGCCCGGGATCGAGGTCGAGCTGTCGAGGGTGCTGCACGGCGGCCAGAGCCTGCGGGTGCACCGCCCGATCCCGGCCAGGGGCACCGCCACGACGACCAGCCGGCTCGCCGCCGCCTGGGACAAGGGCCAGGCCGCCGTGCTGGTCCTGCGCACCGAGGCCGCCGACGCCGACGGGCCGCTGTGGACGAGCGATGCCCAGATCTTCGTACGCGGTGAAGGCGGCTGGGGCGGCGACCGGGGGCCCGCGATCCGGCCGGCACCGCCCACCGGGGAGCCCGAGCGGACCGTCGAACGGCCGACGCGCGAGGACCAGGCGCTGCTCTACCGCCTCTCCGGCGACCTGAACCCGCTGCACGCCGACCCCGATTTCGCGAAGGCCGCCGGTTTCGAGCGGCCCATCCTGCACGGGCTGTGCACATACGGCAGCACGCTCAAGGCGGTCGTGGACACCCTGCTCGACGGCGATCCCGCGCGCGTGCGCTCGTACGCCACCCGGTTCGTGGGGGTTGCCTATCCCGGCGAGACGCTCCGCGTCCGGATGTGGCGGCCGGACGCGGACACCGTGCGGGTCGCGGTGAGCGCGGTCGAACGCGACGACGCGCCCGTCCTCGCCGACACGGTCGTGCAGCTCAGCTGAATCCCACCGCTGTCGAAGGGAGCCGCCCCTCACCGAGGCCGGCGAGGGCGTACGCGACCTCGGGCCCGGCGACAGTGGAACTGCTGGGGCTGCGGCGCGGGCAGCGACAGCGCCGCGCCGCGGCCCCAGCGGTGTGAGGTACCGTCAGGCCGCGGTGCCGGTCTGCTGCTGCTCCGGCTTGCGGTGCCGGCCGCTGGGGGCCGACTCGCCATCCTGCGGTGAGGTCTCACCGCGGTGCCGGCCGTGACCGGCGGACCCCTCGGTGTCGGCGTACAGCGGCTCGGTGGTGCTGGCGTCGTTCATCGGAAGAATTCACCCCGTCAAATATGATCGTTCAAAACGCCCAAGGAGTTTAACCGTCGCCCCTCGGGCCCCATCCAGGCGGCCCACCAACCGCAGTCACTTTGTTACCGGGCTTCCGAGCGGTGCCTGTTGGAGGGGGATCGGGCGGAGGGGGGCGGGGGCCGGGGGGAGGGCGGTTCCCGTGTTTCCCGGCGCGGCTGGGTCGCTCGAAGCCCCCGGGTCCACCAGGTTCCCCGGGTCCACCAGGTTCCCCAGGTCCGCCAGGTCCGCCAGGTCCCCGGTGGGTCCACCTCCCCCTTCTCCCTCCGCCTCCTGCCGGCCCCCCTCGCCCGCGCCCTCTCCCGCCCCCTCCCACCGCTCCACGCCGCACGGCAGCTCCGTCGTCGTGCACGGCAGGCGCAGGGCACCCTCCCTGGTCCACAGGCCGGCTCCCGCGAGCCAGCCCTCCGGGGCCGGGAGGTGGCGGAGCCGCCGGTGCGCGGGCCGCCAGACGCCGATCCAGGCGCCGGCCGCCCCGTCGATCCGCAGCGCCACCCCACAGCTCTCCGGCGTCAGCACCTGCCCCGGCTGGATCGCGAACGGCGTCACCGTGCACTCCGCCACCCGCAGGCACTCCGGGAACCGCACCGGCAGCGTGGAACCGAGCACCCCCCAGCCCAGCCGTTCCGCGCCGGGCGAGGGCGCGTCGGAGCGGATCAGCAGCAGCCCGCTGTCCGGGTCGGCCAGCAGCAGCCGGTCCTCGCTGTCCGGCGCGATCTGGAGCAGCGGCGACACCTCACCGGCCCGCCCCAGGTCCACCACGACCGTCTTGGTGAGCCCGGTCTCGGCGTCGGCCCGGTCCAGCGCCAGCATCCGCCCGGCCCGGTCCAGCCACACCCCGCCCGAGCAGCGCCCCGGGATCCGGGCGGCGTGCTCGGGGCCGAACGCCCCGCCCGCCACCAGCCACACCGTGCTGGACTCGGGCCCGACCGCGAGGGCGTACGCGTGGGCGCCGCCCGGCGCCGGGGGCAGCAGCCGCATCCGGGTCCCGGGCGGGCACTCGACCGCGCCGAGCAGGAGTTCGCCGGTACCGGGCCCGGTCGGGTACAGCAGCGAGAAGAAGTGCCGTCCGTCGGCGAGGCGGCAGATCAGCACCCGGCCGTCGCCCATCGGCTGCACCTCGGTGCCGGGCTCCTCGGGCTGGTTGCCGGGCAGCGGAACCGCGTACGGCTCGGGCCCGTCCAGCGTCCAGCGCTCCGGGAACCAGGAGTCGCCCGCGGCGGCGAGGCGGGCCGCGTACGCGCCGTCCACCGTGATCACACAGCCCGGCCGTGGCGCGGGGCCGTCCTGGTCCGCCGGGGCGGGCTCGATCGAACAGGCCGTCATCGTTCGGTCACCTCCGGCGACGAAGCTAGTTTTCGTACGCACAGGCGGGGGCCGCCGGACGACCGCTTCACACGTACGGGTGGCCGGGCGGCGCTTCACCTGAGGAAACGGTGACTCGTGTGCTGGGTGAGGGGCGGGAGGGTGTATGAGGACGTCGGCGGGTCGTATGACGTACTAAGGGGCTGGTCGAAGCGCCCCCTACAGCACCGGTCCGGCGTGGCGGAGCGCCAGGTAGCCTTTCCCCCGTGCCCCGTCTGTCAGAAGTCATCGCCGCGCTGGACCATCTGTGGCCCGCCGAACGGGCCGAGTCCTGGGACGCGGTCGGCACCGTCGTGGGCGACCCCGACCAGGAGGTCTCCCGGGTTCTGTTCGCCGTGGACCCGGTCCAGGACATCGTGGACGAGGCGGTGAAGCTGGGCGCCGACCTGCTGGTCACCCACCATCCGCTCTATCTGCGCGGGACGACGACGGTCGCGGCGAGCCATTTCAAGGGCCGGGCCGTCCACACCCTGATCAAGCACGACATCGCGCTGCACGTGGCCCACACCAACGCCGACACCGCCGACCCCGGGGTCTCCGACGCCCTCGCGGGCGCCCTGGACCTGCGGGTCGTGGGGCCGCTGGTGCCGGACCCGGCCGACCCGCGGGGCCGCCGGGGCCTGGGCCGGATCTGCGCGCTGGACCACCCGCTGCCGCTGCGCGCGTTCGCGGCGCGGGCCGCCGAGCGGCTCCCCGCCACCACCCAGGGCATCCGGGTGGCCGGCGACCCGGACGCGCTGATCCGCACGGTCGCCGTCAGCGGCGGCTCCGGCGACAGCCTCTTCGACCAGGTGCGCGCGGCCGGCGTCGACGCCTTCCTCACGGCGGACCTGCGCCACCACCCGGCGTCGGAGTTCCTGTCGGCCCTGCCGGATGGCACCGGCACCCCGCTCGCGCTGCTCGACGCGGCGCACTGGGCCACCGAGTGGCCCTGGTGCGAGCTGGCCGCGGCCCAGCTCGACCAGCTCTCCGACCGGCACGGATGGGACCTGCGCGTCCATGTCTCGCGGACGGTCACCGACCCCTGGACCGACCACTTCGCGGCCACCCCACCGCCCGCGTCCCCACCCACTCCCCGACACCCCTGATCCCCTGATCACACCGCCTCATGATCCCCTGATCACACCGCCTCACTCCCCTTCACCTGGAGCCCCCAACTGAACGCCGCGCCCGCCGACCAGATCCGACTCCTCGACGTCCAGGACCTCGATGTCCGTCTCCAGCAGCTCGCCCACAAGCGGAAGTCGCTCCCCGAGCACGCCGAGATCGAGTCGCTGACCAAGGACCACACCCAGCTGCGCGACCTGCTCGTGGCCGCGCAGACCGAGGAGAGCGACTGCGCCCGCGAGCAGACCAAGGCCGAGCAGGACGTCGACCAGGTGCGCCAGCGCGCCGCCCGGGACCAGCAGCGGCTGGACTCCGGCGCGGTCACCTCGCCGAAGGACCTGGAGAACCTCCAGCGCGAGATCGTCTCCCTCGCCAAGCGCCAGGGCGACCTGGAGGACATCGTGCTGGAGGTCATGGAGCGCCGGGAGTCCGCCCAGGAGCGGGTCACCGAGCTGACCGAGCGGGTGGGCGCCGTACAGGGGAAGGTCGACGACGCGACGGCCCGCCGGGACACCGCCGTCGAGACACTGGGCGGTGAGGCGGCGTCGGTGACGAAGCAGCGCGAGGTCATCGCCGCGACGATTCCCGCCGATCTCCTCAAGCTGTACGACAAGCTGCGCCAGCAGCAGGGCGGCATCGGCGCCGCCAAGCTCTTCCAGCGCACCTGCCAGGGCTGCCGTCAGGAGCTGGCGATCACCGACATCAACGCGATCCGGGTGGCGGCGCCGGACACGGTGGTGCGCTGCGAGAACTGCCGGCGCATTCTGGTGCGCACGGCCCAGTCGGGCCTCTAGGACGGGCGGTCCGGGATGCGGGAGTTCATCGTCGAGGCCGACGGCGGGTCACGGGGCAACCCCGGGCCCGCGGGTTACGGGGCCGTGGTGAGCGACGCGGCGACGGGGGAGACACTGGCGGAGGAGCGCGAGTTCCTGGGCGTGGTGACGAACAACGTCGCCGAGTACCGGGGGCTGGTGGCCGGCCTCCGTGCCGCCCACGCCCTCGATCCCGAGGCGCGCGTCCATGTCCGTATGGACTCCAAGCTGGTCGTGGAGCAGATGTCCGGCCGCTGGCAGCTCAAGCACCCCGACATGAAGCTCCTGGCGCTGGAAGCGTCCCGGATCTTCCCCCCGAACCGGGTGACGTACGAGTGGATCCCCCGAGCCCAGAACAAACACGCGGACCGCTTGGCGAACGAGGCGATGGACACGGGCACGGCACCCCGGACACCGAAGGGCGCGGCGAGCGCGACAGGGCTGGCGTCCCGGACACCGAAGGGTGCGGCGAGCGCGACAGGGCTGGCGTCCCGGACACCGAAGGGCGCGGCGAGCGCGACAGGGTTGGCGTCCCGGACACCGAACGAGGCGGCGGGCACGACAGGGTCGGCGCCCCGTGGGGCGAACGACTCATCGGGCGCCGCGACAGCGCCCCGCAAGGGGCGCGGGGAACTGCGCGACCAGCCCCCACCGACCGCCACTCTCACCACGACGGAAAAATTCGCAGCAGACGCCCGCGCCGCAACCAACATCGCGAACCCGGCACCCACGACCACCCCCGGCTGGGGCACCGGCACCGGCACCGGCACCCCCGCCCCGATGCCCCCACCCGTCACCTTCATCCTCCTCCGCCACGGCGAAACCCCCCTCACCCCCCAGAAACGCTTCTCGGGCAGCGGCGGCTCGGACCCCGCCCTCTCGGCGACCGGCCGGGACCAGGCCGAGCGCGCGGCCACCGCCCTGGCCCGGCGCGGCACGGTCGAGGCGATCATCGCCTCCCCCCTCACCCGTACCCGCGAGACCGCCGCGGCCGTCGCCGCCCGCCTCGGACTGGACGTGACGATCGAGGACGGCCTGCGCGAGACCGACTTCGGCGCCTGGGAGGGCCTCACGTTCGCCGAGGCCCGGCAGCGCAACCCCGACGACCTCACCGCCTGGCTCACCTCGCCCGACGCCGAACCCACCGGCGGCGGCGAGAGCTTCGCGGCCACGGCGATCCGGGTCGCCGCGGCCCAGGAGAAACTCCTCGCGGCGTACGCGGGCCGCACGGTCCTGCTGGTCACCCACGTGACCCCGATCAAGACCCTGGTCCGCTTCGCCCTCGGCGCCCCACCGGAGTCGATGTTCCGCATGGAACTGTCGGCCGCGTCCCTGTCGGTGGTGGCCCACTACGCCGACGGAAACGCCAGCGTCCGCCTGTTCAACGAGACGTCCCACCTGCGCTGAGCAGCCCGGCGGCCTCCCGTGCCAGCGAGGTGACCTGGTCCCAGTCGCCCGCCGCCACCGCGTCCTTCGGCAGCATCCAGCTGCCGCCCACGCACGCCACATTGGGCAGCGCCAGATACCCGGGCGCGGTGGCCGCCGCGATCCCCCCGGTCGGACAGAACCGGGCCTGGGGCAGCGGCCCGTACAACGACTTCAGATACGCCGTCCCGCCCGCCGCCTGAGCCGGGAAGAACTTCATCTCCGTCACCCCGCGCTCCAGCAGCGCGACCACCTCGGACGTGGTGGACACCCCCGGCAGGAACGGCACCCCGGACCCGCGCATCGACGCCAGGAGTACGTCCGTCCACCCCGGGCTCACGAGAAAACGCGCCCCGGCCGCCACCGCGTCCTCGGCCTGCGCCGGATTGATGACGGTCCCGGCCCCGACCACCGCCTCCGGCACCTCCGCCGCGATGGCCCGTACGGCGTCCAGCGCGCCCGGTGTCCGCAGGGTCACCTCGATCGCGGGCAGCCCACCGGCGACCAGCGCGCGGGCCAGCGGCACGGCGGCGGAGGGGTCGTCGACGACCACCACGGGAAGGACGGGGGCGAGATCAAGGACGGAGGAGGTCATGGCCTCATCCTGCCGGGCCAGTGCAGCACACGCAAAGCGCGTTGCACACCTTGCAACACCGCTATGGCACCCTCTGGAATTTCAGTGAACCTCCGTCACCAGCACATCCAGCGCCCACACCTGCCCCGCCCGCGCGGGCGGCCGCGCCTCCACCTCGTACCCGAGATCCCGCAACGCCTCCACCAGCTCCGCAGGCTTCCCGGGGGCCGAGCCCGAGGCCAGCAGACTCCGGACGATCCGCCCCTTCGTCGCCTTGTTGAAGTGGCTGACCACTTTCCGGGTCGGCGCGTGCAGCACCCGTACGGTCGCGGTCCGCCCGGCTGTCCCGCCCGTCGGCTTCCACGCCGCCGCGTAGGCAGCGGACCGCAGATCCAGCACCAGCCGGTCCCCGGCCACCTCCGGCAGCACCTCGGCCAGCGGCGCCCGCCAGTGCCCGGCCAGCGCGCCGAGGCCGGGCAGCCGCACACCCATGGAACACCGGTAGGAGGGAATCCGGTCGGTGACCCGCACCGCCCCCCACAACCCCGAGAACACCAGCAGCGACCGCGCCGCCCGCCGCTTGGCGGCCGTCTCCAGCGAGGCCAGATCCAGGGCGTCGTACAGCACCCCCGTGTAGATCTCCCCGGCCGGACGGGTACCGGCGGTGCGCAGTTCGGTGTTCTTGGCGAGTTCGCCGCGCAGCCCCTCGCTCAGCCCGAGCACCTCGCACGCCTTGTCCTCGTCCGCCGCGCACAACTCGGCCAACTCCGTCAGCACCGCCTCCCGGGCGGACGCGAGCCCCGGCAGCGACAGCGCCTCGGGCTTGAGCGGGGCACCACGCCCGGAGGCGGCCTTGCCCTCGGACGGCGGCAGCAGGACGAGCACGTCTTCTCCCCTCGGATCGGGCCCAGGGCCACTTCCAGCCCTCATCTCGGCCAGGCGCCAGCGTACGGGTCGGGCGGCGGGCCTCGCGGCCGAGCACCAGGAGAGGGGCCCGCGCCATGCCTCGGGCGATGCCGTGCCCGGGGCGATGCCGTGCCCGGGGCGGCGCTGAGCTTGGGGGCGGCGCTGCGCCTGGGGGAGACGCCATGCCCGAGGGCGTGCCGCGCCTGCATCAGGCGCTGTACCCCGCGTCCGCGCAGCCCCAGACTGGCCCGATGCACCTCCCGGCTGATCCGCACAGCCCGCGGCCGGTCCGCACAGCTGCCCACTTCGTCCGCCCAGCTCCCCGCCTCGCCCGCGCAGCCCCCCACCCCCTCCGCCCAGCCCCCGACCGATCCGGCGCAGCCCCGACCGATCCGGCGCACCCCCCTGCCGCAGCGCCCTGCCGCACCCTCCTGCCACACCCCCCTTCCGCCGCCCCCGGCTGCCACCCCACCCGATCACGCCTACGCTCGAAGACATGCCCCGCCGCCACATTCGCGTGACCGGCGCCCCCGAAGCCCCCTTGAGGGCCGCCCTCGTCGCCCTGCGCGCCGAACTGGGTGTGCCCGGCGGCTTCCCGGCCGAGGTGCTCGCCGAGGCCGAGCGGGCCGCGCGGGACCCGGCGCTGCCGGTGCACGACGCCACCGACGTCCCCTTCTTCACCATCGACCCGCCCACCTCCACCGACCTGGACCAGGCCCTGCACATCTCCGGGCGGCCCGGCGGCGGCTACCGCGTCCGGTACGCCATCGCCGACGCCGCCGCCTTCGTCACCCCCGGCTCCGCGCTCGACGCCGAGGCCCACCGCCGGGTCACCACCCTCTACTTCCCCGATGGCCGGATCCCCCTGCACCCGCCGCTGCTCGGCGAGGGCGCCGCCAGCCTGCTCCCGGGTCAGACCCGCCCCGCCGCGCTGTGGACGATCGACCTGGACGCGGACGGCCGTACCGTCGCCGTCGACGTCCGCCGCGCCCTCGTCCGCAGCCGGGCCAAACTCGCCTACGCGGGGGTGCAGAAGGAGATCGAGACCGGCATCGCCGAGGAGCCGCTCGCCCTGCTGCGCACGGTCGGCCTGCTGCGCGAGGCGCTGGAGTCGGAACGCGGCGGCATCTCGCTGCACGTCCCCGAACAGGAGATCGTCCAGCGCGGCCGGTCGTACGCCCTCACCTACCGCGCCCCGCTCCCCGCGGAGGCATGGAACGCCCAGATCTCCCTGCTCACCGGCATCGCCGCGGCCGAGCTGATGCTGGCGTACGGCACCGGAGTGCTGCGCACCCTGCCCGCCGCCCCCGACGGAGCGGTCGGCCGTCTGCGCCGTACCGCCCACGCCCTGCGGATCGACTGGCCGCACCATGTCTCGTACGCCGCCCTGGTCCGCTCCCTCGATCCGCGCGAGAGCCGCAACGCGGCCTTCCTCCTGGAGTGCACGACCCTCCTGCGCGGCGCGGGCTACACGGTCTTCCGTGACGGTGACCGCCCCGCGCTCACCAGCCATGCCGCGGTGGCCGCCCCGTACACCCACTGCACGGCCCCCCTGCGCCGCCTGGTGGACCGCTATACGACGGAGCTGTGCCTCGCGGCCTCGGCCGACACGCCCCCGCCCGCCTGGGTACTGCCCGCGCTCGACGCGCTCCCGGCCGAGATGGCCGACGGCTCCCGGCGGGCGGGCCAGGTGGAACGGGCCTGCGTGGAGGTGGTGGAGGCCGCGGTGCTCGCGGACCGGGTCGGCGAGGTGTTCGACGGCTGGGTGGTGGACGTGGAGGACCGCAGGCCCACCGCGGGGACCGTACAGCTGGAGTCCCCGGCGGTCATCGGCCGCATCGAGCAGGACCCCGGCGGTCCGGACGGCGGCGGACTGCCGCTCGGGGAACGGCTGCGGGTGCGGCTCACCCAGGCGGATCCGGCACCGGCCCGGATCCGCTTCGCGCCCGCGTGACGGCGTCGTTCAGGGCGCGTACGAAGGCCGTCGGGTCGTCGGCGTTCACCCGCACGGTCCGTACCGGCAGCGCCCGGCCGAGAAAGGTGAGGTGCGTGACCGGCTCGGCCAGCTCGACGGTGACGGACGTCTGCCCGGCCACGTCGACATTCAGCACGCCCTCCGCCTTGCCGTGGGTCAGCAGCAGCTCACGGCGGACCCCGGCGATCAGCTCCAGCGGGATCCGCAGATCGACATGACCGGCGTACCGGATGCGCACCGCGCCGGGCTCCAGCACATGCGGCCGTACGACCGCGGCGGCGTACAGCCCGACCACGAAGAACACCGTGTACACGTCCACCACCAGCACCACCAGATGCACGGCCGGCCACCGGCTGAGCAGCAGGGACATCACGATCGTCTCGACCACGCACACGAACCCGAACCCGAACATCACCGCCCCGAGCCCGCGCGCGGACGGAAACAGCTTCCGCCCCGGCCCTCCCCCCTGCCGCCGCCGCGCGACCCACAGCGCGAGACAGCCGAGCAGCCGAATCTCATGCCGGAGCAGCCGCCCCCCGACGGAAACCACACTCACCACCCCCCCTCCCCCTCCCCCTCCGTCACGTACCGCATCGCCAGCCGGATCGCCGCCGCCTGGGCGGGCGGGAAGTCCGAGAGGAAGGCCCGCAGGAAACTGTGGTCCGTCTCGACCGGCACCCCCTCCTCGGGGATCAGCCCGGCCGGCAGGCACTCGGCGAGCACACGGGCGGCCTCCTCGACACGCGGGTCGTCGGGTTCGGCGTCGACGAGCGCGTCGAGCAGGGCGTAGGCGCGGGTGACGCGGGCGATCGCGTCCGGCGGCCCGAAGGCACCGCGCAGCGCGGAGTGGATCCGCTCCCGGGCCTCGGGACCGGCGGTGGACTCCAGCATCGCGAAGATCTCCCGGTCCCGGGCGGCCATGGGGGAGTCGGGCAAGTCGCCCATCCCCGCGAACAACTCAGCCAACTCCGGCGAAACGGGCCCCTCAGGCGTCAGCTCCCCGGCCTCCAGCAGGGCCCGCAGCCGCCCCCGCCGCTCCCGGATCGACTCCTCCTGCCGGGCGAGGTCGGCGTCCAGCTCCTCCAGCACCTCGGCCAGCTCCCGCCCGGCGTCGTCCGCGAGCACGTCCCGCACCTCGGCGAGCCCGAGCCCCAGCTCGGTCAGCCGTCGGATCCGGGCCAGCACGACGGCGTGCCGCAGGGTGTAGCTCCGGTACCCGTTGGCGAGCCGCTCGGGCTCGGGCAGCAGGCCCAGATGGTGATAGTGCCGCACGGTCCGGGTGGTGACCCCGACGACCGCGGCGAGTTCTCCGATCCTCATGACTCCAGTACAGACGTTGACGCAGCGGCAAGGTCAAGCCCGGGCCTCCCCGCCCCGACGCGGAACACCTGAACACCTGAACACCTGCACCCGCGCCGGATCCCCGGCCCGGCGGCCGTGGTCCACGCCCCGCCGACGGGGCCGGTACCATGGTCCACACGGCAGACGAGCCAGGCGGACGGCCGCGTGGAGATCCTCACGGACCTCCCCGAGGAACGTCCGGGCTCCACAGGGCAGGGTGGTGGCTAACGGCCACCCGGGGTGACCCGCGGGACAGTGCCACAGAAAACAGACCGCCGGGGACCTCGGTCCTCGGTAAGGGTGAAACGGTGGTGTAAGAGACCACCAGTGCCCAGGGTGACCTGGGCAGCTAGGTAAACCCCACCCGGAGCAAGGTCAAAAGGGAGCACCCCTTTCCGAAAAGGAAAAGGGCGCGACTGCGCGGACGTTCGAGGGCTGCCCGCCCAAGTCCGCGGGTAGACCGCACGAGGCCGACGGCAACGCCGGCCCTAGATGGATGGCCGTCACCCCAGAGGCCGCGAGGCACTGGGGCACAGAACCCGGCGTACAGCCCGGCTCGTCTGCCGCTCTCTGTTTTCGATCAATGGCGCCCTCGCCGTTACCGCCGGCAGAAGCAGAGCCGGCACGGACTCACCGACGACGCTCTCCGCAACTGGCAGCCCCCGGCCGCAACCCGAGGTCGTCGCGCCGCGGTGAAGAAGTGGCCGCCGGAATCGGCTCAGGGGCCGCCGGGGGGATCTCCGAGCGGCCTCCGGTCGGTACGCGCAGCTCGGCCCATACCGTTTTGCCGGGGGCAGCCTGACGAGGCATGACGCCCCACGTGTCTGCGAGGGCGGCGACCAGGTGCAGGCCCCTGCCGGACTCGGACGAGGGGTCGGGGGGAGCAAGAGCGGACGGGGGTTGTTTCTCGGCGTGAGCCGACTGCAGACGGAGAGGAAACCAGTCCGCGCGCTGGAGGCCAAGTACGGGACCATTCGGGCGCAGGCCCTGACCCCTCGTGAATCATTGGCGTACGTAGAGAAATTGCTGGGAGAGCTATGAGCGCGCACGCAGATCAGCTGTACATAGACCAGTTGCTGTGGCGCAGGAGCAGCTACAGCAGTGAGGAAGGCGGCGAATGCGTCGAGGTCGCCGTCCTCCCTGCCAGGGTCCATGTCCGCGACTCGAAGGACACAGCCTGCGCTGCGCTGGCCGTTGACCCAACGGCGTGGGCTGCATTCGTGCAGTTCGCGACGCTCTGAGAGATGAGCGGGGAGATGGTCAGGCGCCGTCTGGACGGACCAGCTTGGTTCAAGAGCAGCTACAGCGCTGGTGGCGGCGGAGAATGCATCGAGATAGCCACCCACCCCGGCAGGGTCCGTGTCCGCGACTCCAAGGACACAACCCGAGCCCCCCTGACCGTAGACCCCACAACATGGACCGCCTTCATCGAGTTCGCGGCCCTCTGACAGAAGCGCCCACAACGGCATCACCATGTGTTCAGCGCTCGGCTGGCCGAGTTGATGACGTTGTGGGCCTCGGCCCCGTACACCGCCGACTCGCTGAGGGTCTTCCAGACCTTCTTGTACAAGGCGATGTTGTCGGCGTCGTCCAGCCACAGTTCGGCATGCCACTCCTGGCGCCGCACCCGAGAGCGAACGGCCGCCTCGCTGTCGTCGGCTCCGCCCAGCAGCTCCGAGTAACGCTCATCGTTCGCGCGGTGGCTGCGTGACGGAACCCGCTCAAGAGAGTCCGTGTGCTTCGGCGGTGGCTGCTCCGATGGCTCCCTTTCCCACTCGTTGAGCCGAGCGGATCTTCCCGCCTCAGTAGTGGTAGCGGGCTTTGAGGATCTTGACTTCCTTCTCGTCCACCCGGTAGACGAGCCGGTGCTCGTCGTCGATCCGGCGGGACCAGTAGCCGGACAGGTCGCCTTTCAGGGGCTCCGGCTTGCCGATGCCGGTGAAGGGGGTGCGCTGGATCTCGGCGATCAGCCGGGTGATCCTGCGGGCCATGGCGCGATCCGAGCCGAGCCAGAACAGGAAGTCCTCCCATCCGGCCGGGTCGAAGTGGACGCTCCTCACCCGTCACCCGCCAGCTCTTCCAGGTCTGCCATGGTCCGGGTGACCACGGCCTCGCCGGCCCTGTCCCGGGCGACGGCTTCCATGAGGCTGCGCGCGTTGGCGGGGGAGCGCAGCAGATAGACGGTCTCCTGCCAGGAGTCGTAGTCCTCGGCGGACATCAGTACCGCGTCGCCGCTCTTGGAACTGATACGCACGGGGGTGTGGTCGTCGTTGACGCGTTTGATGAGGGGGAAGAGGTCCTTGCGGGCCTCGCTGGCGCTTATCGTCATCACGAAACCTCCTTCCTGAGAGTACGGGAAAACGGTACCACGGTGGTACGAGATTCTGGTACGAGTATGGGTGTGGGGTGCCTCCGGGGCGATCGAGTGCCAGCGGTGGCGGAGGCCACCAGCGGGAAACGGTGCTGTTTCCGTCGGTGACCCGTGGGGATCGCGTCAGGTGTCCGCCGTCGTGAGAACCGGGATCTGCGCGGGGCTGCTGGGGGTGTTGCTGACCGGCTGTTCGGGGGGCGCGGGTCGGACGAATCCGGGGGGCATGGGGGGCCGGGGGCGCCGGCGGGTCCCAGGAGTCCTCGGACGTGGCGAGTGTCCCGGTCTCGCCGTCCGTCGCGGAGAGTCTCACTCCCTCGCCGGTCATCAGCTCCACCGCACCCGAGGCCACGGAACCCGCCACGCCGGTCGAGGAGGAGTTCGTACCCGAGGAGCCTGCCGGGGCCGCCGCGCTGTGGGGGATGGAGTACGCCGGGACGGCACAGGTCACGGTCGATGTGTACGACTACTGCACCAACGGCGGCTCGCGGACTCCCGGTCGTACTCCATGAACGCCACGCTCAACCTGGTCAACTGGCCCAGCCAGGTCGTCCCCTCCGACGTACGAGCCGCCTTCCTCGCGGGCGGCCTGCTGACGGCGGCGGCATGCGTGGTGCTGGTGCTGCCCACTCCTACTCCCACTCTCACGCCCACTCCACGTGTCGGCGGACCGGGGAGCGGGGGCGTGGGCTGGGCGGCGCCCCCGAGGAAATCCCCGAGGGCTCCCCCGACGGTGACAGGGACGCCCCCGGCCCCTACCCCCGCCTCACCACATCACCGGCAGCTCATACAACCCCTTGAGCATCGCCTCCGCCTTCCACTTCAGTTCCTCCTCCGGTACCGCCGGCTTCAGTCCCGGCAGGCGTTCCACCAGGGTCGCCACCGCCACCTGGAGTTCCAGCCGGGCCAGCCGTGAGCCGACGCAGTAGTGGGCGCCGTGGCCGAAGCTGAGGTGCGGGGCCTCGGGCCTGCGGTCCAGGATCAGGGACTCGGGGTCGTGGTACACCGACGGGTCACGGTTCGCCGCCGACATGTCCACCAGCACCGGCTCCCCGGCCCGCACCAGCACCCCGCCCAGCTCCACGTCCTCCGTCGCGTACCGGCAGAAGTTGAGACCGTTGGGCATCGGCACGTACCGCAGCATCTCCTCCACCGCGACCGGGATGTCCTCCGGGTGCTCACGCAGCCGCGCCAGCCACTCGGGGCGGCGCAGCAGCAGATAGGAGAAGTTGGAGATCTGGTTGTACGTGGTGACGAAACCGGCCGTCAGCAGCTCCGCCGCCAGCTCGAACATCTCCTCGTACGTCAGGCGCTCCTCCTCGTCCTGCGCCCGTACCAGCGTGCTGAGCAGGTCGTCGCCCGGCTCGCCGCGGCGCAGTTCGACCAGTTCGCCGAGGAACGTGACGAACGCCTCCGACTCCGCCACGAAGACATCCAGCGACACACTGTGCGCCAGCAGGGTGTTCAGCCACTCCTGGATCTTGCGGTGGTCGGCCTCCGCCACGCCCAGGAGATCGCAGATCAGGGTGATGGAGAGCGGGAAGGCGTAGTCCTGGACGAGGTCGCCGGGCGGGCCCTTCTCCTCCAGCCGGTCCAGCAGGTCCGTCGCGATCTCCTGCACCCGGTCGCGCAGTTGGTCCACCCGGCGCACACTGAAGTGCCGGGCCACGACCTGGCGCAGCCGGGTGTGCTCGGGCGCGTCGGTGGACATCAGGCCGACGCCGCTGGTGGACAGCGGGCGCATCCGCGGCTGGTCGCGCTGTGCCCCGGCCGCCAGGCTGAACCGGGGGTCGGCCAGCACGAACCGCGCGTCCGCGTACCGGGTCACCAGCCAGGCGTCCTCCCCGTACGGCAGCCGGATCCTCGGCAGCGGGCCGTCGCGCAGTTCGGGGTAGCGGGGTGAGAGGTCCAGGCACTCAGGGGAGGCGAACGGGTAGCGGAGCGGTGAGGGGCATTCGCTCATCGGGGGTCTCGTCCTTTTCATCGGGGCCGACGGGGATGACCACATGCGTCGGCAGGGGGGCGGAGGTGTCGATGTCGGCAGTGAAGGGCCTGCCGTCGTCGCGGCAGATGAACTGCATGACGTGCCGGCCCGCGGCGGCGGCCCGGATCAGGCCGCCCGTGGTGGCCCACACGCCGGAGATATAGAAGTTCGCGAGACCCGGAAGCGCCGGACCGTACTTCTTGATGACCTCCTCCATCGTCTCGCCGCTCTCCACGAACGGCTGCCAGCCGAGGACGGTCCCGTCGTAGTTGCCGGTGTAGCGGACCTGGGTCAGCGGGGTGGACAGGTCCCGGACCGCCACCGCGTCCTTCAGGCCCGGGAAGCGCCGGTCCAGGAGATCGAGGAGGGTGTCCCGGACCTGGTGTTTCTCCTCGTAGTACGCCTTTCCGCGGCGCACCGGCAGGGTGTGCAGCTCGGTGCCGCCGCGGCGCCGGGTGCGCTGCTCGGGGCCGTCGCTCAGCGCCCGCCAGGGTTCGACATCGCTGAAGTAGGTGACGTACAGGACGGTGGTCCGCTCCGGGGACAGCTCCGGGTAGTGCACGCTGCGGAACTGCACATTGATACTGGGGTGGCGGATACCGGTCAGCCGGGCCGCCTCCTCCTGCGTGAGCAGATACGTCGTGCAGGGGTCGCCGGTGGGGAAGGGGCGGCGCAGGCCGAGGAACAGGGCGACATAGCCGGGGAAGACCATGCCCGGTTCGTCGATCACCTTCGTGTACAGCCGCCGGTACTCGTCGGTCAGATAGCGGCCCTTGAGCAGCTTCATGGTGGTGTGGTGGCCGTCGGCCGCCGAGACCACGATGTCGGCGCGGACCTCCCGCCCGTCACTGAGCCGCACGCCCACCGCGCGGTCGTCCTCGACGAGGATCTCCTCGACCTTCGCGTTGTAGGTGACCTCGCCGCCGAGCCGCCGGTAGCGCTGCTCGATCGAGGTCGCCAGGCCCAGCGAGCCGCCCTCCGGCACCCCGGCCGACAGGTTGGCGTGCGCGGCCAGCTGGAAGTAGAACGGCAGCACCGGGAACGCGGCGTGCTTCTCGTAGAGGACGAAGTTGAACGCCTCCCGCAGCAGCGGGTCCTGGAACTTCGCGGAGTACTCCGTCATCAGGACGCTGATCGACTTGCGGATGACATTGAAGTACGGGAGGAACGAGGCGAGCATCCGCAGCCGCTCCGCCCGGCCCATCAGCCCCACCGGCTTCAGGAACGGATACGTCGCCAAGGCGGCGATGAACTTCCGCAGGCCCGCGCAGAAATCACGGATCCGTTTCGCGTCCGCCGGGGAGATCTCCAGCAGATGGGCCTGGAGACGGTCCGGGTCGGAGTAGAAGTACACCGCCCGGCCGTCCCGGCCGCGCACCACGTTGAAGACATCGAAGTGGCGCATCTGTTTGCCCTGGAGCGCGCCCAGCTCCAGCCAGATCTGGTGCATCTCGTTGCCCGGACCGCTGCCCAGCAGCCAGCTGACACAGCAGTCGAAGGTGAAGTCGCCGCGGTCCCAGGCGGTGCAGCAGCCGCCCGGGATCTCGTGCATCTCGAAGATCTGGGTCCGGTAGCCGTTCATCTGCGCGTAGCAGCCGGTGGACAGTCCGCCCAGCCCCGCCCCGATGATGATCATCGTCTGGCGGGGGCCCCCGCCCGGCTCCGCCCCGCCCCGCTCCGGTGCCGGCACGCTCGTCTCCGTATCAACCGTGTCAACCGTGTCAACCGTGTTCATGGTGTCCGTCAAAGCCCGCTCACCTCATGCTCTGATCGAGCTGGGGCAGATCGCCCAGCTTCCCGGCGTGCCACGCCTCGCCGCCCGTGCTCTCCCACGCCCGGAACGGCAGGCCCCATTCCGCGCACAGATACTGGGCGACGAACCGCCCGCCCGCGGCCGTCCGCACCAGCCCGCCGCCCGTGAACCACTGACCCGCCAGCGACAGCCCCGCCAGCCCCGGCAGCCGCAGCCGGTCCTTGTCGATCAGCCCCTGCACCAGATCGTCGGCGTCCGTGAACGACTTCCAGCCGAGGATCGAACCGCCCAGATTGCCGGTGTAGCGCTCGGTGGTGACCGGGGTGGCCACATCGACCACCTCGATCCGCGCGGCGATCCCGGGATAGCGCCGGTCCAGGAAGTCCCGTACGAACCCGGCCGCCTCTTCCTTGCGCGCCCGGTACGCCTTGCGGTCGGTGCGGCGCAGCGTCTTCCAGGAGCCGTAGTCACTGAAGTACGTGCAGTGGATCACCGACTTGCCGGGCGGCGCGAGGCCGTCGGAGAACCGCGAACGCAACTGCACCACCAGGCTGCTCTGCATCACTCCCGGCAGCCGGGCGCTGTCGGCGTCGGAGAGCAGATAGGTCGCGCTGTGCGGGGCGTCCGCGTCGACGTCCCCGTCGAACCCGACGAACACCGACACCACCCCCGGGTACACGCTCTCCGGGCTCTGTGGCAGCGCCTCGAAGAGCCGCCTGACCCGGGAGCTGGAGTACTCCCCGCCGAGCAGCCGGTCCAGGGTGGTGGTGCCGTCGCAGGCCGCCACCACATGGTCGGCGTAGTGCCGCTCGCCGCCGCGCAGCTGCACGCCCACCGCGCGCCCGTCCTCGACGAGGATCCGCTCCACCCGCGTCCGGTAGTCGATCCGGCCGCCGAGCGAGGTGTAGCGCTCCTCGATCGACCGGGCCAGCCCCAGCGAACCCCCTTGCGGGAAGCCCGTGTTGGACCGGTGCGCGCCCGCCATGTTGAACAGGTACGGCATCAGCGGGAAGACCTCGTGGTCCTGGAAGAAGATGAACGGCAGCGCCCGCCGCAGCAGCGGATCCTCGAAGCGGGCGGCGAACGCCTCCATCGACGTGCCCGCCGTGCGCCGCAGCAGATTCAGCTTGGGCAGGATCTTCCGCGCCGCCCGCGCCTTCTCCCGCAGCGTCAGCAGCGGCGCCGGTTTCAGGAACGAGAACAGATCCAGGTCGGTGAAGCGCCGCAGATCCCGGCAGAACGACCGGATCAGCCGCGCGTCCCCGGGCGACAGACCCAGCAGGTGGTGTTCCAGCCGGTCGGGGTCGTTGTAGAAGGCCACCGAGCGGCCGTCGGCGCCGACGACCGTGTTGAAGACGTCGAAGTTACGGATCGTCTTCCCGTCCAGCGCGCCCAGTTCACGCCAGACCTGGTTCGCGTCGTTGCCGGGGGCGGTGCCGATCAGCCACTCGATGCAGTAGTCGAAGATGTAGCCGTCCCGGGCCCAGGCCGTGCAGCAGCCCCCGGGCAGCACATGCTTCTCGAAGATACGGGTCTCCATGCCGCTCATCTGGCCGTAGCAGCCCGCGGAGAGCCCGCCGACGCCCGCTCCTACGATGATCACGCGGGGCCGCTGCCCGGGGACCCGCGCCCGTACGCCCCAAGGCGCCCGCTGGCTACGGCGCATGTGGTGCCGCCCCTTCGGTCACACCGGACGACGTCTGCTCGCCCGCCCCGGCCCGGGTCAGCTCGCCCCGAGGGCTCGCCGTCCGCTCGATCGCCGGCGCCTGCGGCTGCTCGACCACGGAGGGGCGGGTGAGCACGGTGGGGGCCGGGGCACCCCGGTCGTGCTGCGCCGCCCGCTCGGCGCTTCGGTCGGCCGCCGGTTCGGTGCTCCGGGCCGCCGGGGGCTCGGCGCTCCGGTCGGTGGTGGGTTCGGCGCTCCGGCCCGCCGCAGGCTCGATGGCCCCGCAGGCCGCCGGTTCGATGGCCCGGTCGGCGGCGGGTTCGATGCTCCGCGCGGCCACTGGCTCGACGGCTCGGTCGGCGGCGGGTTCGACGCCCCGCCCTCCGGCAGGCTCCGCGGCCTGCCCGGCAGCGGGTTCCCTGCTCCGCCCTCCGGCAGGCTCGATCGCCCGCCCTCCGGCAGGCCCGATCGCCCGCCCGGCGGTGGGCTCGACGGCCCGCCCGGCAGCGGGCTCCATGCTCCGCCTGGCAGCGGGCTCGGCGGCCCGCCCGGCGGCAGCCTCGACGGCCCGCGCGGCAGCGGGCTCGACGGCCCGGTCCGCCACGGGCTCGATCGCCCGGCCCGAGACCGGCTCGATCGCCCGGTCCGCCACGGGCTCGCCCGTCAGCTCGGTCACCGGCTCCTCGCCCGGCCGGAGCCCCGGCTCACCCGCCGGCTCACCCCCCGGCCGGCTCCCCGGCTCGCTCCCCGGTTCCGCCTCCCGCTCGCTCCCCGGCCCCGCCGCCCCGCCCTCGACCACGACCACCCCGGTCAGCACCTCGCGCACCAGCCCCGCGTTGTGCTCCACGCACCCCGGGTCGAGCATGTCGGCATGGGTACCGGCGCCGCGCAGCACCTCGGTGCGCACGCTCGACGACCCGTGCCAGGTGCCGCGCTCCCCAGCCCCGTAGAAGGCGACCTTCTGTTCGTCGGAGATGACGGTGATCCGCGCCCCGACCGCGCCGATGTTGGGGGTGCGGCCGCAGAAGTCGATGTATCCCCGGGCCTGTTCCAGCGTCTCGCGGGCCACCGCGTCCGACCCCGTGTGCTTGCGCAGATGCTCGCGCAGCTCCCGTTCGAAGGCCGCGATGTGCTCCGGTCCCGGCGCGAACCCCCGGTCGATCCGGTACGAGTCGAGGATCACCACATCACCGACCTCGCGCCCGCGCCGCTCCAGCTCCTTGGCCACTTCGAAGGCGAGGTTCCCGCCGAGCGAGTAACCGAGCAGCGCGCAGCGGCCCACCGGCCGGAGCGCCTCGACCAGGTCCGCGTACCGCACCACCTTGTCGTCGTCGGCGAGATAGTTGAACGCCACCAGCTCGTACTCCGGGAGCTGTTCGGCCAGGCGCCGGTACACCAGCCCGTGCCCGCCCGCAGGCGGGAAGCAGAACACCGGCTCGCCCGCACCCCGGTGGAAGGACAGATACGGCTGGGCGCCCGGCAGCCGCCCGGTGACGATGTCCTCGACCGTGCGGGCCATCCCGTGCAGCGTCGTCACCTTGAAGAGATGGCTGACCGGGATGTGCACCCCGAACTCGCCCTGGAGGCCGTGGATCAGCTCGATCAGCTTGATGGAGCTGCCGCCCGCCTCGAAGAAGTCGTCCTGGAGACCGGCCGACTCCACGCCGAGCAGCAGCCGCCAGTGATCGGCCATCCGTGTCTCGTACAGCGTCACCGGTGGCTCGTGGGCCTCCTCGCCGGTGATGAACCGGGGCTCGGGCAGCGCCGCCACATCCACCTTGCCGTTCGCCGTGAGCGGCAGCGCGGGCAGCTCCGTGAAGGAGCCGGGGATCAGATACGTGGGCAGCCGCTCGCCCAGATCGCGGCGCAGCTCCCGCCAGTCCAGCCGCTCGCCGGGCACGGCGACCCCGTACGCGCACAGCGTGTTCTCGCCGCGCCCGTCCGGCCGGACCACCACCACCGCCCGCTCCAGCGCGGGCCACCGGGCCAGCTGGGACTCGATCTCGCCGATCTCCACCCGGTGCCCGGCCACCTTGACCTGCGAGTCCGCCCGGCCCAGCAGATGGACCCCGCCGCCGGTGTCCCAGCGGGCCAGATCCCCGGTCCGGTACAGCCGTACGGTCCTGCCGTCCAGGTCGCGGACGGTGAACCGCTCGGCGGTCTGCGCCGGGTCGCCGAGATAGCCGAGGGCGACCTGCGCCCCGCCGATCCACAGCTCGCCCGCGACCCCCGGCGGCACCGGCTCGCCGTGCGCGTCGAGGACGTACACCTCGGACCCCGGCAGCGGACGGCCGATCGGCACCATGTGGCCGGGCTCCAGGCCGTCCGCCGCACCCTCGAAGTACGTGCTGTCGATCGTCGCCTCGGTCAGGCCGTAGGAGTTGACCACCCGGGTGCCCGGACCGCACAGGGTGCGCAGCCGCTCGTACTCCGCCACCTTCCAGGTGTCCGAGCCGACCGCCAGCAGCCGCAGGAAGTCCAGCCGGACGCCCTCGCGCTCGCAGTGCGCCATCAGCCCGCGCACCACGGACGGCACGAACTCGGCGCAGTCCACGCCCTGGTCGCGCATCGCCCGGTACAGCCGGTCGGTGTGGAACAGCAGCTCCCGCCCGACCGGCACCAGCGTCCCGCCCGAGCACAGGGCGCGCACCAGGTCACCGGTGAACACGTCGAAGGCCGGGCTCGCCATCTGGAGATGGACGCGCACCTCGTCCCCGAGCCGGTACTCCTCGTGCCAGGCGGTGTACGCGGCGGCCAGATTGCGGTGACTGACCCGGACCGCCTTGGGGCGGCCGGTGGAACCGGAGGTGTAGATGACGTAGGCCGGGCTGTCCATGCCCACGGTCGGCTCCACGGCGATGGTCGGCTCCACGGCGATGGTCGATTCCACGGCGATGGCCGGCTCCACCGCGTCGGCCTGTCCCACCCCGTCGGTCACATCGGGCGTGCCGGACAACTCCCCGTACGGCAACACCCCCGCCTGTCCCGCGAGCCGCTCACCCCCCGGGCCGTCGACGACCGTGTACGCCGCCCCCGCGTGCGCCACCAGGGACGCCAGCCGGTCGGCCGGGTTGCCCGGGTCGAGCGGCAGATACGCGCCGCCCGCCCGCAGCACCGCCAGCAGCGTCACGATCAGCTCGGGCGACTTCTCCATGCAGACGGCGACCACCGCGCCCTCGCCCACCCCGAGCGCCCGCAGCCGGACGGCCAGCGCGCGGCTGCGGCTCTCCAGACCGGCGTAGGTCAGCGACCCGCCCGGCCCGCCGTCCCCGTCGGGCATCCGCACGGCCACCGCGTCCGGGTGCTCCTCGGCGACCCGGCCGATCAGCTCGTGCACCGGCATCCCCGGACCGTCCACCCGGCGCCCGGCGCCGCTCCACTCGCCGAGGATCTGCCGCCGCTCGGGGGCCGCGAGCAGTTGCAGCCGGTCCGCCGGACGGTCGGCCGGAGCGCGCGTGAGGGCGTCCAGGAGCTGCACATAGTGCGCGGACAGCCGGCGCATGGTCTGCGGCAGGAACAGGTCGGTGTTGTACTTGAAGACACAGTGGAAGCGGCGGTCGGCCTCGTCCTCGTACACCGACAGCGTGAGGTCGAACTGGCCCTCCTCCTCCGGAAGTTCGATGTACTCCAGGCGGTAGCCGTACTTCTCGGTGGCCACCTTGTGGGTGAGCAGGATGAACATCGCTTGGAACACCGCCGACCGGCTCGGGTCGTGCTGGAGCCCCAGCTCCTCCACCAGCAGTACGAACGGGTACTCCTGGTTGTCGAGCCCGCCCAGCACCACCTCACGCACGCGCGCGAGGAGCTGTTCGACGGACGGGCCGTCGCCCAGGTTCACATGCAGCGGCAGCGGGTTGACGAAGTAGCCGTAGACCGAGGAGAACTCCTCCTGGGTGCGGCCGGTCACCGGGCTGCCGACGATGATGTCGTCCTGCCCGGAGTAGCGGTGCAGCAGCACGTAGTAGGCGCTCAGCAGCACCATGAACACCGTGACGTTGTGCGCGCGGGCCACCTCGTGGACCCGGGCGCTCAGCTCCTCGTCCAGCACGAAGAACTCCGACGCCCCGTTGTGGGTCTGCACCGGAGGGCGCGGTTTGTCCACGGGCAGGTCGAGCACCGGCACCTCGGCGGGCAGATGCGTCTTCCAGTAGTCCAGCATCCGGCGCGCATCCGGACCGGCCAGGAAGCTGTTCTGCCAGTTCAGGAAGTCCAGGTAGCGGGCGGAGACCGGCGCCAGCTCGGCCGTCCGGCCCCGGCGCAGCGCCTCGTAGACCGCGAGCAGTTCCTCGATGAAGGTGAACGTGGAGATCGCGTCCGAGATGATGTGGTGCACGGCCTTCATCAGCACCCACCGGTCGTCGCCGCGCCTGAACAGCCGCAGCCGGATCAGCGGATCGCGCTCCAGGTCGTACGGCTTGCGGTACTCCCGCACGATCAGCGCGTGGATGTCCTCCCACGCCATGCCCTCGACGTCGAACAGCGCGATGTCCTGAAGCAGCGCGGCGTCGGAGGCGGGCGCCACCCGCTGCACCGGCTGCCCGTGCTCGTGCGTGAAGGTGGCGCGCAGACTCGGATGCCGCTCGATCAGCGCCCGGAACGCCTCGAACATCAGCTCCGGGTCCAGGGCGACCCGCACCTCGACCGCCCCGCCGATGTTGTAGGCGAACCCGTCGGGGTTGAGCTGCTTGAGGAACCACAGCGCCTTCTGGTTCTGGGTCAGCGGATGCCGTGACACATCGTGGAACAGCTCCACCGCCGCGCCGCCGCCCACCGCGCCCACACCGTCCGTGACCAGCTCCGCCAGCCCCTCGTGCAGCCGCTCGATCAGCTCACCGACCGGGGCCCCGCTCAGCAGCGTGACCACGGGCAGCGCGAGCCCCAGCTCGGCGTGCACCCGCGAGCGCAGCTCCATCGCCAGCAGCGAGTCCAGGCCCAGCGCGCCCAGCGCCGAGGACAGCTCCACCCGCTCGGCACCGACCCGCAGCACACCCGCGACGACCGCCGTGAACCGCTCGGCCACCAGCGCCCGCCGCTCCGCCTCCCCGGCCGCGCCGAACGCGTCGAGGAAACCGCTCTGCTCGCCCGCCGTGCCGCCCGGCCCGCCCGCGGCGGCGGCCAGCTCACCGACCAGCGGCGGCGGCGCCGGATACCAGGCCAGGAACACCGGCCAGTCCACCACCGTGGCCACCAGCAACTGCGCCCGGTCCTGCCCGATCACCCGCTCCAGCACGGCCATCCCGGCCTGCGGCGACAGGGAACTCATGCCGCGGCTGACCCGGTAGTGCTCGATCAGCCCGAGTTCCTCGATCATGCCGGTCGCCCACGGCCCCCAGTCCAGGCTCAGTCCGGGCAGCCCGCGCGCGCGGCGATGGTGCGCCAGCGCGTCCAGGAAGGCGTTGCCCGCCGCGTAGTTGGTCTGCCCGGCGGTGGTCAGCAGCGAGGCGATCGAGGAGAACAGCACGAAGTGGTCGAGCGGCTCACCCGCCAGCTGCCGGTGCAGGGCGTACGCGCCGAGCACCTTCGGGTCGTGGACGGCCTGGAAGGTCTCCCGGTCCATGTCGGGCAGCAGCGTGTCCCGCACCTGCCCCGCCAGATGGAACACGCCCCGGATCGGCGGCGAGTCCAGCCGCCGGTACTCCGCCAGCCAGGCCGCCAGCGCCTCCTCGTCGGCGACATCGAGCGGCGCGAGCACCGGCTGAGCCCCGAGCGCCTCCAGCTCCCGTACGAACGCGACGGCCCGGCCCGCCGGCGACTGCGGGTCGGTCTCCCGCCACAGCGCCCGCTCGGGCAGCCGGGTCCGGCCGACCAGGATCAGCCGTCGCGCCCCCCAGCCGACCAGCGCCCGGCACAGCAGCCGCCCCAGCGCCCCGAAGGCACCGGTCACCAGGTACGCCCCGTCGGCCCGCAGCCGCAGTGGCAACGGCCGGGTCAGCCCCTCGACCGGCGCGAGCCGCCCGGCGAACCGCCGCGTCCCGCGCACCGCGACCTCGTCCTCACCATCGGCGGCCAGCACCTCCCGCAGCAGCGCCCGGGCGTCCGCCCGCCGGTCCCGGCACCCCGCGTCGAGGTCGATCAGCTTCCCCCGCCGCGCGGTCAGCTCCTGCTGCCACAGCACCCGCCCGATCCCCCACGCGGGCGCACCCAGCGGCTCGACCACATCCTCCGGTACGACGGCCTGACTGCCCCGCGTCACGATGTGCAGCCGCGTGCCGCCCGGCAGCGCCTGCGCGAGCGCGATCAGCGAGTAGCCGCAGTCACCGGAGATCTCCCGCACCTCCCCGGCCCCCGCCGTCGCGTCCAGCGCGGGCAGATCCAGATTCCACAGATGCACGACCTGCTCGTACGGGCCCGTCCCCGCCGCCGCCAGATCACCGAACAGCCGCTCCAGATCGGCGGCGTGCCCCGGCCGAACCGTCGACTCCCGCCGATCCTCCGCCAGCCGGTAGGCGCCCCCCGGGCGCACCAGATGGCAGCGCCCACCGCGCTCGGCGATCAGCGCGGCCATCGCGTCCGCGACCCCGTGCGCGTCGGCGAGGAGGAGACAGGCGGGGGCGGCGACGGGCACGTGGGGCTGGTCCGGCTGGCGGGTTCCGTCCGGCCTGTGTGTTCCGTCGAGCCCGTGCGATCCGTGCGGCCCGTGTGTCTCGTTCGGCCGGTGGGTTCCGTCCGGCTGGTGGGTTGCGTCCGGCTCGTGGGGCTGGTCCGGTCGGTGTGTTGCGTCCGGCCTGTACGTTGCGTCGCGCCCGTGGGTTCCGTTCGGCCCGTGGGTTCCGTTCGGCTGGTGGGATGCGTCCGGCGCGTGGGGCTGGTCCGGCTGGTGGGTTGCGTCCGGCCTGTACGTTGCGTCGAGCCCGTGGGTTCCGTGCGGCCCGTGTGTTTCGTTCGGCCGGTGGGTTCCGTCCCGCTCGCGGGGCTGGACCAGCCCGTTTGTTGCGTCCGGCCCGTGAGTCGCGTCCCGCCCGTGCGTTCCGTTCAGCCGGTCCGTTGCGTCCAGCTCGCGGGGCTGGTCCGGCCCGTGTGGTGCGTCCGGCCGGCGCGCTCCGTCCAGCCCGTGCTTTCCGTCCGGCCGGTGTGGCCTGCCCGGCCCATGCGTGCCGTGTGCCCTGCTCGCGCTGTCCGTCCCGAGCGTCCCGAGCGTCCCGTCCGTCCCGAGCGTCCCGTCCGTCCCGAGCAACTCGGGCGTCCCATCGCTGCCGTCCGACACCCAGGGCAGCTCCACCCAGCCGACGTCCGCCAGCCAGGAGTCCACCGTGCTCAGACTCACCGCCGCCGACGCCTGCTCGACATCCGCCGCGCGGAAGCCGCTCACCCGGCCGAGCGGGGTGCCCTCCTCGTCGTGGACGGCGATGTCGCCGATCAGTTCGCCGCCCGCCTCGCGGGTGACGACGGCGTGCGCCCAGATCGGGCGGTCACCGACGTCGGCCATCCGCACCTCGGCGATCGACAGCGGCAGCCGGATGCCCCCCGGACCGCCCTCGTCCGCCAGCAACTGCGGGGTCAGCAGGGCCTGGAAGCAGGAGTCGAGGAGCACCGGATGCATATGGTGTCCGGCCGCGTCGTCGCCGATCGGCTCCGGTGGCCGGATCCGGGCCAGCGCCTCACCGGGCCCGATCCACACCTCCTCGATGCCCTGGAACGCCGGCCCGTAGTGATACCCCAGCTCCGCGAGCGCGGCATAGCACTCGGGGCCGTCCAGCCGCCGCAGCCCCCGGGCACGTACCGCGTCGGGGTCCAGCCGGCCGGGGCCCGCCGCGCGCTGCCCGGTGCGCACGACACCGCGCGCGTGCACCGACGGCTCCCGGCCCTCCTCCGCGTGCACGGTGGCCACGGTGAACCCGGCGTCCTGCGGGGAGAAGGACAACTGCACGGTGGCGGACGCGCCGGAGCCCTCCGGGCCGTCCTCGGACCCGGCCGCCAGGAACAGCGCCTTGCGCAGCTCGACATCGGCGATCACGGCCTGTCCGCCGCCGGTCATCGCCCGCACCGCCTGCGTCGCCATCTCCACATAACCGGCCGCCGGGAACAGCGCGTTGCCCTGAATGCGGTGATCGCGCAGATACGGCAGCGCCTCGACGTCGAGCTTCGTCTCCCAGACCGGCTCGGCGGTCGCCATCCGGCGGCCCAGCAGCGGGTGTTCACGGTGCCCCAGCCGGATCTGCTCGACCGGCGCCGGCTCGGTCCAGTGCCGGTCGCGCCTCCACGGGTAGCGGGGCAGCGGCACGGTCCGGCCGCGCGGGTGCAGCGCCGCCCAGTCGACGGCCACACCGAGGGTGTGCAGGGCCGCGAGGGACAGCGTGAACCGCTCGCGCTCACCCTCCTGACGCCGGATCGACGGCAGACTGCGCCCCTCGGCTCCCCGCGCGTCGAGGCACTCGGCGATCGAGTGCGCCAGCACCGGGTGCGGCCCGATCTCCAGGAACAGCCCGTAACCGTCGTCCACCAGCCGGTCCACCGCGTCCCGGAACCGCACACTGTCCCGGACATTGCGCCACCAGTAGTCGGCGTCCAGCTCGGGCCCCTCGGCCCGCCCCTGCGCCATCGCCGCGAGCCCGCCCGTCAGATACAGCGGCACCCGTGCCGTCCCGGGCTCCAGCCCGGCCAGCGACGACAGCAGCTCCTCCTTGATCGGGTCCATGCGCGGGCTGTGGTACGGCACCCGCACGCTGAGGAACCGGGCGAACTCCCCCTCCGCCCGCAGCGCCTCCTCCAGCTCCGCGAGCGCCTCCTCGTCCCCGGCCAGGGTGATCGCCGTCGGGCTGTTCACGGCGGCCACCGACACCCGGTCCGCGTACGGTGCCACCCGCCGCTGGGCCTCCTCCTCCGACAGGCTCACGGCGAGCATCGACCCGGTGCCCACCAGCTTCTGCTGGAGCCGGCTGCGGTGCACGACGACCGTGACCGCCTCGCGCAGGGTGTAGACCCCGGCCTCGTGGAAGGCGGCGACCTCACCGGTGCTGTGCCCCACGATCGCGTCGGGCCGCACCCCCCGGGAGCGCCACAGCGCCGCGAGCCCCACCTGTACGGCGAAGTTGGCGGGCTGGGCCAGCCAGGTCTCGGCCATCTTCGAGTCGGCCTCGTCGGCGGCCAGCTCCTCCACCAGGGACCAGCCGGTCAGCTCCCGGATCTCCCGGTCACAGCGCTCGACGGCCGCGCGGTAGACCGGCTCGGTGGCGAACAGCTCCCGGCCCATGGCCCACCACTGCGGGCCCATCCCGGTGAACACCCAGACCAGCCGCGGATCCTCCCGCCGCTGACCGGTCACGACCCGCGGATGGGCCGCCCCGCGCGCGGCGGCGCCGAGCGCCTCCGCCAGCGCCTCGGGCGAGTCATGGACCACGCACATCCGCGCTTCGAGGTGCTGCCTGCGCCGGGCCAGGGTGTACCCGACATCGGCGAGCGCCGCACCCCCCGCGATCTCGTCCCGGATCCCGGCGGCGGCCTCCGCCAGCAGCTCCGGGTCACGGGTCGTCAGAGGAAGCACGGAGTAGGCGGGCGGGACAGGTCCGGCGGGCACGGCGGATGCAGCCGGTACGGCGGTCGCCTCGGCCACGGCAGCCCCCGCAAAGGACCCCGCCGCTGCCTCCACCGCTGCCACCTCCACCTCCGCCTTCTCCTCCGCCTCCGCGGACAAGGGCGCCGCCTCCAGCAGCACATGCGCGTTCGTCCCGCCGAACCCGAAGGAGTTGACGCCCGCGCGGGCGGGCCCGTCGTGCTCCGGCCAGTCGATCGCGCGGGTCGGGATCTCGTACGGCAGCGTGGCGAGGTCGATCGCGGGGTTGAGCCGGTCGAGGTTGATGTGCGGGGGGATCGTGCGGTGCTTGAGGCTGAGCGCGGTCTTGATGAGTCCGGCGATCCCGGCGGCCGACTCGGTGTGCCCGATGTTGGTCTTGACCGAGCCCACGTAGCAGGCGGCGCCGGGCTCGCGCCCGATGGCCAGCGCCCGGCCCAGCGCCCCGGCCTCGATGGGGTCCCCGACCGGCGTCGACGTCCCGTGCGCCTCCACGTACTGGAGGCTGCCGGGCACCACACCGGCCTCGGCGCACACCCGCTCGATCAGCGTGACCTGGGCGTCCGCGCTGGGCACGGTGATGCCCTGGGTACGGCCGTCCTGGTTGACGCCGCTGCCGATGATCACGGCGTGGATCGGGTCGCCGTCGCGCACGGCGTCGTCGAGCCGCTTGAGGGCGACCAGGCCCACGCCCTCGGCCCGCACATAGCCGTCGGCCGACGCGTCGAAGGTGCGCGAGCGGCCGTCGGGGGAGAGGAAGCCGCCCTTGGTCTCGGCGATGGTGTACTGCGGCGCCATGTGCAGCAGGGTGCCGCCCGCGAGCGCGAGCCCGGTCTCCCCGCGGCTCAGGCTCTGGCAGGCCAGATGCACCGCCACCAGCGAGGAACTGCACGCCGTGTCGAGGGAGACGCTGGGGCCGCGGAAGTCGAAGCAGTACGAGATCCGGTTCGACACCATCGTCATCATCGTGCCGGTCGCGGTGTGCGCGGCGAGGGTCTCGAAGCCGAGGTCGGCGAACTGGAGGATCTTGTAGTCCAGGGTGAACGCGCCGACGAACACGCCGACTTCGGCGCCCGCCAGCTCGCCGGGCTTCTGTCCGCCGTCCTCCAGGGCCTCCCAGGCCACCTCCAGCAGCTTGCGCTGCTGCGGGTCCATGTGGGCGGCCTCCCGGGGGCTGATGCCGAAGAAGGCCGGGTCGAACTCGTCGAACCCGTCGATGTATCCGCCGCGCCCGCCCACCAGCCGGCCGGGCTTGCCCTTGTCCTGGCTGGCGAGGGTGGTGATGTCGTACCGGTCTCTCGGTGTCGGGGTGATGCAGTCCTTGCCGTCGATCAGGTTCTGCCAGAACGTCCGGTGGTCAGAGGCGCCACCGGGCAGCCGGCAGCCGATTCCGATGATCGCGATCTTGTCGTGGGGGACGGCGTTGCATGGGTCCGACATGGCCGAGTCCTTGATGTGTCGTGGCGTGAGCGGCACGCCAACAGGGGTGGTGTAAGGGCAGGGCGACGGCCCGGCCGCGGGGGAACCGACCGCGGACGGGCGGAAGGGTTCGTACGGAGCGCGCGGGGATGGTGGGTTGCCGCGTCCCGTACGGGGGGCCTGGCAAGGTCCGGAACGGATCCGGCGGATCCCGGGTGAGCCGCGGGTCCGGAGCCGGTCAGCGGGCTCCGGCGTGGCGCGGCGTCAGCTCGCGGGGCCTCGCCAGGCCTGGACGTGACTGGCGAGGACGGCCTCGGTCCTGGGGAAGGACTCGGGGTCGCTCAGACCCACGGCGCGCGGCTTCCGGTCCGGATGCCAGGTGTAGCTGCCGAATATTCGGTCCCAGACCGCCAGGTCCGAGCCGTAGTGGCCGGCCTCCGACAGGTCCGTGCTGTGGTGCAGCCGGTGCTGTTCCGGCCCGGCCAGGACGTGGTTGAGGCGGCCCAGGCGCACATCGATGTTGGCGTGGATGAAGTAGCCCTGGGTGATGACGAAGAGGCCGACCGCGGACACGGCGTCCTGCGAGAACCCGAGCAGGCTCAGCGCCAGCTGCACACCGGTCTGGGCGACCAGCACGTCCACGACGTGATTGACGCCGTTGTTGGCGACATTGACCTTCTCCGGCACGTGGTGGACGCCGTGCAGCCGCCACAGCCAGCGGTTGGTGTGGCCGAGGCGGTGCACCGAGTAGCTGGCGAGCGAGCCCACCAGCAGGGCGAGCGGGATCTCGGCGGCCAGCGGCAGCGCGGGGCGGGCCGGTGACAGGACGCCGACGAGCGCGACCACCAGGAACTGCGCGGTCACGCTGCCGAGTGCGGTCAGCACGTAATAGACGCCGTACCAGCCCCATTCGACGCGGCTGGGGTGCCAGGAGCGGTCATAGGGGATGAGTCGCTCCAGGAGCACGAGGTAGCCGATGACGCCGTACTGGAAGACCGTGGTCGTGAGCGCGCGGTCGAGGTCCCAGGAAAGCACCGCGACGGCCGTGGCGACGGTCGTCAGCAGCAGCACGGGGTAGGCCACCCGACGTAATAACACGGACGACCAACCCCCTTCCCGAGACCCCGAGTTCCTCTTTCTCGTAGGTGCCCCCGGCGACAGTCGGTAATCTTTTCACGACTAAGAGTGATTGTATGACTTTCCGTTACTGTGAGGACGCTCGGTAGTCGTCCGTGCACAGCGGGCTAGGATCGCGCCATGGTGACGGCTCGGGCGGCTCTGGTGGCGGGAATCCGCGCCGTGCTCGTCCTGGCCCTCGCGCTCTGTTCCGTCCTGCACACGCTCCCCGACGACAGCGCGCACGCGGCGCCTCCCGTCCCCGCCGCCGCCTCGGCGTCGCCCTCCGGCGAACTCCCGCACCCGCCGCACACCCCGCACGACGCCGACCACTGCGCCGCGGACATCACCGTCCGCACCACCGAACAGTCCCCGGAGGGCCCGCCCTTCGGCGCGCTGGCCCTCGCGCTGCTCGGCGACGCCGGGGCCGCCGCCCTCGTACCGCCCCGGCACCGGCGGGCGGCCCGCGGGCGGTGCCGGGGCCGTACGGCGCTCGCCCGCACCTCGCGCTGGCGGATCTAGCCCCTCGCCCGCGGCCGGACCACCCCCCGGCCGCCGCGCACCCATGACCGGCACCGGCAGCAACACGAGCACCGGTACCCGTACCCGTACCCGTACCAGCACGGCGATCCGTGCTGCCCGCTGCCGTACGCCGCCGTTGCGGCGAGCCGCCGCAAACCGCCGTCATGGGGCGCGAGATGACACCGCACAGGCGACCGTCGTCATCGACCGAGCGAGAGCGAAGACACAGGCATGCAGTCATCGACCACGACCACCCTCCTCCCGGGCCGGTCGGCCCTGTCCGGGCTGGTGGGCAACACCCCGCTGCTGTGGGTGCCGGAGCCGCCCGACCCGGCCGGGCGCGGGTTCTGGGCCAAGCTGGAGGGGTTCAACCCCGGCGGCATCAAGGACCGGCCCGCGCTGTACATGGTGGAGCGGGCGCGCGCCCGGGGGGAGTTGCGGCCCGGCGCCCGGATCATCGAGTCCACCAGCGGCACCCTCGGCCTCGGCCTGGCCCTGGCCGGGACGGTGTACGGCCATCCCGTCACCCTCGTCACCGACCCGGGCCTGGAGCCCTCCATGACCCGGCTGCTGACGGCGTACGGCGCCCAGGTCGACATCGTGCCCGACCCGCACCCCACGGGCGGCTGGCAGCAGGCCCGCCGCGAGCGCGTCGCCCATCTGCTGGCCCGGCACCCCGGCTCCTGGTGCCCGGACCAGTACGGCAACCCCGACAACGTCGCCGCCTACACCCCGCTGGCCCTCGAACTCGCCGCCGGGATCGGCCACATCGATGTCCTGGTGTGCAGCGTCGGCACCGGCGGGCACTCCGCGGGCGTCGCGCGCGTCCTGCGCCAGCTCCACCCGGAGCTGAGTGTCGTCGGCGTGGACACCACCGGCTCGACCCTCTTCGGGCAGCCCGCCCGCCCCCGCCTGATGCGCGGCCTCGGCTCCAGCATCCACCCGCGCAATGTGGCCTACGAGCAGTTCGCCGAGGTGCACTGGGTCGCCCCGCACGAGGCCGTGTGGAGCTGCCGCAGGCTGGCCGCCGCGCACTACGCCACCGGCGGCTGGAGCGTCGGCGCGGTCGCGCTGGTGGCGGGCTGGCTGGCCCGCACCAGGCCCGCGCACACCCGGATCGCGGCCGTCTTCCCGGACGGCCCGCAGCGCTATCTGAGCACCGTCTACGACGACGACTACTGCGCCGCCCACGGACTGCTGGACACCCCGCCCGCGCCCGAACCGGAACTGATCGGCAGCCTCGGCGAGAAGGAGGTCACCCGCTGGACGCGCTGCACGGCGGTGGTCGATCCGCTCACCCTGGAGGGGACCGAGGGGACGGCCGCCGCCCCCGGGGCGGGAGAGGCGGGCCGGTGAGGGACCCGCTCCGGCAGTTCCGTTCCCACGACCGCGCGGTGCGGCTGCTGATGGTGAACCAGTTCACCATCAACCTCGGCTTCTACATGCTGATGCCCTACCTGGCCGCCCATCTCTCCGGCACCCTCGGCCTGGCGGGCTGGATCGTCGGACTCGTGCTCGGGGTGCGCAACTTCAGCCAGCAGGGGATGTTCCTGGTCGGCGGGACGCTCGCCGACCGGTTCGGGTACAAGCCGCTGATCGTCGCCGGATGCCTGCTGCGGACCGCCGGATTCGCCACGCTCGGCCTGGTCGACTCGCTGCCCGCGCTGCTCGCCGCGTCGGCGGCGACCGGGCTGGCCGGGGCGCTGTTCAACCCGGCGGTACGGGCGTATCTGGCGGCCGGGGCGGGAGAGCGCAGGGTGGAGGCGTTCGCCCTGTTCAACGTCTTCTACCAGGCGGGCATTCTGCTCGGCCCGCTGGTCGGGATGGTGCTGACGGGCGTCGGTTTCCGGGTCACCTGCCTGGTGTCGGCGGCGGTGTTCGCGGTGCTGAGCGCCGTACAGATCCGCGCGCTGCCCGCCCGCCGGGGAGCGGCGAAGGAGAGCGGGCCCGAGGGCGTCCTCGCGCAGTGGCGGGGGATCCTCGCCAACCGGCCCTTCCTTCTCTTCGCCGCCGCGATGACCGGCTCGTACGTCCTGACCTTCCAGGTCTATCTCGCGCTGCCGCTGGAGGTGCGGCGGCTCGGCGGGGACGGGCCCGGCGGGACGGTGGCCGTGGCGGTGCTGTTCGCCGTCTCCGGGCTGGCCACGATCGCCGGGCAGACCAGGGTGACGGCCTGGTGCGCGGCCCGGTACGCGCCCGGCGCGGCGCTCGTGCGGGGGCCGGCGGTGATGGGGCTTGCCTTCCTGCCGCTGCTGCTCGCCACCGCCGTGCCGGTGCCGGGACCGGGGGCCGGGCGGTGGCTGCTCGCGGCGGTGCCGCCGACGCTGGCCGCGCTGCTGCTGGCGATCGGCACGATGATCGCGTACCCGTTCGAGATGGACACCATCGTCCGGCTGTCCGGGGACCGGCTGGTCGCCACCCACTACGGCCTCTACAACACCGTGTGCGGCATCGGTATCACCGCCGGGAACCTCGCCACGGGCGCCGCCCTGGACGCGGCCCGCTCGGCCGGGCTGCCCGCACTGCCGTGGCTGGTGCTGAGCGGGGTCGGGGCGGGGTGCGCGGCGGCGCTGTACGGGCTGCATCGGAGCGGACGGCTGACGGCGGCGACGGCTGTCACGCCGGTGCCTGTCTGATGGCGGGCCCCGGCGGCCTCAGGAGGCCCGCTCGGTGGCGGGGCCCAGGGAGCGCAGGGCGACCAGGGCCTTGCGGGGGTTGTGACCGGTGGCGCCGATCGCCGCCTGGGCGACCCGTTCGGTCATGGCCCCGGCAGCCTGTCATGTCTCCCGGGCGCTACCCCTCGTCGCACGGCGGCGGCCAGGCATCGCCCCAAGCGGCGTCCCGCGCGGCCTTGTAGAGGTCGCCGTGGCGCTTGGTCACCGTCGTGCGGCGGAGCTGTTCGTCGGCCTCGCAGAGGTCCAGCAGGACCTGGCCCTTGCGGATCTGCGGCTTGCGCACGACGCGGGCGGGGGCCGGGGTGAAGGGGAAGCGGGTGGCGGCGACGTAGGAGAACTTCTCGTCCTCGTACGGCAGTGAGCCGCCCTTGACCTGGCGGTGCAGGGAGGAGCGGCTGACCCGGGCCGCGAAGTGGCACCAGTCGCTGCCGGGCACGATCGGGCATCCGGCGCTGTGCGGACAGGGCGCGGCGATCCGGAACCCGGCCGCGATCAGCTGTTCGCGGGCGGCGAGGACGCGGGTGTAGCCGTCGGGGGTGCCGGGTTCCACGACGACCACGGCCTGCGCGGCGCTGGCGGCGGCGTCGAGCAGCCCGGCGCGGGTGCCCTCGGTCAGCTCGCCGAGCACGTAGGAGACGGTGACCAGATCGGCGGCCTCGATACCGGGCCCGGCCCCGATCCGGGCCCGCTGCCAGCGGGCGTCGCGCAGCTCCGGGCGGGCGGCGGCCAGCTCCCGGCCGAGGGCCAGCGCGGGCTCGGCCCAGTCCAGCACGGTGACCGGCCGGGTCCCGTCCCAGGTCGCGCTCACCGCCCAGGTCGCGGCGCCGGTCCCGCCGCCCACATCGACATGCGTACGGGGTGCCCAGCCGGGCACGGCATCGGCGAACGCCGCGAGGGCCGCGCTGACCGCCGCGAAGGTCGCCGGCATCCGGTAGGCCGCGTAGGCCGCCACGTCCGCCCGGTCCCGCAGCACCGGCGCGTCGGTCGGGGTGCGCCCCCGGTACATGGTGATCAGCCGCTCGACTGCCTGTGCGGCCTGCCTGGACGGCAACCCGTCGAGCAGCCCGGCAAGCGCGGCGCGGAGGGAGTCGGCGGCGGATTCGGGGGCATTCACCGTGCGATTCTCTCAGGCGGAGGATGGTGGCGGGGACCGGTGGCGGGAGCGGGGATGAGTGTGCGGCTGGCGGCGTACGCCGTGTGTGTCGAGGGCGGGCGGGTGCTGGTCGCCCGTCATGTGCCGCCGAAGGGGGAGAGCACCTGGACGCTGCCGGGCGGCCGGGTCGAGCAGGGGGAGGACCCGTTCGACGCGGTGATCCGGGAGGTCGCCGAGGAGACCGGCTGCGACGCGGTGGTCGAACGTCTGCTGGGCGTGGACTCCCGGGTGATCCCGGCGGCCGAGCGAGCGGTGCCCGGCCTGCCCGACCATCAGAACGTCGGCGTCTTCTACCAGGTCCGGATCACCGGCGGCCATCTGAGACCCGAGCCGGACGGCGACATCGCCGAGTCGGTCTGGACGCCGGTCCCCGATGTCGCCCGCCTGCGCCGGTCGTCGCTGGTGGACATCGGCCTGGCCCTGGCCCGGAGCCGCCCGGCGACCGGCCATGTCGCCGGGGTCCCGGTCGGGGGCCTGATCCAGCACTGACGCCCGTCGCCGCTCCTGTCCGGGAGGAGCCCCCTCATCCACCCCGCACAGCGCGAGCCAGCCGGGTCCCCGCCGCCGCTCTCGGGCGGCTGTCGGGTGGTCTGCGGACGGGGTGGACGGTGTTGGCCAGGAGGATCAGGAACGTGTCCGTCGCCGGGTCCAGGACCAGGGACGTACCGGTGAAGCCGGTGTGACCGGCGGCGCCGTGGCCGGAGAGTTCGCCCATGAACCAGGGCTGGTCGAAAGCGAAGCCGAGGCCGGGCGGGGTGAGCAGGAGGGCGACGAACTCGGGGCCGAGGATGCGGGCGGGGCCGTACGCGCCGCCCGCGAGGAGGGTGCGGGACAGGATGGCGAGGTCGCGGGCGGTGGAGAAGAGGCCCGCGTGACCGGCGACGCCGCCCAGCGCCCAGGCGTTCTCGTCGTGGACCTCGCCGCGCAGCATGCCCCGGTCGGCCTTGGCCCAGGGGCGGCGCTGGTCCTCGGTGGCCGCCGCGCCGGGGCGGGGGCCGAAGCCGGTGGCGGTCATGCCGAGCGGGCGGGTGATCCCGTCCCGGACAAGGGTGGCGAGGCCGTGGCCGGAGACGCGTTCCAGGATCTGCTGGAGGAGCAGCATGTTGAGGTCGGAGTAGCGGTACACGCCGGGCGCGCCCATCGGGACCTCGGCGCGCAGCAGGGCCTGGCGGGCGGCGGCGTCGGCGCAGTCGTACAGGGGGGCCTCGGGGCGCAGCCCGGAAGTGTGGGTGAGGAGCTGGCGCACGGTCACCCCGCGCCGGGCGACCGCCCGGAACTCCGGGAGGTAGGCGCCGACCCGGGCGTCGACGCCGAGGGTGCCCCGTTCCATCTGCTGGACGGCCGCGACGGCGGTGCACAGCTTGGTGAGGGACGCCACGTCGAAGGGGGTGTCGACGGTCATGGGGACCCGCCGGTCCGGCGGGAGTTCGACGCCGGTGCCCGTCCTCGGGTCGTACGCCCGGTAGCGGACCGCGAGGCCCGCGGCCTCCCGTACCGCGACCACGGGGCCGCGCCCGGCGACCACGACCGCGCCGGGTGCCCAGGGGTGCTCGCCCCGGGTCAGGGCGCGTACCTCGGTCACGAGCCGGGCGAGTTCGCCCGGGTCGAGCCCGGCCCGCTCGGGGGTGCCGTCGCGCAGTCGCTGTGCGCTCAGCTCTCCTCCCGCACGTGCCTCGTGCGTGCCCGGCGGTTCCATGGGCCGCACATACCCGCGAACGCGCCCACCGCCAGCAGGGCTGCCGCCAACTGGACGACGGCCATCGGGACGGCGGTGTCCTCACCGGCCACCCCGACCAGCGGCGAGGCGATCGCGCCGATGAGGAAGGACGACGTACCCAGCAGCGCTGAGGCGGACCCGGCGGCGTGCTTGACGCGGGTCAGGGCGAGGGTCTGCGCGTTGGGCAGCGCGAGGCCCATGGCCGACATCAGCACGAACAGGCCGACGGAGACCGGCACCAGCCCCACCTCGCCGAACACGCCGGTCGTCATCAGCAGCAGCGCGGCCGACGACAGGACGACGATGCCGAGGCCCACGCCCAGCACCCGCTCCAGCGACACCCGACCGATCAGGATCCGTCCGTTGATCTGCCCGCAGATCACCAGGCCGATGGAGTTCACGCCGAACAGCAGGCCGTAGGTCTGCGGGGAGGCGCCGTAGATCTCCTGGACCACGAACGGCGAGGCCGCGACGTACGCGAACAGCGACGCGAAGGCGAAGCCGCCGGTCAGCATGTAGCCGGTGAAGGGCAGGTCGGTGAGCAGTGTGCGCATCGCGCGCAGCGCCTCGCCGACGCCGCCCGCGTGCCGCCCGGCGGGCGGCAGGGTCTCCGGCAGTCCGGCCCAGACGATCAGCGCGAGCAGCACCCCGACGACCGCGAGGACGACGAAGACGCCCCGCCAGTCCGTCGCCCGCAGGACCTGCGCACCGATCAGCGGGGCGATGATCGGGGCGACGCCGGAGATCAGCATCAGGGTGGAGAAGAAGCGGGCCATCTCCACCCCGTCGTACAGATCGCGTACGACGGCCCGCGCGATGACGATCCCGGCGGCGCCCGCGAGTCCCTGGGCCAGCCGGAAGGCGACGAGGGTCTCCACATTGGGCGCCACCGCGCACAGGGCCGTCGCCAGGACGTACACCGCGAGGCCGATGAGGAGCGGGCGGCGGCGGCCCCAGCGGTCGCTCATCGGGCCGACGACCAACTGCCCGAACGCCATGCCGGCCAGACAGGCGGTGAGGGTGAGCTGCACGGTCGCGGCGGACGCGTGCAGCGCGTGGGTGACCTCCGGGAGGGCCGGGAGGTACATGTCCATGGCCAGCGGGGGCGTGGCGGTGAGTCCGCCGAGGATCAGGGTGACCAGCAGTCCGGTACGGCGTGCGGCACGGACGGGCGACCGCGGGTCGGGCGCGGTCGCCGGTATGAGATCCGGTGGATGTGCCCGGCTTTCGGGCATGGTGATTCCCCTCCCTGGGTGTGACGTCCCGTCCCTATGCTCTCAGCTCGAACAGCGTGCGAAGCTTCGTAGGGATTTCGCTTCGTAGGGATTTCCGGATGTGATCGGGGCGAGCGGGAGTGAGGACGGGCGGCGATGACGGCTGACGGCGTGCGGTGGGGGATTCTGGCGACCGGTGGGATCGCCGCGTCCTTCACGGCGGACCTGGTGGATCTCCCCGACGCGGAGGTGGTGGCGGTCGCCTCGCGCTCCACTCGGTCCGCGAAGGCGTTCGCGGAACGGTTCGGCATCCCGCGGGCGTACGGCGACTGGGGCGCGCTCGCCGCCGACGAGGACGTCGACGTGGTGTACGTCGCCACCCCGCACGCGGCGCACCGGGCGGCGGCCGGGCTGTGCCTGGCGGCCGGGCGGAACGTGCTGTGCGAGAAGGCGTTCACCCTGAACGCGCGCGAGGCCTGGGAACTGGTCGCGCTGGCGCGCGAGCACGACCGCTTCCTGATGGAGGCCATGTGGATGTACTGCAATCCGCTCATCCGGCGGCTGAAGGCGCTGGTGGACGACGGGGCGGTCGGTGAGGTGCGCTCGGTGCACGCCGACTTCGGGCTGGCCGGCCCCTTCCCGCCCGCACACCGGCTGCGCGACCCGGCCCAGGGCGGCGGCGCGCTGCTGGACCTCGGCGTGTACCCGGTGTCCTTCGCGCACCTGCTGCTCGGCGAGCCGGACGGTGTCACGGCGAGCGCGGTCCTCTCCGACGAGGGCGTGGACCTCCAGACGGGCGCGGTACTGACCTGGGACGGCGGGGCGCTGGCCGCGCTGCACTGCTCCCTGGTCGGCGCCACCGGCACGAACGCGTCGGTCACGGGCGCGCTGGGCCGCATCGACGTCCCCGGCGGCTTCTTCAACCCCGAGCGCTTCGTGCTCCACCGCGCGGGCCGCGACCCCGAGGAGTTCACACCGGCCCCCGCCGACGGCGCGCGGGGCACCCTCAAACACGAGGCCCGCGAGGTGATGCGCGCGCTGCGGGCCGGGGAGCGGGAGTCCCCAATGGTCCCCCTGGAGGGCACCCTCGCGGTGATGCGGACGCTGGACAGGGTCCGGGAGGGGGTGGGGGTGCGGTATCCGGGGGAGACGGTTTAGCCCCGCGTGGTCGGGTCCGGGGGCGTGTGCACCCTCCGCCCGGGATTTCCCGTACTTCGTCCGGACGGAGGGGTGTTCGGCTACCGGGTGCCGGGGGGTGCGTGGCCGGTGCGGCAGCGGGGGCAGTGGCAGGGGGGCCAGCGGAGGGTGTCGGCGAGGGTGAGGGGGCCGGGGCCGGGTCGGTAGGTCCGCCGCCGGGTGTGATCGACGCGCTCACCGTCCGGCCGGACCCGGTAGGTCTCGATGGTCAGGTGGGAGGTGCCCGGGGCGGGCGGGGTACCGGCGTTCACCGGGTGGCCTCGCCGTCCGGGGTGCGCTGGATGACAGCCGTGAGGACGTCGGAGAGGGCCCGCTGGAACTCGGGGCTGTTTTCGATGGCTTCGTGTTCGGGGTCGGTGTACTGCCAGGTGTGGCATCCGGGGTGACCGGCGTACAGGATGCACGCCTCGTCCTTGGGGGTCGGACCGGACAGGGTGTTGCAGTCGGGCACGACCAGGAACGTGTCGGGGCGGTGGCCGTCCGTCCACTGGGCCCACACCTCGCCCTGACCGGCGTCGTCCAGTTCCCAGACGAGGTCGTGGTGGCGTCCGCCGGAGTGCTCTTGGAGTTGGCAGCGGAGCACCGGCCGTACGTTGCCGGGGGTGCTGGAGTCGTGGATCGAGGCGAACATGGCCGCGATCAGACCGACGGGCATCATGGCGGTGGCGCCACACACCCGGGGCCGGGGCCGGGGTTGTTTGATCAGCGAGACCACGCCGCACCTCCCGGCATAGCCCGGGGCGTGGAGACGTCCCCGCACATGGGACCGACCGGCCCGTCAGCGGCCCGCCACTGAAGCGCCAGGACAAGCCCCAGCCCGAGCAAGCGCTGCCGCTCCTGCTCCTGCCAGTCCCGGATCCGCTGCCGCTCCCGCTCCAGCGCCGCCTCGGACACCGGGAGGTACGGCCCTGCGTGCAGCGCGCCGTCCCATGCCTCCGGCGGTAACGACCGCGACCGCCGACCGAAGACCAGACGCACACGCCTCACCGCGTCCCGAACCCACGAGCCCAACACCCTTGGCAGGGTGCCCACTTCGCCCACATCGCTGTTGTCCACGCGGACCACTCCTCTCCGTAGCGGTTCCACTACCGGGTGGAGCCAGCGTGGGCTAGAGTCGAGAGCCGATCAACGTGGCAATGCAGCAAGAAAAGTTGGGAGTCCCGGTTGAACCGCAAGGAGTTGAACCCCGACGCTTCTCCACAGGCGGCCTTCGGCGCGCGTTTACGCAGTGCACGTGTGGCACACGGCTGGAAGCAGGAAGATCTGTCCGCCCTGATGAAGTACTCCTGCGGACATATCTCAGCCGTGGAAACTGGTCGCAAGATGCCTAGTTTGCGTTTTTCGCGCAGTGCGGACGCGGTGTTCGGCCTCGAAGGTGCAGCGGACACATTCGAACGTGCCTGGCGCGAGATCCACCACGGAAGCCTGCTGGAGGGGTTCCCCGAGTACGTGGGCTACGAGGGCCGGGCGGCAGAGATCAGGGTGTACGAAGTGGGTGTCGTCCCTGGACTGCTTCAGACCCCGGCCTACGCCGCGGCGATCGAGGCAGGACATGTCGAGCGGGGAGCGATCACCACGGACCAAGCGCAGGAGCGGGTCTCGTTCCTGGCAGAACGGCAAGCGATGATCGCTCGCAACCCCCCGCCGTTGGTCCACATCGTGCTGGACGAAGGCTGCATCCGACGACCGGTCGGGAACACCTCCGTGATGGAGGCCCAGATGGCGCGGCTGATCGCGTTCGCCGAACAGCCGAACGCCACCCTTCAAGTCGCGGACTTCTCCATGGGCGTTCGTCGTCCGTTCAGCCTGCCGATAACCGTGCTGACCCTGCCCGACCGATCTCTCATGTCCTACGCGGAGTCCGCCACCCGGGGGCACCTGGACCGGGAAACCAGTTCCGTGTTGCCACTCTTGACGGCCTACCATCAAATGCAGAAGCACGCGCTTCCGCAGGCGGGTTCCGTAGCCATGATTGATCAGGTACGAAAGGGCACCTTGTGATGAGCGAGCCTCTCAACTGGGTCAAGTCTTCCTACAGCGGTGGCGGGGGCCAGTGCATCGAGTGGGCCCCCGAAAACGTGACCGCCACCGGCGTCGTCCCCGTCCGGGACAGCAAGCGCGCTGACGGTCCGGTCCTGATGCTCTCGACCGGAGCGTTCGCCGGACTGGTGACGTTCGCCCGCAACGCCGACGTCGGCTGAGTCCCTCTGTTCCCTAGAACCCCGTCCGGTCACCACGCCGGGCGGGGTTCCCGCGTTCCAGGGTCGGGAGCGACCCGCGCTAGGGCCCGTATCCTGCGGCCTCATCGGCGCCAGCGGAAGGATCTCCAACATGAAAGCTGACCTGACAGCAGCCCAGTGGGCCAAGTCGTCGTACAGCCAGCAGGGGGGTAACTGCGTCGAGTGGGCCCCCGGGTACGCGTCCGCCGCTGGTGTTGTGCCTGTGCGCGACAGCAAGCACGCTGGCAGCCCGGTCCTCATACTCTCCTCGGGAGCGTTCGCCGGACTGGTGACGTTCGCCCGCAACGCCGACGTCGGCTGAGTCC
>NZ_JBHTZD010000010.1:187022-214234 GCF_042790455.1 Streptomyces sp. NPDC056734
GCCTCTGTTCCCTAGAACCCCGTCCGGTCACCACGCCGGGCGGGGTTCCCGTGTTCCGGGTTCGGGAGCGACCCGCACCCGGTCCCGTACCCTGCGGCCTCATGAATGCCATGGGAACTGCGAAGCACCCCCAACCGGACGGGCCTCGGATCGCGATCGTGACCGGCGCGGGTTCCGGGATCGGCCGCGCGGTCGCCGCCGAACTGCTGCGCACCGGCTGGGCGGTGACGCTGGCGGGCCGCCGCCCCGAGACCCTGGAGGCGACGGCGGCACTGGTCCCGGACGCCGACTCGCTCGTCGTCCGCACGGATGTGGCCCGGCACGAGGACGTGGCCGCGCTGTTCTCCGCGACCATCGGCCGGTACGGGCGGCTGGACCTGCTGTTCAACAACGCCGGCACGTTCGGGCCCGGCGGGGTGCCGGTCGAGGAACTGTCCTACGACGCCTGGCGGCACGTCGTGGACACCAACCTCAACGGGGCGTTCCTGTGCGCCCAGGCGGCCTACCGGCAGATGAAGGAGCAGGACCCGCGGGGCGGCCGGATCATCAACAACGGCTCGATCAGCGCCCACACCCCGCGCCCCCGCTCGGTCGCCTACACCGCCACCAAACACGCGCTGACCGGCCTCACCAAGTCCCTCTCCCTGGACGGCCGTCCGTACGACATCGCCGTCGGCCAGATCGACATCGGCAACGCGGCCACCGACATGACCGCACGCATGCAGTCCGGGGTCCTCCAGGCCGACGGCTCGGTGGCGCAGGAGCCGGTGATGGACTCCGCCGATGTCGCCAGGACCGTACGGCACATGGCGGAACTGCCACTGGAGGCGAACATGCAGTTCGTGACCGTGCTGGCGACGGGGATGCCGTTCGTCGGGCGGGGTTGAGCGGGACGGCATCGCCGTCGCCGACGGACGCCACAGAGCCGAGGCCGCGCGGCGCACAGGCTCCCTTGCCCCGACTGTCCGCACCCGGGATCATGGTCACGGCCATGCGGAGAGTTGGGGCGAGGGGAAATCCATACATGTCGACACCACCGCGTCGTGACACCGGCACGCGGATCGCGGAAGCGCTCTCCTCCCAGGCGCTCAACGCCTTGATCGGGATCGTCGGCCTGGTGATCCCCGTGGTCGCCTGGGTCATGCAGCAGAAGAACCTGACGAACATCGTGCTGGCCGCCGAAACCGCGCTGCTGTTACTGATGATCGTCAACCACATGTGGTTACGTCGTATCTACATCCAGTTGCGCCGGGCCAACGACCGAGACATGGCGGACGCACGCTACTTCGCCCTGATCCGTAACCAGCTGGAAAGAGACCTCGTCGCGAACTTCGGTGAGATCGCCGACGGGCACCTCCAGGTGTACGCGTCCGAGGTGCCGCGCCTGTCGGTCCTGCTCTTCAGGGTGCTGATCAGCTCCGGTGCGCAGCCGCAGCGCGTGCTCGCCGCCGACCTGACGACCAGCCCGAACCTACTCACCGCGCGCCGCGAGTACCTCTCCGTGAACCGGCAGCTGATCGAGGCGGGCGGCAGTATCCAGCGGCTCTTCATCTGCTGGACCGTGGATCTCGTGAAGGAGGATTTCGGGCGCTCGCTGCTCCAGCTCATCGATCACCACCGGTCCCTGGGCGTGCAGTGCGCGCTGGCCGTGCGTGACCGGCTCCGGGCCGATCAGGCGATCGACTTCGTCGTCGTCTCCCACGCCGCCGTGCTCGTCGAGGAGGAGCAGGGCGACGCCGAGTACCTTCGCGGTCGCTCCTCGGTGTACTTCAAGTCGGTCGAGCGGTGGGCGGGGCGCTACGAGTCCCTCTGGGGCCACGGCTCCCACTCGGCGCCGTTCGCGCTGAGCACGTACGAGACCCGGGTGCGCCCGATGCTCACCGCCGGGGAGTGGGACGAGGCCGCGGTGCGGGCCACCGTAGACCGGCTCTGAAGGGTGAGGCGGAGGCGACAGCCGGGTGGGCCTTCGCCTGCGTCGATAATCTGTGCGCACCGCCTAGACTGGGCGTGATCAGGCTGGTCCCGGTCGCGGGAGGGCCGGCAGTACGACGGACGGAAGACGATGGCTCTCTCCCTCATCAAGACGCACGGCAGCCTCAACGACATCTTCGTGATCGACGGCGCCCCCACAGACCACTTCGCCGAAGCGGACGTGGCACGTGCCGTGCGGAAGCTGTGCGACCGGCGTACGGGGCTCGGCGGCGACGGCGTGTACTTCATCGCCGACAACGGTGACGGGACCGCCGAGGCCTTCTTCCACAACCCTGACGGCTCGCCCTCGCTGCTGTGCGGCAACGGCATGCGCGGCGCGGGACGGCTGCTGCTCGACCGCCACCAGGCCGAGCGGGTCGTGCTGCACACCGGGCCGCACGCGTTCACCGTCAGCGCGGCGGAGACCACCTCCCACGGGGTGCGCCAGGTCTCCGTGGAGCTTCCCCCGGTCGACTTCACACCGGCCGAACCGATCGTCGCCGATGCCGAGTGGCCGTTCGTGGACCGGCAACTCACCGCATACCATGCGGCCCGGCATGTCAGCGCCGTCGCCGTGCCCAACTCCCACCTCGTCACGGTCCTGGATGACACGTACAACGAGGCGGAGCTGGTCGCCACCGGCAGCCGCGTCGCGAACACCCCGGGCGCCTTCCCCATCGGGGCGAACGTGTCCTTCGTGCGCCCGCTGACCGAGGCCGAGGTGTTCATCCGGACCTTCGAGCGCGGCGCGGGTCTCACGCCGTCGTGCGGCTCGGGCGTCGCGGCCTCCCGCGCGGTGCTCTCCCGTCTCGGCCGGGTGGAGCCGGACCGGCCGGTGGTCGTCCGCAATCCCGGCGGTGTCGCGCGCTCCTGGATGAAGACGGACGGCGAGCGGTGGCGTCCCGTTCTGGAAGGCAACGCCACCAAGGTCTACGCCGCCGAACTCGACCCGGCCGCCCTCCTCGGCGATGGTCCCGTGGAGTACCAGGGCGACGCGTTTCTCGGTGAAGTCGAGGCATTCGCCGCGCTGAACAGCGACAATCTCAAGGAACTTGAGGAAGCCGGGATCGAGATGACCATGAAGAGCCCTTCGGCCCTCTGAGGATCGCGCCGCGCCGCGGCCCCGGTCACCGTCCGGCACGGAGACACGGAGGGGCCGTACGTGGTCATGTATCTGGAGTTCGTGGCGGTCATCTCGGCGGGCATCGCCTTACGTCAGGCGGACCGCTGGTGGTTCAGTCCCCGGCGGGGCCGCGCCCCGGCAGCGATGCTGCGGGACATCAGAGCACTTCAACGCAGGCGTGCCAACGACATCACACCGGTGCTGCTTCTGCTCGGCCACTGGGTCGAGTTGGCGGGCTGGTTCCTCGTCGCCGGTCGGGGCGGTCCGGTCGGCTGGGCCGTGGCCGCCCTCGCTGTCGGCGTCAAGTTCCGGCACTTGCAGGAGGTCAGCCACTTCGCCGTGCACGGGGTGCTGACGCGCGGGGGCACATGGGGCCTGGTTCTCGCGGAGGTGGCCGTCCATGTCCCGCTCGGGCTCGTGCCCGTCCCGGTCCGCCGCAGACGGCATGTGCGCGAGCACCACCCGAACGCGACGGTCCCCGGGGCCGATCCCAACCTGCGGGAACTGCACGACGCCGGACTGCGCGCCGGGGTCAGCGGGCGGCGTTTCCTCCTCGGCCTCGTGTTCCCCCTCACACCCACCGGCCTGGCCGCGACCGTGCGGGGCATCGGCGGCAACCTGCGCGCCGGGGCGTGGTGGCGCCTCGCCGGGTTCCTGGCGCCGCCCGTGGCCGTCGCCGCCGCCCTCGGCTGGCAGGCCGCGCTGTTCGCGTACGCCGTGCCGCGTCTGCTGCTGTATCCGCAATTCGCCTGGATGTCCCTGCTCGTGGAGCACCGCTGGTGGGACGCGGACCCGGTGGCCGGACCGCCCGCCGCCGTGGAAGCGGGCCGCTGCCTGCGCCTGTACCCGCGCCGGCCGGTCCTCGCCCTCCTCGCACGCGGGACGTGGCTGCCGTACGGCGACCTCTACCACTACGCGCACTCCGCGCATCCCGCCGTGCGGTGGAACTACCTCCCCGCCCTGGAAACCGGCAGCCTCCCGCCCCCGGCCTACGCCCCGCGAACCCTGCTCCTCGGCGAGAGCGCGGTGGCCCGCCGCCACTTCCGGGCACTGACCTCGATGAACCGGGCTGAGCCGGTGGCGACCCGCAAGGCGGACGATCCTTTTCCGGCCTGAATGGCTGTCAACTGCCTTCTCCGACTCACGCCCTTCACAAGCTGCACAAGTGGAGTCATTCAGTCCGGGCTATTGCGGCCGGTGACGCGCTTATGCTCAACTCGTCTCCACCAGAGCTTCACACTTGGGGGACCGGGCTTCCGTAGTCGGCCCCAAGAGGGCGTCATCCGCAGCCCGCTCCGAGGGGGGAGGCGGCCGTCCCGCGCCCGGAAGGGGGTGGACCTCGCGAGGGACCGCGAGGTGCGCACCGGTTCGCGGGACGGCCGCGCCAACTCGTCGGCTCTGGTCTCTCCGCGGCTCCATCGGCCGCCTCGGGTCTCTCCGCTCGCTCCGGTCTCTCAGGCCTGGCCCGTCTCGAAGCGTGAGATATGGCCGTCCGGTTCGACGACGAAGCTCCAGCGGGTACGCATCTCGCCCCACGTGTCGTTGCGGTAGCCCGCGACGAGCGAGCGGCCGTTGTCCGACTCGACCTCCAGATGGCCGTGGGAGGAGAAGATCTCCCGGTCGATCCAGTCGTCCAGGTCCCGGTCGGAACCGTCGTCCGCCATCGTCGCGTCGGGGGTGAGCAGCGCCATGAGGGCGTCCCGGTCATGGGCGTTCACGGCGGCGACGAACGCACGGACGGCCGGATCACTGAGCCTGGCGGTCTGAATCGTCATACCGGCCAGCCTCACACCGCCCCCCGGCCCTCGCCACCCGAACGGCCGCCGGGGCGGGGCGGCCCGTCGGTCCCGATGCCACGGTGGACGGATATCGGGATATCGCGCTACAGATCCGTACTCACCGGGAGCCGCCGTGACCTGCTACGACCGACGTGATCTGGGCCTGCTGCTGCTCCGGCTGTCCACCGGCGGGATGCTCGCGGCGCACGGCGCGCAGAAGCTGTTCGGCTGGTTCGGAGGGCACGGCATCGAGGGGACCGGCCGGTTCATGGAGTCCGTCGGCTTCCGGCCCGGCCTGCCGAGCGCGACCGCCGCGGGCCTCGCGGAGGCGGGCGGCGGGGTGCTGCTGGCGCTGGGACTGGCGACCCCGGCGGCCGGTGCGGCGGCGGCCGGGGCGATGGCGGGTGCGGCGGCCGTGCACGCCCCGAACGGCTTCTTCGTCCAGGACGGCGGCTATGAGTACGCCGCCGCCCTCGGCCTGGCCGCCACCGGCCTCGCCGTGTCCGGACCCGGCAGGCTCTCCCTGGATCATGCCCTCGGCCACACCCTGGACCGCGGCTGGATGGTCCCGGCCGCCCTCGGCCTCACGGCGGCGGCCACAGCCGCGGTGATCGGCCTGCGCACCGGGCGGCTGCGGCGCGAGATGGAGGGGGAGCAAGGGGCGCTGTTCGAGGAGGGGCAGGTGGTGGCGGGGGAGTAGGGGGAGTAGGGGGAGTAGGGGGATGGGGGTGGGATTGGAGGAGTGGGAGGGGGGAGTCGGGGCGGGGGGCTATGAATCGGCGGGCTCTCCTTCGTGGCCCTCCTGGCCTCCCTGGCCCGCCAGGCCCTCCTGGCCTCCCTGGCCCTTCTCGCCCGCCTCGTCCGCCGGGCCTTCCTGCTGCTTCTCCTTCAGCTTGCGCAGCAGTTCGCGTTTCTGGGCCTGGGCGTCCAGGCCGCTGCCTACCGGGGCGCCGGACTTACGGCCGCGCAGGGCCGAGCGGCCCAGGTGGGACCGGGTGCCGCCGACTCCGAGCATGTTTCCCGAGTTACGACTCATGGGGCCACTCTCTCTTTCTCCGTCATGAGCGAGACGCTTCGTCTCGCCTTTTTCGCGTCTTCAGCATTCGCGAGACGCTGCGTCTTGTCAACCTGATAAATTCAGGCCATGGCAGCCACCAAGCCCACCCCCGACGCCTCCCGCCGCAGCGAGAAGTCCCGCCGAGCGATCTACGCCGCCGCCCTCGAACTGGTCACCGAGGCCGGATACGCCAGGACCACCATCGAGGGCATCGCCGCCCGCGCCGGAGTCGGCAAGCAGACCATCTACCGCTGGTGGTCCTCGAAGGCCGACGTCCTGATGGAGGCGTACCTCGACCTCGCCGACCAGGCCGCGGGGCAGACCGCCGATCAAGCCGCCGGCCAGGCCGGTGCCGTCCCCGGTAACTATGCCCTCCCCGACACCGGCGACCTCGCCGCCGACCTGAAACTCGTCCTGCGCGCCACCGTCGACGAACTGCTCGACCCCCGCTTCGAGGTCCCCTCCCGCGCCTTGGCCGCCGAGGGCATCGCCGACGCCGCGGTCGGCCGCGAGGTCGTTGCCAGGCTCCTCGAACCCTCGATCCAGCTCTACGTCCAGCGCCTGCGCGCCGCCCAGCGCGCCGGTGACGTACGCCCCGACCTCGATCCCCGGATCGCCCTGGAGCTGTTCGTCTCCCCGCTCGCCCAACGCTGGCTCCAGCACACCGCGCCCATCTCCTACGACTACACGGACACTCTGGTCGACTACGCACTGTACGGACTCGCGCCCCGCCAGGAAGCGCCCCGGCCGCCGGACAGCGCCCCGCGCACCGCCCCGTAAATCCCGGCAAGGCACCCGATGCCACCCACATCCGATGCACCCCGGATGTCTGCTCCGCACCCCCGGAGCGCACGATGGTGGGACCATAGGGCATGCTGTCCGCACAACGGCGAGGGTGAGGGGATAGATGAGCGCGGAGTTCGGCGGCCGTACCGGCCGGCAGGGCAAACTCGCCCAGTGGCTGCACAAACGCCGCCCGAAGGGGACCGCCGCCGACGACGGCGGACGGGAATCGCTGCTGCTCGCCGCCGCCGCCGCGGGACTGCCGCTGGCCCCCGCCGCGCACCCAGCCCCCGGCTACCGCTGCTCCTGCGACCGGGTCGGCTGTCCCACCCCCGCGCGGCACCCGGTGTCATTCGCGTGGCAGACCCAGTCCACCACCGACCACGCCCAGGTCGAGCGCTGGGCCCGCCACCAGCCGCAGGCCAATTTCATCACCGCGACCGGCATGGTGCACGACGTGCTGGACGTGCCGCTCCAGGCCGGGCGCGAGGCGCTGGCGGGGCTGCTGGCCGCGGGCATCGACGTCGGCCCGGTCGCCGAGAGCGACGAGGGCCGGATGATGTTCTTCACCCTCACCCGGGGCACCCCAGAGGACGAGGACGAGTGGTGGCCCTGTGAGCTGGACAGCCACCCCGAGACCCGGGACGAGCACCCCGGCCTGCGCTGGCACTGCCGAGGCTCCTACGTCCTGGTCCCCCCGGCCCGGCTGCTCGGCGACGGCCACGAGGTCCGCTGGATCCGCGGCCCCGAACACCCGCTGCCCGACCCGCTGACCCTTCTGGAACACCTCACCGACGCCGGCGCCCGCCACCCCGACCTGTCCGGCCCGGACCACCCGTCGGCGGCCTGGCCCCTGCACCGCTGAACCCTCTGATTCCCTCTATTTCCCCCTACTTCCCCTACTCTCCCTGCGCCGAAGTCAGCCCCTGGACGCGCCCCAGGATCGTCACCTGCTGGTCGCCGCTGCCTCGTGGCGGGGTCAGGACCACCTCGTTGGAGACGAACTCCATCGTCAGGGACTGCTTGATCTCACCCTTGGTGAGGGCCAGGACGGCTTCGTCCGGGGTGGGGACCGAGGAGCCGGTGTGGGCGGTCTGCTTCTCGAAGTGGCGAGTGGCGAAGAACACCAGCGCGCCCCCGTCCGCCGTGCGCAGCGCGAGCGGCTCGTAGTCGCCGCCGCCCACCGGCTCGTCGATGTACTGGGTCGCCAGGCCGGGCCGGGTCGCGTTCTGCGCCCGCTGCTCGCGCCAGCCGGTGGTGTGCGGGCCCGCCGCGAAGGTGTCGCCGCCGTCCTTGAGGTAGGTGGCGTAGTCCTGGCTCAGGTCCTCCGGCGGTACGGCCAGTTCGGCCGAGTCGGCCGGGACCGGTTCGGCCCAGCCGTCCGCGTCCTCCTTGAACGCGGGCACCTCGCCCGGCGCGACCAGGGTCAGGAACGCCGCCTCCCAGGGCTGGTCCAGGCCGTCGCGGGTGAACACGAACAGCCAGCGGCTCTCCCCGCCCTTGTTGCCCTGCGCGTCGGCCAGGAACCAGCGCGGCCAGCCCGCCTTCTTCGGGATGGTGAACCGCGCATCGGACAGCGTCAGCGGCGCGTGGTCCGGGTTGCCCTGCGGACTGCCCGCCCGGCCCGCCGTCAGCCGGGCCGCGTCGATGTCCGCGAGGGCGCCGGTGACATGACCGGCGTCCAGCGACGTGTCGTACGCCTTGTCGGCCGCGTTGTACGCGGCCGTGAACTCCTTCAGCGCCTGCGCGGCCTCCGCCTCGGTCGTCGCGGGCACCACCTCGCGCTCGCCGTGCACCACCACGCATCCGCTCGCCGTCAGCGACAAAGCGGTCACGGAGGCCGCCAGCAGCGTCCTGCGGTCAATCCTGCGGCGACTGCGCGGCGTTCGCGGGCCGCGATCCCTGCTCATCGGCTGACTTCACCCTCCCCTTCCCGGAGGCGAACCCTACCGGGGCGAAGAAGAACGCGAGCGTCGGGACCAGGTACAGCAGCCACACCGTGACCTGGAGGACGGTCGGGTCGGGCTGGAAGTTGAACACGCCCTTCAGCAGCGTCCCGTACCAGCTGTCCGGCGGGATCGTGCCGGAGATGTCGAACGCCTTGTCGGTGAGGCCGGGCAGCCAGTCGGCCTCCTGGAGGTCGTGGAAGCCGTACGCCAGTACCCCCGCCGCCACCACGACCAGCATCGCGCCGGTCCAGGTGAAGAACTTGGCGAGGTTGATGCGCAGCGCCCCCCGGTAGAACAGCCAGCCCAGCACCACCGCCGTGGCGATGCCGAGCGCCACCCCGATCAGCGGACGGGGCGTGCCGTCACCGGCCGCGCGCACCGACGCCCACACGAACAGGGCCGTCTCCAGGCCCTCGCGGCCCACCGCGAGCGCCGCGGTGGCGACCAGCGCGCCGGTGCCCATCGCCAGGGCCGCGTCCAGCTTGCCGTGCAGCTCCGAGCGCAGATGCCGGGCGGTGCGCCGCATCCAGAACACCATCCAGGTCACCAGGACCACGGCGAGGACCGACAGCGTGCCGCCGAGCGCCTCCTGCGCCTCGAACGTCAGCTCCTGGGAGCCGAATTCGAGCGCGCACCCGAAGCCCAGCGCGAGGGCGACCGCGACGGCGATGCCGGTCCACACCGGCTTGAGCGCGTCCCTGCGGTCCGTCTTCACCAGATAGGCGATGAGGATGCAGACGACGAGACTGGCCTCCAGCCCCTCGCGCAGACCGATCAGGTAGTTGGAGAACACGGTTATGCCTTCCCGGGGGATGCCGACGACTTGGGGGAATCAGACGACTCCGATGACTCCGATGACTCCGACGACTTCGATGACTCCGATGACTGTGACGGCTCCGTGAACAGCGCGCTGCCCCACCAGTCGTCCGCGTCACGCACCCCCGGCGGGATCGCGAAGACCGCCGAACCCACGTGCTGGAGATACTCGTTGAGCGCGTCGGTCGCCAGATTGCGCTGGACCGGGATGAATCCGGTGCGCGGATCGCGCTGGTAGGCGAGGAAGAACAGGCCCGCGTCGAGCCGTCCGAGGCCGTCGGTGCCGTCGGTGAAGGAGTAGCCGCGGCGCAGCAGCGTCGCCCCGTCGTTGGAGTCGGGGTGGGCGAGGCGCACATGCGCGGTGGGCAGCATCGCCTCCAGGAACGGCTCGTCGCGTTCCCTGGCCTTGCCGACCGGGGCGCCCTCGCCCTTGTCGCGGCCGATGATGTCCTCCTGCTCCTGGAGCGGGGCGCGGTCCCAGGTCTCGATGTGCATCCGGATGCGCCGGGCGACGAGATAGGAGCCGCCGGTCATCCAGGCGGGCCCGTCCGGCTCGCCCACCCACACGAACTTCTCCAGCCGGTCCGTCTCCGTGCCCGCGATGTTGCGGGTGCCGTCCTTGAAACCCATGAGGTTGCGCGGGGTCTGTTCGTCGGGCGTGGTCGAGGACGTCTTGCCGAAGCCGAGCTGCGACCAGCGCACGACGACCTTGCCGAAGCCGATCCGGGCGAGATTGCGGATGGCGTGCACGGCCACCTGCGGATCGTCGGCGCACGCCTGCACGCACAGATCGCCGCCGCTGCGGTCCGGGTCGAGGCTGTCGCCCGCGAACTTCGGCAGGTCCACGAGCGCGTCCGGCCGGGCGCCCGCCAGGTCGAACCGCCCGAACAGGGACGGCCCGAAGCCGATGGTCAGGGTCAGCCGTGAGGGCGGGAGGCCGAGCGCCTCGCCGGTGTCGTCGGGCGGCGCCTCGGGCAGCCCCCCGTACCCGCCCTCGCCGACCGGCTGACCCGCGGTCATCCGCCGGGCCGCGGCCGTCCAGTCCTTGAGCAGCGTGACGAGCGCGGCCCGGTCGTCGGTGGTCACGTCGAACGCGGCGAAGTGCAGCCGGTCCTGCACGGGCGTGGCGATCCCCGCCTGGTGGGCGCCGTGGAAGGCGACGGCCCCGCCGGCCGGATCGGGGGCTGCGCCGCCCGTGCGGGCCAGCGCGACCGTGCCGCCCGCTCCGGCGGCGCCGAGCGCGAGCCCGGCCCCGCCCCAGCCGATCAGCGCCCGCCGGGACGGACGGCGTTCCGGGGTGTCGGTCATCGGCCCGCCCCTACTTCACCACGACCGCGGCGGCCAGCTTCGACAGCGGCTCCGCGAGCGCGTTCACCGCGTCCGACAGCTCCTTGCGATCGGCGTCGCCGACCGTGTCGTAGGAGACGAAGTCGTACGAGGACGGGTCGTCGCGGTAGTCGTCCAGCAGGGTGTTCAGCGCGGCGAACTGCTTGTCCAGCTCGGTGACCAGCTCCGGGTCGTTCTCCTGGGCGACCGGCTTGAGCAGTTCGTACGACTTCTGGGCGCCCTCCACATTGGCCTTGAAATCGACCAGGTCGGTGTGCGAGTAGCGCTCCTCCTCGCCGGTGACCTTGCCGGTGGCGACCTCGTCCAGGAGTTCCTTGGCGCCGTTGGCCATGGAGGTCGGGGTGATCTCGGCCTTGCCGACCCGGTTCTGCCAGTCGGTGAGATCGGTGATCAGCTGGTCGGCGAGCTGCTTGTCGTGGTCGGTGAGCTTGCCGTCCTGCCACAGCGAGCGCTCCAGGCGGTGCCAGCCGGTCCAGTCGGTCTCCGGGTCCTGGCCGGCCTCCAGGCCGTCCTCGCGCAGATCGACCTTGGGGTCGATGTCGCCGAACGACTCGGCGACCGGCTCGGTGCGCTCCCAGCCGATCCGGGAGGTGGCGTACGCCGTCTTCGCGGCCGTCACGTCCCCGGCCTCGACCGCGTCCGCGAAGGTCTGCGCGAGCGGCAGGGTCTCGTCGGCCTGGGTCTGGACGTACAGCCGGTAGGCGGCGACCGCCGCGTCCAGCCGCGGGTCCCGCTCGGCGACCGCGCCGCCGGTGACGGTGAGGTCCTGGCGGATGCCGTCGCCCTGCATACCGGGCTTGCAGGCGATCTGGTACTCACCTGCCTTCACCTCGGCGGTGACCCGCTGGGTGGTGCCGGGGCCGATGTTCTCGCGCTCGGTGACCACCCGGTCGTCGGGGAAGAGGATGTACACCTCGTTGACCTTGGAGCCCTTGTTCTCCACGGCCAGCTCTATGTGCCCGGCCGGGACCTCGTGCGTGGACACCTCGCACGCGTCGTCCGTGGCGGTCACGTTGATGACATTGCCGTCGTCGCCCGAACCGCCCTTCTCGGTGCAGCCGGTGACGGCGGTCAGGGCGGCCACGGTGGCGGCGGCGGTAACGGCGAACGTGAGTCCGGCGGCACGCATACAGGCTCCATCAAACTGGCGGGAGTTAGGCGGGCCTAACTTATCGGAGCCTTACCTTTCTGATACCCGGTCGTACGGTGATTCAGCTCTCATGAACGGCGTAGGTGTATGCGCTGGTCAAGGGGGCTAAAAACGGGCCCCACGGGGGAGTCAAGAACCGGTCAAGGCTCCCGTCGCGGGGTCACGAGGACCGCCCCGGTGCGCGGATGCGGGAGCACCTCCACCGGCTGGTCGTACACCTCGGACAGCAGCCGCTCGGAGAAGATCTCCGCGGGCGGGCCGTCCGCCGCGACCCGCCCGGCGCGCAGGACCGCCACCCGGTGCGCGTAGGCCGCCGCGAGCCCCAGATCGTGCAGGACGACCACCACCGCGTCCCCGGCCCGCGCCCGCTCCCGGCACAGCCGCAGCACCAGTTCCTGGTGCTTGAGGTCGAGGGCGGCCGTCGGTTCGTCGAGCAGCAGCAGCGGCGCCCGCTGGGCGAGCACCCGGGCCAGCGCCACCCGCGCCCGCTCACCGCCGCTGAGCGCCGAGAACGGCCGTGCGGCGAACGCGGTCACCTCGGTCGCGGCCATCGCCCGCGCCACCGCCGGTTCGTCGTCGTCCTGGTCCACCGCGGCCCAGGGCGCCCGGCCCATCCGGACCACCTCCTCGACCGTGAAGGGGTAGGCCAGCGACGCCGACTGCGGCAGCACCGCCCGGCGCAGCGCGAGTTCGGGCGCGGACCACTCGGGCGCCGGGCGCCCATGGATCCGTACGACACCGGAGGCGGCCGGGACATCGGCGGCGAGGGCGCCCAGCAGGGTGGACTTGCCGGCCCCGTTGGGTCCGACCAGCGCCAGCACCTCGCCCGCGCGGACGGTGACGTCCACGCCCTGGAGGACCTCGCGATCACCGAGGCGCACGCAGAGGGCCTCGGTGATCGCGAGGATCTCGCCGGGTGCGGCCGGGGGTGGGGGAGTGGGGCGGGGGCGGAGTCGCAGGGGGAAGCGGGGGCGGCGGCGCCGCGCCTCGGGCGGGGTGGGGGTGGCGGTGCCGGGCCCGTCCGTGTCGGTGGTGGTGCTGCCGGGGTGATGGGTCTCGGCGATCCCGCCAGGCCCGTCCGTGTCGTCGGTGGTCGTCGGGGTCATGCCCAGCCTCCTTGTCTGCGGCGGGTGCGGCGTAGCAGCCAGAAGAAGAAGGGGCTGCCCACCAGCGCGGTCAGTACCCCGAGCGGCAGCTCGGCGGGTGCGGCCATCGTGCGGGCGGCGAGATCGGCGCCTAGCAGCACCACCGCCCCGCCGAGCGCGCTGCCCGGCACCAGGAAGCGATGCCCCGGTCCGGCCGCCATCCGCAGCAGGTGCGGGATGACGAGACCGACGAAGCCGATGACACCGGAGACGCTCACGGCGGCGGCCGTCAGCAGCGCGACCACCAGGATCAGCACGATCCGCAGCCGCTCCACCTCCACCCCCAGATGCCGGGCGGGCCGGTCGCCGAGCGCGAGCAGATCCAGGCGGCGCGAGTAGAACGGCGCCAGCACCAGCCCGAGCGCCGCGCACGGCAGCACCGCCAGCACCTTGGGCCAGGTCGCCTGGGAGAGCGAGCCGAGCTGCCAGAACGTGATCTGGTTCACGGCGGCGGTGTCCGCGAGGAAGATGAACAGACCGACCAGCGCCCCGCAGAACGCGTTCACCGCGATCCCGGTGAGGATCAGCGTCACCACTTCCGTACGGCCACCCGCGCGGGCCATCGCGTACACCAGCAGGACGGTGGCCAGACCGGCGACGAACGCCATCGCCGGGAGCGTCCAGTTGCCGAAGAAGTTCAGCCCCAGCGCGATACAGGCGACCGCGCCGACGGCCGCGCCGAGCGAGACGCCGATGGTGCCGGGCTCGGCGAGCGGGTTGCCGAACACGCCCTGCATCAGCGCGCCCGCGCAGCCCAGCGAGCCGCCGACCAGCAGCGCGAGCACGATCCTCGGGAACCGGACGTTCCACAGCACCGACTCCGCGACCCGGTCCAGTTCATGGCCGCCGAGCCCCACCTGGTGCTGGACGGAGGCCAGGACGTCCCCGACCGGGACCGGGTAGGCGCCGATACCGGCCGCCACCGGCACCAGCACCAGCAGACCCGCGATCAGTACGGCGGTCAGCAGCCAGGCCGGGCCGCGCCGGGACCGGGGCGTGGCCTTCGGCGGCGGCGCGGCGGGGCGGCCCGGGGAGTCCTCCACTGTCTTCTCCAGGACCGTCACTCGGTACTCCCCGGGTAGAGCTGGTCGATGACCGTGGCGAGCACCTGGTCGGTGCGCGGGCCGTAGCTGAGCAGCACCCCGTCCTCGACCGACACGATCCGCCGGTCGAGTCCGGCGGGCGTCTGCGCGATGCCCGGTATCTTCTCCAGCCCGTCGACGCCGCCGACCGACTCAAGTCCCGCCGCCATGACGAGGATCGCGTCCGGCGCGGCCTTCACCAGCGCCTCGCTGGTGAGCGGTGTGAAGTCCCCGGTGAGCCCCGATTCGGCCCCCGCGTCCACCCCGCCGGCCGCCTCGATCAGCGAGGTCGCGCCGGAGTCCGCCCCGCCGAGCAGATAGACGGAGGCCGAGCCGCGCAGATAGAGAAACGCCACGCGAGGCTTGTCCGCCCCCTGTTCCGTTCCTTGTTCCGGAACGTCCTCGCGTACGGCGGCGATCCGCTGCTCGGAGCGTTCGATCAGCTCCGTCCCGGCGGACGGTACGCCGAGCGCCCCGGCCACCGCCTCGATGCGCGGGCCGACATCGGCCAGGCCCTTGGCGGGGGCGACGGTCAGCACCGGCACCCCGGCCGCGCGGATCTGGTCCAGCGACTCGACGGGGCCGGACGTGGTCTCGGCGAGCACCAGGTCCGGCCAGAGCGAGAGCACGCCCTCGGCGGAGACATCGTGGGCGCGGGTGACCAGCGGCAGGTCCGCGGCCTGTTCGAAGGTGGTGGAGATGTCCCGGGCGACCACCCGGTCGCCGAGTCCGAGGCTGAACACGATCTCGCTGAGCGAGCCGGACAGCGGCACGATCCGGTCGGCCGCACGCAGGGTCAGCCGTTCGCCGTCCGCGGAGGTGACGGTGACCGGGAACTCCGGTGCCGGGGTCCCGGTGAGCGGCTCGACCCGGTCGGCGGGCTGCGCGGCGGCGGCCGCGGCCGGGTCCTTCGCGTCCGGGTCCGTACCCGTGTCACCGCCGGATCCGGTCGAAGCGGAACAGCCCGCCGTGGTCAGGGTGAGCACCGCCAGCAGGACTCCCGCCAGTCGTGTGCGCAAAGGTCGCACGTCCCATTCCTCTCCGCACCGGACCTTCCGGAATCACTCGATGGAGTTTAGGTTAGCCTTACCTAGCTGGCTAGATCGGGTTGGTCCCTGGCCGGTTCTTGTCCCCTGCGTTCCCCCGCGTTCGCTTGCGTTCGCCTGTGTTCCCCGCGTTCGCCTTCGGCGCGCGCTGCCCTTGCTCAACGCCCGTGGTCCGTCGGAGGTCCGTCATGTCCCCACCCCTGCCGCCCTCGCGGTCGCGCCGGTACGGCTGGATCGCCGCGCTCTGCCTCGCCGTGCTGGGGGCGCTGCTCCCGGCCGGTGCCGCGTCGGCCGCGAGCAGCCCGGTGCAGGGCGGGCGGCTGGACTGGGGCGTCAAGGCGTCCTTCCAGGGCTATGTCACCGGGCCCATCGCGCAGGGCAGTTACACCCTGACCGGCGGCGCGGCCACGGTCGGCGCGAGCCAGTTCCGGTTCCACTCGGCGGCCGGTACGTACGACGGGGCCACCGGCGCGTTCAGTGCCGCCTTCTCGGGCGGGGTGCGGTTCGTCGGGCACCGGGACGACTCCGGCGCGTACGAACTGGACATGACGATCAGTGGGCCCACGGTCCGGATCTCCGGCGGCGGCGGCACGCTCTACGTGGATGTCACCAGCAAGGCGAAGGGCACCGGGGCGGTCACGACGTCCCGTCAGGTGCCCTTCGCCTCCCTCTCCCTGGGCGGGATCGACATGACGGGCGGCGGCACGGCCGTCACCCTCAACAACCTCCCCGCCACCCTCACCGCCGAGGGCGCCGCGTCCTTCGCCGGTTACTACTCGGCCGGGACCCCGCTGGACCCGGTGAGCCTGTCGGCGGACATCACGGCGGCGGAGCCGGAGCCGACACAGACGCCGACGCCGACACCGACGGCGAGCAACTCGGCCGGCGAGGGCGGCGAGGGCGACGCGGGCGCCGCCTCCGGGCAGCAGATCCAGGACGGGGCCGTCGACTGGGGTGTGCGCCGCACCTACCGCGAGTACGTCACCGGGGACATCGCCCAGGGCGAGTGGACGCTGTCGTCCGGCGCGCAGGACGGTGGCGCGCTGTTCCGCTTCCCCGGTGGTGAAGGGACGTACACCGACGGAGAGCTGAAAGCCGAGTTCACAGGCGAGGTGCGGTTCACCGGTGAACACGGGCTCGATCTGCGGCTCAGCGGTTTTCACCTCACCGTCGCCGACGGCAAGGGCACGCTCTACGCCCAGGTGAACGGCGCCGCCCAGAGCGTCTCCCTGGTCACCTTCACCGCCGCCGCCGAGGACCTCAAGCCCGACAACGGCCTGGTCGCCCTCACCGAAGCCCCGGCCAAGCTCACCGAGACCGGCGCGGAGGCGTTCGGCGGCATGTACCAGAAGGACACGGACATGGACCCCGTCTCCCTGGCCGTCGCCCTCTCCGACGACGCCGAACTGCCCGCCCTGCCCGACCTCGGCAGCTCCGCCACCCCGACCCCCCAGTCGTCGCAACCGTCAGCGCCGGACGACAAGGCGACCCCGGCCACCGAGCCGGTCGCCGCCGACCAGGACGGCAGCGGCTTCCCCACCCTCCCCGTCACCCTCACCGCGGCCCTGCTGCTGCTCGTCGCCGCGGCCGTCGCGTACGTCACGCACAGGCGCCGCACCCGCGCGGCAGCGGCAGCGGCGACGGCAGCGGCGACGCCGCCCCCCGCGCCGACGGACGAGAACTGACCCCCGAGCACCCCCCGAACACCCCCCGCCACCCCCGAACACCCACTTCCCTCCCAGGAGAACCACCCATGCCCATCAGACCCCTACCTCTACCCCGACCCCGCCCCCGAAGCCGCAGCACCGCCCTCCCCATCGCCACCGCCGTCGCCACGGCCGCCGCGCTGGGCGCCACCGCCCTCGCCATGGCCGCCGCCTCGCCCGCCGCCGCGGCCAGTGTCCCGCTCAGCAACTACGAACTGACCTGGGGCATCAAGCAGTCGTACCGCACGTACGTCGTCGGCGCGGCGGCCGGAACCTTCACCGCGTCGGCCGGTGCCTCGCAGGCCGCGGACAACGGCGTGTTCACCTTCACCGGCGGCACCGGCACCTACGACACCACGGCGCACACCGTGGACCTCGGCTTCCAGGGCACCCTGAAGATCGCGTCCACCCTGCACGGCTTCGAGACGACCCTGTCCGACGTGCGGTTCGACAGCGCCGCGGGCGAGATCACCGCCGATGTCACCAGCGCCGGGGCCACCCTGGACGACGTACCGCTGGCCGAGGTCACCGTCTCCCAGAGCATGGCGGACATGGCGACCGTGCTCACCCAGGAGGCCGCGGACATCTTCGGCAGCCCGAGCTACGCGGGCGCGGCGGGCGACCCGCTGACGGTGGTCGACAAGACGCCGGAGCCCACCGGCACCCCGACCCCCACCGGCACACCCACCCCGACCGGGACGCCCACCGGCACCCCGACCGGCACTCCCACCGCTACCCCGACCCCGACGAAGACCCCGTCGCCGACCACCACCTCCTCGCCCACCGGCACCCCGAGCCCGGGCCCGACCGCCACGCGGCCGACCGAGGCCCCCGCCCAGGGCGACCTCGCCGACGGCATCCTGACCTGGGGCATCAAGGAGTCCTTCCGTACGTACGTCGTGGACGGCGTCGCCGCCGGTGACATCACGGTGTCCGGCGGGGCCTCGCAGGCCACGGGCAACGGCGTCTTCACCTTCCCGGACGCGACCGGCACGTACGACACCGAAGCCGAGACGCTCACCGCCGAGTTCCAGGGCGCGGTCACCTTCAAGGGTCACCAGGACGGCACCGAGTACGGCCTCGACCTGACCCTCAGCGACATCAAGGCCACGCTGGACGGCGGCAGCGGCGAACTCACCGCCGATGTCACCAGCCTGGGCGAGAAGTCCGAGGACGTGGTCCTCGCCGACCTCACCGCCAAGTCGGCCGACCTGGCCGCGACGAACGACGTCATCACCCTGAACGACATCGCCGCCGAACTCACCACCGAGGGCGCCGAGGCGTTCAGCGACTTCTACGACCCCGGCTCCGCACTCGACCCGGTCGACCTGTCCGTGGCCCTCACCGAGGGCGCCGAACTGCCGGGCGGCGACGACGGCGGCGACGGCGGCGACGGCGGAACGGACGGCTCCACGGGCGGCACGGGCAGCACCGCCGGAACCGGCGGCACCACGGGCGCCACCACCGGCGGCGTCACCGGCGGCCTGGCCGCCACCGGCTCCGAGGTCCCGGTCACCGCCCTCGGCACGGCGGCGGCGCTCACCGTCGTGGCCGGCGCGGGAGTGGTCGTGGCGATGCGCAGGCGCCGCACGCAGGCGTAGGCGCACGGCTCACCGGACGGACCGATCCTGGCCATCGCGGCCGGGCTCGGTCCGTCTCTTCCTGTCCTCGCCCCGCAGGTCACCCGCCAGCGGAATGGCCTTGCAGCCAGGTCCCCCGCAACCCACTCCCCAGCAGTGGCTGCCGCTGCGCGACTGACTTGGTGATCCGGCTGCGGGTGAGCCAGACTCGGCGCTGAACCGCCCAGCGTGTGAAGGGACATGAGCGTGTCGGTGAAGCCCCCGAGGGTGCGCCGTCGTCGTCCGGCGGCAGAGCCGCGACGGTTCCGGAAAGCCCGAGTTGGTGTACATCGACTCGATCGCGCAAGAGCTGACGCGAGAGATGAGGACACCATGACCACCGTCGCGGTCGCCGCCCGCGACAGCAAGAACCCTGGCGGCCAGCTCCTGGTGTTCGCGCGGGGCGGCTGGACCGGCTTCGTCCGTGGCATAGGCACCGACGAGTTCGGCTCATGCCCCGGTGACTGACTACGACGTGCTGCGCGTCTTCTGCGCGGCGAACGGCGGCTTCGGCGGTGAGCTGGGGGTCGTACGGGACGGATCCGTCCTGCCGGACCCGGGGGAGCGGCAGGAGCTGGCGGCGAAACTCGGCTTCGGCGAGACGGTGTTCGTGGACGACCCCGAGCGCGGGATCGTGGACCTCTACGCGCCCGGCGCCCGGCTGTCCTTCGCCGGGGACGCGTGTGTCGGGGCCGCCTGGCTGACGGATCTGCCGGAGCTGGTCACGGCCGCCGGGGCCGTCGGGGCGCGGCAGGACGGGGAGTTCAGCTGGATCGAGGCGCGGGCCGAGTGGGCCGCGCCGCGTGTTTTCCGGCAGTGTGCGAGCGCCGCCGAGGTCGACGCGCTACGGGTGCCGCCGCCGGGGGAGTGGCTGTACGCCTGGGCCTGGGAGGACGAGGCGGCCGGGCGGATCAGGGCGCGGGGCTTCCCGGGCCGGGGCGATGGGATGGCGGAGGACGAGGCCACCGGGGCGGCGGCCCTCCAGCTCACGGCCCACCTGGGCCGCGCCCTGAACATCACTCAGGGCGCGGGCTCCCAGATCCTCACGGCTCCGCAGCCCGAGGGGTGGGTGGAGATAGGGGGACGGGTGGTGCTGGAGCGGTAGCCGAAGGGCACCGCTCACGCGGTGAGCGGGAACTCCTCGCCGAGTGCCCGGAACACGCCCGTGTTCAGCGCGAACGCCCGCTTGCACTCGGACACGATCCGCTGCTTCTCCAGATCGTCGGCCTGCACGGCGTCCAGCAGCTCCCGGTAACCGCGCTTGAACGCGGCCGGGTTGCCGATCTCCTCGAAGACATAGAACCGTACGCCGTCGCCCTTGCGCGCGAAGCCCCAGGTCTTCTCCGCCTTGTCGCGGATGATCTGGCCGCCGGACAGATCGCCGAGATAGCGGGTGTAGTGGTGGGCGACATAGCCGCCGGGCCAGCTCTGCGCGCACTCGCGCACCCGGTCCGCGTACTCCTGGGTGGCGGGCAGCGCGGAGACGCCCGTACGCCAGTCCGGGCCGCGCAGATGCTCCAGGTCCCGCTCCAGTGAGGCCAGCCGGAACAGCTCCGGCTGGATGAAGGGCCCGGCGACCGGGTCCCCGGCGAGCGGTCCGGCGCCGGCCTCCAGCGCCTCGTACACGAACCACAGTTGTTCGGTGTAGCGCGTGTAGGCGTCCACGCCGAGTCTGCCGCCGAGCAGATCGCTCATGAAGGTCGAGGTCTCCGCCTCCACGTGCTGTTCGTGGGACGCGGTGCGGATGAGTGTCGAGAACGAGTCCATGGGTCCGATTCTCTATGGTTAGGCTAACCTAAGTCAATGCCTTGCCGACTGGTTGTCGGCAAACTTGCCGACGGCCTGTCGGTAAAAATAGTACTCCGGGGGAACGCAAAAGGCCCGCCCCCTGGAACGGAACGAATCCGCAAGGATTCCGCCAGGGAGCGGGCCGGGAGCACCGGTACGGCTACGGCAGCGTGAGAATCTCCGCGCCCGTGTCCGTCACCACCAGCGTGTGCTCGAACTGCGCGGTGCGCCTGCGGTCCTTCGTGACGACCGTCCAGCCGTCGTCCCACATGTCGTACTCGTGCGTCCCGAGCGTCAGCATCGGCTCGATGGTGAAGGTCATCCCGGGCTGGATCACGGTCGTGGCGTGCGGGCTGTCGTAGTGCGGGACGATCAGCCCGCTGTGGAAGGCGGAACTGATGCCGTGCCCGGTGAAGTCCCGCACCACCCCGTACCCGAAGCGCTTGGCGTACGACTCGATGACCCGGCCGATGATATTGATCTGGCGCCCCGGCCTGACCGCCTTGATCGCACGGGCGAGCGACTCCCGGGTCCGCTCCACCAGCAGCCGGCTCTCCTCGTCCACGTCCCCGACCGGATACGTGGCGTTGTTGTCGCCGTGCACGCCACCGATGTACGCCGTCACGTCCAGGTTCACGATGTCGCCGTCGCGCAGGACGGTGGTGTCCGGGATGCCGTGGCAGATGACCTCGTTGACCGAGGTGCACAGCGACTTGGGGAAGCCGCGGTAGCCGAGGGTGGAGGGGTAGGCCCCGTGGTCGCACATGTAGTCGTGCGCCACCCTGTCCAGCTCGTCCGTGGTCACGCCCGGCGCGATCAGCTTCGCCGCCTCCGCCATCGCCCGCGCGGCGATCCGGCCGGCGATCCGCATCGCCTCGACGGTCTCCGGTGTCTGCACCTCGGGGCCGGTGTACGGGGCCGGCGCGGGCTTGCCGACGTACTCCGGGCGCCGGATGTTTCCGGGTACGGAACGGGTGGGAGACAGCTCCCCTGGGACGAGCAGCGACTGGCCAGACATGCCAGCGAGTCTAACCAGCGGGCATGGGGGACCATGTCAGAGGCGAAAGGAGCCGCTCATGGCCCTGTTCAAGAAGCGCACGGTCGGCAAACCGGGTGAGTGGTACTACTGCCTGGAGCACCAGAAGGTCGAGGAGGGGCCGGAGTGCCCCGGCAAGGACCGCTTCGGCCCCTACACCAGCCGCGCGGAGGCCGAGCACGCGATGGACTCCGCCCGGGAACGAAACCTCGCATGGGAGACGGACCCTCGCTGGCACGATGCCCCTGCCGGGGGTGCGGGGGAGCGGGACGAGGACTGAGGGGCGGGGGCGGGTTCGGTGGGTGCGGGTCCGTGGGGGCTGGTCGCGCAGTTCCCCGCGCCCCTGAAAAGCAGGGCGTTGCCGCCCCGCCTCCCGTGACCGCGGGCAGTCGTGCCGCAGGGCGGCACGGGTGAGCGCCCCCCTCGACCCGCACCCCGACGCCCCCGCTAGGCAGCCGCCTCCGCCGCCGCCCCGCCGGTCATCCCCTCCCGCCGTTCCCGCAACGCCCGCGCATGCGCATTCGTGCGGACGTCGTACGTCATCAGCTTCGGGAGGCACAGCGCCAGCAGCCCCACCGCGCCCACGCAGAGCAGACCCCCGGACCACACCGACGCGCGCACCCCCAGCCAGGCGGCGCCACCACCCGCGCGGACCTGGCCGAGCTGAGGGCCGACGGAGTACGACAGCAGCTCGATCCCGGCCAGCCGCCCCCGCAGCTGATCGGGGATCGTCTGGTTCCACATCGCCGAGCGGAAGATCCCGCTGACCATGTCACAGGCCCCGGCCACGGTCAGACACAGCAGCACCAGCCATACGTTCCCGGTCAGCCCCGCGCACGCGATGGCCGCACCCCACAGCGCCGCCGACACGGCCACCATCCGCCCGTGCCGATGGATCCGCGAGGTCCAGCCCCCGGTCAGCCCGATCAGCATCGACCCGAACGGGATCGCCGCGTACATCAACCCCAGCGACCACGGCGCCGCCAACTCGTCCGCGAGGAACGGCAGCACCGCCAGCGGCATCGCCAGACACATCGCCGCGAGGTCCACCGCGTAGGTGCCGAGCAGCTCCTTACGGCTCCAGGCGTACCGGGCGCCCGCCCAGATCGCCGTCAGCGAGGGCTTCACGGCCTCCAGCCCGGCCGGGGACGGGGTGATGCGCCACAGCAGCACCAGCGACACGGCGAACGTCAGCAGATCCGCCGCATAGGCCCAGCCCAGCCCCGCGTACGCCACCACCACCCCGGCGACCGCCGGGCCCGCGACCCCGCCCACGGTCCAGCGCAGGGCGTTCAGCGACGCGGCGGCCGGCAACTGCTCATGGGGGACGATCCTCGGCCACAGCGAGTCCAGCGCCGGGCGCTGCACCGAGACCAGCCTCGCGGACAGGGCGGCCACCACGTACAGCGGCCAGATCATCGGCTCCGGCAACATCGCGTTGACCAGCAGCAGCCCCGCCAGCACGCCCTGTCCGACCTCGGTCCGCACGATCAGCTTGCGCTTGTCCAGCGCGTCCGCGAGCGCACCCCCGTACAGCCCGAAGACGATGAGCGGCACCAGCTCCACCGCGCCGATCGCGCCCACCGCCGCCGCCGATCCGGTCAGCTCCTTGATCTGCACGGGCAGCGCGACGAACGTCAGGAAGGACCCGAAGTTGGTGATGAGTCCCGCGAGCCACAGCCGCCGGAAGTCCGCCGAGGAGTGCCAGGGGGAGAGGTCGGGGAGCAGGGCCCGCAGCCGGGAGGGAGATTCGGCGGCGGGGGATCCATCCACCGCTGGGGGGCGTTCAGCACTCACGAACCGGCATCGTCCCCGGCGGTCAATGGATGGTGCAACAGGATTTCGACCTCGGGTCGGTCACCACCGCGCCGGTGGCGGGGCCGTCAGATGGTCCGCCAGCCTCGACACCCGGTCCCGCAGCCGGCGTCGGCCGCGCGGGGTGGGCAGGCAGTTCTCGCCCGCCGCCGCGCTGACCAGGTGCTGGACGGTGTCCAGGTCCAGTTCCCCGGTCGCCGGGACGGCCAGCGCCTCATGGGCCATCCCGCACAGCTCGCGCTCCCCGGAGCCCAGCGCGAGGACCGTCACCCCGGCCCGGCGGGCGTCGTGCACCCGCTCCAGGAGCGGGGCGTCCGGCCGCTCCGGCGCCACCACCAGCAGCGTCTCCCCGCGCCGGGCCGCCTCGATCCGGCCCAGGCCGACCGCGAGGTGCGCCGGGTCCGAGGGACGCGCGGCGTGCCGTACCAGCGTCGGGGCCAGTTCCGGCGTACCGGACCAGGCGGCCTCGTCCACCAGATGGGCCGCCAGATGCCAGGGCTCGTACTCCCGGGTGCCCACCAGCAGCAGCCCGCCCCCGTGCGACACCACCGATCCACGCAACGCGCCCGCGAAGCCGCGCGTCGCCCCCAGCCATTCGGTCCCGGCGAGCACTTCGCGCAGCAGCGCGACCCTGACGGCGTCCATAGCCCCGCATACTGCCGCAACATGCCACTCGTGATCCGGAGTTCACCCCGAATTCGCCCGACCTGGGGACAGCCACCCCTGCCAGCTCAGCAACCATCCCCCCAGACCAGGAGCCGCGCATGACCACCCCCACCCCCACGCCCACCCCACCCCCCGCCCCCGAGGTGACCGTCCCCTTCCGTGCGGGGCGCGAGGGGTATGCCAGCTATCGCATCCCGGCGCTCGTCACCACCGCGTCGGGCACGCTGCTCGCCTTCTGCGAGGGGCGGGTCGAGTCCTCGAAGGACTGGGGGCACATCGACATCGTCCTGAAGCGGTCCACCGACGGCGGTCGCAGCTGGGGCCCGCTCCAGGTCGCCGCCGACAACGGGGCCGGACTCGCGGGCAACCCGGCACCGGTGGTGCTGGACACCGGCCGGATCCTGCTGGTGCACGTCCGTTCCTCCGCCGCCGCCTCCGAGGACCTGATCCTGCGCGGCCAGGTCTCCGAGGCCGACGGACGCCGGGTCTGGGTGCGGCACAGCGACGACGACGGCCGCACCTGGTCCCCGGCCCGGGACATCACCAAGCAGGTCAAGAAGCCCGGCTGGCGCTGGTACGCCACCACCCCCGGCCACGGCATCCAGCTCACCGGCGGCCGGGTCGTCGTCCCCGGCAACCACACCCTGCCGCCCACGCCCGGCGGCACCGGCACGGAACCGCAGTACAACAGCGGTCACTGCCTGCTCAGCGACGACCGGGGCGAGAGCTGGTACCTCGGCTATCTCGACCAGAACACCAACGGATACATCAACGTCAACGAGACCATGGCCGCCGAACTCCCCGACGGCCGCGTCTACTTCAACGCCCGCAACGACTCCCGCTCGCCCGGCACCCGCGCCGACGCCCACTCCACGGACGGCGGCCGGACCCTCGTCCTGCCCTTCCGCCCGCAGGCCGGGCTGACCGCCCCCGTCTGCCAGGGCAGCGTGCTCCAGCTGCGCGACCCCGACGTCCTGCTCTACGCGGGCCCCGCGCTCCATGACTTCCGCGCCCTGCTGACCATCCGCGCCTCTTACGACCACGGCACCACCTGGGAGCCGGTGTTCACCGCCGACGGACTGCCCGCCGCCTACTCCGACCTGGCGCGCGTCGACGCCCGGACCCTCGGACTGCTGTACGAGACCGGGGACTTCGGGGCGTACGAGCGGATCGCCTTCCGGCGGGTCTCGGTGACACGCCTCACCGGCGGGTACGACAGGGGCGGACGTAGAGTCGGGCCATGACCTCTACCGACAGTGCCGCCACCGATCCCGCCCCCCGGAAGGCCCCCGCCAAGGATCCCTGGGACCTGCCCGATGTCTCCGGGCTGGTCGTCGGGGTGCTCGGCGGGACCGGGCCGCAGGGCAAGGGCCTCGCCCACCGGCTCGCCCGCGCCGGACAGAAGGTGATCATCGGCTCCCGGGCCGCCGAGCGGGCCGTCGCCGCCGCCGATGAGCTGGGCAATGGCGTCGAGGGCGCCGACAACGCCGAGACCGCCCGGCGCAGTGACATCGTGATCGTCGCCGTGCCGTGGGACGGCCACGGCGAGACGCTTCGGTCGCTGCGCGCGGAGCTGGCCGGGAAGCTGGTCGTGGACTGCGTCAACCCGCTCGGCTTCGACAAGCAGGGCGCCTACGCGCTCAAGCCGGAGGAGGGCAGTGCCGCCCAGCAGGCCGCCACGCTGCTGCCCGACTCGCGGGTCACGGCCGCCTTCCACCATCTCTCGGCGGTGCTGCTCGAAGACCCCGAGATCGACCGGATCGACACCGATGTGATGGTCCTCGGCGAGGAGCGCGCCGATGTGGAGATCGTCCAGGCGCTGGCCGGCCGGATCCCCGGCATGCGCGGCATCTTCGCCGGACGGCTGCGCAACGCCCACCAGGTGGAGTCGCTGGTGGCGAACCTGATCTCGGTCAACCGCCGCTACAAGGCCCACGCCGGGCTCCGGGTCACCGACATCTGAGCCGATGGGGGACACTGGGGAGCGCGCCGGCGCAGGACCCGGCCGCCGCGAACCGTGTCCCCCGGGACAAACTCCCGCCCCGCCCCGACAGGAGCCGCACCCCATGTCCCGCCTGGCCCTCTACGCCGTGATCGTCTGCGTCCTCGCCGTCGCCGCCGCCGTCGTCTCCTTCGTCCAGGGCAGCTGGCTGGGGATCGTCTGGGTGCTGCTGGCGGGCCTGTCGTCCAATATGGCGTGGTACTACCTCAAGCGCGGCAAGGCCACCGGGCGAGGGCCGACGGTCACGGGATGAGCCCGCAGTACGGGTCCGACTCCCGCCAGAACTGGTACAGATCGCGCCCGCAGTAGCTCTCGACCTCGCTGATCCCCAGCCCCCCGAGAAGGGCGTCGATCGCGTCGAAGAACGCTCCGTTGATCGACGGCACCCACAGCAGCGCGAACACGAACAGCAGCCCGAACGGCGCGAACGGCTCCACCTGACGCCGGACGCTGTGCGACAGCCACGGCTCGATCACCCCGTAGCCGTCCAGCCCCGGCACCGGCAGGAAGTTCAGGATCGCGGCCGTGACCTGGAGCAGCGCGAGGAACGCCAGCGCGTACCGGAAGTCGGCCGGCACACCCGACAGCGCGTCCAGCCAGAACGGGGCCGTGCACACGATCGCGAACAGTACGTTCGTCAGCGGCCCGGCCGCCGAGATCAGACTGTGCCTCCAGCGCCCCCGGATCCGCCCCCGCTCGATGAACACCGCGCCGCCGGGGAGCCCGATCCCGCCCAGGATCACGAAGATCACCGGCAGCACGATGCTCAGCAGGGCGTGCGTGTACTTCAGCGGATTGAGCGTGAGGTAGCCCTTGGCGCCCACCGAGATGTCCCCGCTGTGCAGCGCGGTCCGGGCGTGCGCGTACTCGTGCAGACACAGCGACACGATCCACGCCCCGGTCACGAACAGGAACACGGCGATCCCCGGCTGCTCGGCGAACCGCGTCCAGGTAGCCCACCCCGTGACCGCCGTAACGGCGACGATCCCAAGAAACACCGGACTGATCCGCCGCTCGGCACGGCTGAGGGCAAGGGGCATGCGGGGGACTCCAGAGCTGTGAAACGGGCGACAACGCGAACTGACCTCCCCCAGCATGCCTGTTCCCGAAATCCACGGGGACCCCGGTGCCCTCAGGGACGGCAAGGATCAAGAAACGACCACGGCACGCCGCCAAGAGGCGCGGGGCTGTATCGACATGCGGCTCCGCCGCGCGGGCGCGACCAGCCCCCATCGACGGCACGACCCAAGAAACGCCCACCCCGACCCACCCAAGGGGCGCGGGGCTGTATCGACATGCGGCTCCGCCGCGCGGGCGCGACCAGCCCCCATCC
>NZ_JBHTZD010000010.1:214331-262910 GCF_042790455.1 Streptomyces sp. NPDC056734
TCGACGGCACGACCCAAGAAACGCCCACCCCGACCCACCCAAGGGGCGCGGGGAACTGCGCGACCAGCCCCCACCGGCCCGCACCCGCAAAACAACCGCCCGCGCCGAACCCCCCGCACCGGCGACAATGACCCCGTGCGCTATCGGATTCTCGGCCCCACCCAAGCTTTCCGCCCCGACGGAACGCCCATCCCCCTAGGCGGCGCACGCCTCCGCGCGCTGCTGACCACGCTCGCCCTGCGCCCCGGCCGCACCGTCCCCGTGACCCACCTGATCGACCAGGTGTGGGACGGCGACCCACCCGCGGACGCGACCGGCGCCGTCCAGGCCCTGGTGGGCCGCCTGCGCCGGACGCTCGGCGCGAACGCCCTGGAGTCGGCCGACGGCGGCTACCGGCTCGCCGCCACCCCCGACGACATCGACCTGCACCGCTTCGAGCGCCTCACCGACGAGGGCCGCCGCGCCCTGGCCGACGGCGACGCCGCCAAGGCCGCCGACGTCCTGGACGACGCCCTCGCCCTGTGGCAAGGCCCCGCCCTCGCCGACCTGCCCGACCGCACCGCCGAGGCCGCCCGCTGCGAGGCCCGGCACCTGGAGGCCCGCCGCGCCCGGCTCACCGCCGCCCTCGCGCTCGGCACCGCAGACCGGGCGCTGCCCGAGCTGACCGCCCTGTGCGACGCCCACCCGCTGGACGAGCCGCTCCAGGCGCTGCGCCTGCGCGCCCTGCGCGACACCGGCCGCGCCGCCCAGGCACTGGCCGCCTACGACGACGTACGCACGCTGCTCGCGGAGCGCCTCGGCTCCGATCCGGGGCCGGAACTGCGCGCGCTGCACGCCGAGCTGCTGCGCGCCGACCCACCCCCGCTGCCCGCCGCCGCCGCGCGCCCACCCGGCAATCTCCGGGAGCGGCTGACGTCGTTCGTGGGCCGGGCCCCCGACATCGAGGCGATCCACGGGGATCTGGCCACCGCCCGGCTGGTGACGCTGCTCGGTCCCGGCGGCGCGGGCAAGACCCGGCTGTCGCAGGAGGCCGCCGAGACCGTACGGGACGCGGCCCCGGACGGGGTGTGGCTGGCCGAGCTGGCGCCCGTGGACGACCCGGCGGCCGTGCCCGAGGCGGTGCTCACCGCGCTGGGCGCCCGCCAGACCGTGCTCTACGGCGGCGGCGCCGAGGAGATACGGGCGGCGGTCGGCGACCGGCACGACAGCCCCGTGGACCGGCTGGTCGAGCACTGCGGGCCCCGCCGGATGCTGATCGTCCTCGACAACTGCGAACATGTGATCGACGCCGCCGCCCGGCTCGTGGAAGAGCTGCTGGCCCGCTGCCCCCGGCTGACCGTGCTGGCCACCAGCCGCGAGCCGCTCGGCGTCCCCGGCGAGCTGCTGCGGCCGGTCGAACCGCTGCCCGAGCCGTACGCGCTGCGGCTGCTCGCCGACCGGGGCGCCGCCGCCCGCCCCGGCTTCCGCACCGAGGACGACCCGGAGGCCGCCGCCGAGATCTGCCGCCGCCTGGACGGACTCCCGCTGGCCATCGAGCTGGCGGCGGCCCGGCTCAGGATGCTCACCCCGCGCCAGATCGCCGACCGGCTGGACGACCGCTTCCGGCTGCTGACCGCCGGCAGCCGCACCGCCCTGCCCCGCCAGCAGACCCTGCGCGCGGTCGTCGACTGGTCCTGGGACCTGCTCGACGCCGCCGAACGGGACGTACTGGGCCGGCTGTCCGTCTTCGCCGGCGGCTGCGACCTCGCCGCCGCCGAGGCCGTCTGCGGCCCCGCCGCCCTGGAGGCGCTCGGCTCCCTGGTCGACAAGTCCCTGCTCGCCGCGGCCCCCGCCGATGGCGGCGGCATGCGCTACCGGCTGCTGGAGACCGTCGCCGAGTACGCCGCCGAACGCCTGGACGAGTCCGGACAGCGCACCGGCGCCGAACGCGCCCATCTCACCCACTACCGCGAGTTCGCCCGCCGCGCCGACCGGCTGCTGCGCGGCCACGGCCAGCAGGACGCCATCGCCGGACTCGAACGCGAGTACGAGAACATCCGTACCGCCCTGCGCCGCGCGGTCACCGCCCGCGACGAGCAGGAGGCGCTCAACCTGGTCCACTCGATGATCTGGTACTGGCAGATGCGCGACCTGCGGATCGAGGCCCGCAACTGGTGCGCCGAGGTGATGGCCCTCGGCCCCGACCCGTTCACCGAGCCCGTGCGCCGCGCCCTGCCGGTGTGGGAGCGGGTCACCGACGCCCCGCCACCTCTGTCCGGCGAGGCCCTGGTCGAGGCCCGGCGCGGCGTCCACCTCGCCCATGTCGCCTGTATGGACACCGAGATGGAGTCCTGGCAGACCGAGCGGGGTCGCCACAAGCTGGCGATCATCGCCCAGGTGTACGAGCCCGGCATGCCCCAGGTCTGCCGCAGCCCCGGCATGCTCTGGTTCTACGCCGTGATGCTCTCCGGCGGCATAGAACGGCTGCGCGGCATCATCGACGCGGCGGTGCACACCGCCCGTGAGACCCCCGGCTACGAGTGGGAGCTGGCCGGCGTCCTGCACGTACGCGCCAACATCCTCGCCAACCGCAGCGACTGGGCGGGCGACGCGGTCAGGGACGCCGAGGAGTCCCTGGAGATCCACCGCCGCCTCGGTGACGCCTGGGGCATCGCGGAGGCGCTCTCCTCCCGCGCCGAGGCCCGCGAGCGCGGCGGCGACCACCAGGCCGCCGCCGCCGACTTCGAGGCCGCCATCGAGCAGGCCGAACGGCTCGGCGCCCGCAGCCAGGCGGCCGTGCTCGCCGCCCGCCTCGGCGGCACCCTGAGCGAGGCCGGCCAGCACGAACGGGCGGAGGCCGTCCTGCGGGGCGTCCTCGCGGCCCCCGACCATCTGCTCGGCGAGGCCATGCCCGCCGCCCGGCTGTTCCTGGCCGGACTGCTCGGCGCGACCGGCCGCACCGCCGAGGCCCGCGACGAGCTGCGCACCGTCCGAGAGAACTTCCACCTCGCCCACTTCGTCGTCTTCGACGCCTTCATCGTGGGCGCGGAAGCCTGGCTGGACATGACCGACGGGCGCTACGAAGCCTGTCTGGACAACTCCCGGCGGGCGCTGGAGATGGCGGGCGATCCGCTGACCCTGGTCATCCAGCCGACCACGCGGGCCGTCTACCTCGTCGTCGCCGCCATCGCGCTCGCCGAGGGCGACGGCGGTCGCCGCGCCCGCGACGCGGCCCGCTGTCTGGGCGCGGCGGCGGCCCTGCTGCCGCCCGGTCATGTGGAGGCGACCACGGAGCGGCGGTCCCGGGAGCGGGCCGAGGCCGCGACCCGGGCCGCGCTCGACGACCGGGTGTACGAGGAGGCGTTCGCCGAGGGCGGCGGCCTCTCCCCGGAGGAGGCCGCCGCCCTCCTGTGACACCAGGGCCTTGCCGACGGACTCAGCTCTTGGTGCGGAACTTGTGGATCGCCACCGGCGCCATCACCGCCGTGATCCCGATCGACCAGGCCAGCGTCATCCACAGATCGTGCGCGACCGGGCCGCCCACCATCAGCCCGCGCGCCGCGTCCGCGAGGGTGGACAGCGGGTTGTAGTCGGTGAACGCCTGGAGCCAGCCCGGCATCGAGGACGTCGGCGCGAAGATCGACGAACCGAACTGGAGCGGGAACAGCACCAGGAAGCCCATCGCCTGCACGGACTGCGCGTTCTTCAGGATCACGCCCAGGGTCAGGAACACCCACATGATCGACGAGGCGAACACCGTGGACAGTGCCACGGCCGCGAGCAGCCCGGTCCAGCTGGTGATGTCGAACCCGACCAGCACGGCGACGACCATCAGCACGGCCGTCGCGAACAGCATCCGCAGCAACTCCACGGAGATCTTCGCGAACAGCACCGAGCCGCGCCCGATCGGCAGCGACCGGAAGCGGTCCATCACCCCGGTGTTGAAGTCCTGGCTGAAGCCGGTGCCCACGCTCTGCGAGAGCGTCAGGCTCATCATCGCCAGCATGCCCGGGATGACGTACTGGACATAGCCGTCCTGCCCGCCACCCAGCGCCTGTCCGATCGAGCCGCCGAAGACGTACACGAACAGCAGGGTGAAGACGACCGGCATCAGCAGTGCGTCGAACATCGATTCGGGGTCCTGGCGGATCCACAGCAGATTGCGGCGGATCAGGGCCCCGGTGTGCCGCAGATGCCCGCGCAGCGGTATCCGGGCGTCGTCCTTGAGGGCGCCCGCCCGGCCGGCGGGGTCCTTGAGGTCGGTGGTGACGATCGCGCTCATACGGCGACCTCCTCACGGTCGTCGGCGGGCGCGGCGTCCTGCGGGGCACTCGCCCGGCGTCCGGTCAGGGACAGGAACACCTCGTCCAGGCTGGGCAGTTCGGTGACGATCGAGCTGATCGTGATACCCCGCGCGACGACCGCGCCGGTCACCGCCGTGAGCTGCTCGTCGCTCAGGATCGGCACCAGCACGCTGCCGCGCTCGGTGTCGACGGTGGTGGCGGCGAGCCCGGTCAGGCCCAGCTCGTCCAGATCGCGGGCGAGCGGGCGCAGCTGGAGCGGATCGGCCGGCCTGATCCGCAGGGTGCGTCCGCCGACCTTCGCCTTCAGCTCCTCGATACCGCCGCCCGCGATGACCTTCCCCCGGTCGACCACGGTCAGCTCGGCGGCCAGCTGCTCGGCCTCCTCCATGTACTGGGTGGTCAGCAGCACGGTCACCCCGTCGCCGACCATGGTCTTCACCTCGGCCCAGACCTCGTTCCTGGTCCGTGGATCGAGTCCCGTGGTGGGTTCGTCCAGGAAGAGGACGGAGGGCCGCCCGATCATCGACGCGGCCAGATCCAGCCGGCGGCGCATCCCGCCGGAGTACGTGCTGACCGGCCGCCGGGCCGCGTCGGTGAGCGAGAAGCGCTCCAGCAGCTCGTCGGCGCGGGCGCGGGCGTCCTTGCGGGACAGGTCCAGCAGCCTGCCGATCATGTAGAGGTTCTCCCAGCCGGGGATCTTCTCGTCCACCGAGGCGTACTGCCCGGTGAGACCTATCACCCGGCGCAGCATCCGGGGCTGGCGCACCACGTCGTACCCGGCGACGGTCGCCTGCCCGGCACTCGGGGCCAGCAGGGTGGAGAGGATCCGTACGAGGGTGGTCTTGCCGGCGCCGTTCGGCCCGAGCACACCCATCACGGTGCCCTCGCGCACATCCAGGTCGACGCCGTCCAGCGCTTTGGTCTCGCCGTAGTGCTTGACCAGTCCCCTGACGCTGACGGCGATCTCTTCGCCGCGGGGCCTTGTGTCGGTTCGTGTCATGCGACCGAGCGTGGCAGCTGCCGCCGACAAAACGCCGACAGAGCACCGACAAGCCGCCGACCACCACATCGATCCCTCACCGCGACCATCAATTGAGCAACCCCCGCGGCGAGCAACCACATCCGCGAGAGCGGCGCCGGTTTAGGCGCAAAGAGGGGCGAACGGCCCGCCGACGGGGGATGATCGGCGGGCCGCTCCGGTGGTGCCGGTAATGGCTAGTGGACGGAGTGCTCCTCCGTCGGGAACACCCCGCCGACAACATCCTCGGCGAACGCCTTCGCCGCGTTCCCCATGACCTCGCGGAGATTCGCGTACTGCTTGACGAACTTCGGCACCCGCCCCCCCGTCAGCCCCAGCATGTCCGTCCACACCAGGACCTGCGCGTCGGTCTCCGCCCCCGCCCCGATCCCGACGGTCGGGATGTGCAGCGTGCGCGTCACCTCGGCGGCCAGTTCCGCCGGGACCAGCTCCAGGACCACCGCGAACGCGCCCGCGTCCTGGACGGCCTTCGCGTCCCGCAGCAACTGGGCCGCCGCCTCCTCGCCACGGCCCTGCACCCGGTAGCCCATGGCGTTGACGGACTGCGGGGTGAGGCCGATATGGGCCATCACCGGGATGCCGGACTCCACCAGCAGCTCGATCTGCCGGTGCGAGCGCTCGCCGCCCTCCAGCTTCACCGCGCCGACCCCGGCCTCCTTGACCATCCGGGTCGCCGAGCGCAGCGCCTGCACCGGGCCCTCCTGGTAGGAGCCGAAGGGCAGGTCGCCGACGATCAGGGCCCGCCGGGTGCCGCGCACCACGGCCGCGGAGAGCATGGTCATCTCGTCGAGGGTGACGGGCACGGTGGTCTCGTAGCCGAGGTGGCAGTTGCCCGCGGAGTCGCCGACGAGCATGACCGGGATACCGGCCTCGTCGAAGACGGACGCGGTCATCGCGTCGTAGGCGGTGAGCATGGGCCACTTCTCGCCGCGCTCCTTGGCGGCGGCGAGATCACGGACGGTGATACGCCGGGTGCTCTTGCCTCCGTACAGCGCCTTGCTGCCGTCGGAGGATGAGACACGGGCAGCCGAAAGCTGCGTCATGGCAACGGCTCCTTCAAGTCATCTCGTGGCGCCCTGACGGCGTCCCCGGATCCCCTCCATGGTGGCACCTCGTCCCGGCGAGGACCAGGGGACCCACGTCACGTCCCGCCGCCCCGGCCATGGCCCGGCGTAAGAGCCGGGTAAAAGATTTACGATACGGTACGGTCTCGTATCGTAAATCGCCTACGCTCTTCCGCATGACTACTCCTGCCGTCCCCGCCTCGCGCGTCCCGGCCGAGGTGCACCGGCGCCGCTGGGCCATACTCGGCGTGCTCATGATGAGCCTGCTGATCGTGGTGCTCGACAACTCGATCCTGAACGTCGCCATCAAGACCATCTCCACCCCCGCCCCGACCGGCCTGGGCGCCACCCAGGGCGAGCTGGAGTGGGCGATCAACGCCTACACCCTGGTCTTCGCGGGCCTGCTCTTCTCCGCCGGGCTGCTCGGTGACCGGCTGGGCCGCAAGCGGGTCATGCTCGGCGGGCTCGTGGTGTTCGGCATCGGCTCGGCGCTGGCCGCCACCGCCGGATCGCCGGGCGAACTGATCGGCTTCCGCGCGCTGATGGGCCTCGGCGCCGCCTTTGTGATGCCGGCCACCCTCGCCATCCTGATGAACGTCTTCGAGCGTGACGAGCAGCCCAAGGCCATCGGCATCTGGGCCGGCGGTGTCGGTCTCGCCATCGCCATCGGCCCGATCACCGGCGGTGTTCTCCTCGACCACTTCTGGTGGGGCTCGGTCTTCCTGATCAACGTCCCGATCGTGATCGTGGCCGTCTCCCTCATGCTGTGGATGGTCCCCGACTCCCGTGACCCCGAGCCGGGCCGGATCGACCCGATCGGCGTGCTGCTGTCCGTCGTCGGACTGGTCCTGCTGGTCTACGGCATCATCCGGGGCGGCGAGCTGGCCGACTTCACGGACCCCGGCGTCCTCGCCTCCGTCGGCGGCGGACTCGCGGTGCTGGTCGCCTTCGTGCTGTTCGAGAAGCGCAGCGACCATCCCTCCATCGACGTCGGCCACTTCAGGAACAAGGTGTTCTCGGCCGCCATCGCGGTCATCGCGCTGGTCTTCTTCGCCCTCATGGGCGTCACGTTCTTCTCCGTCTTCTACACCCAGAGCGTGCGCGGCTACTCACCGCTCCAGACCGGCCTGCTGCTGCTCCCGCTGGCCATCGCCCAACTGGTCTTCGCGCCGCGCGCCCGGCTGGTCGTCAACCGGATCGGCATCCGGGCCACCACGACCGGCGCCATGCTCCTGATCGCCGCGACGCTCGGCGCGTTCGCCACGCTCGACGCCGACACGCCGATCTGGATCCTGGAGATCATCTTCTTCCTCATGGGCACCGGCATGGCCCACATCATGACCCCGATCAGCGTCGTCATCATGCAGGCGCTGCCCCGTGAGAAGGCGGGCTCCGCCTCCGCCCTCAGCAACACCTTCCGCCAGGTCGGCGGCGCCCTCGGCATCGCGGTCCTCGGCTCGGTGCTGTCCGCCGCCTACCGCACCGGCATCGAGGACAAGCTCGGCCTGGTGCCCGCCGACCTGCGGCACAGCGCCGCCGAATCCATCGAGGCCACCCTCGGCGTCGCCGCCCGCCTCGGCCCCGAGGGCCAGGCCCTGATCACCCCCGCCAACGACGCCTTCCTGCACGCCATGCACATCACCGCCCTGTGCGGCGCGGGCGTGGCCCTGCTCGGCGCCCTGGTGGTGGGCCTGTTCCTGCCCGGCAGGCAGCGGCCCGACGAGCGGGCGGACCAGGAGAGCGACGAACTGGTGGGGGCGGCCAGTGACCCGGCGATCAGTGACCCGGCGACCGGTGATCCGGCGACCCGGTGACCGAGGGCGGGCCCCCGGGGTGACATCCGGAAGACTCGCCGCCGCCGAGCGCGACGGCGTAGGACAATCACCGGAACTGGAACTGGAACCGAAACCGGAACCGAAACCGGAACCACAACGAGAACGAGAACCGGAACCACAGCCCAGCCGAAGGACGGAGTGACGTGAGCAGCCTCGCAAGCGACCGGCCGGCGTCCACCGGCGCCCCCAAGGGGCGCCCCCGCAGCGAGGCCGTGGAACGGGCCATCCTGGAGGGCGCGATGACCCTCCTGGAGGAGGGCGTCCCCTTCGCCGAACTGTCCATCGAGCGGATCGCGCGCACGGCGGGCGTCGGCAAGTCCGCCATCTACCGCCGCTGGAGCGGCAAGGAGGAACTCTTCGTCGACGTCCTGCGCGCCGCCGAGCCGGACGAGCCCGCACTGCCCGGCACCTCCATGCGCGACGACCTCGTGGTCATCCTCGAAACCCTGCGCCGGCGCGGCGTCGCCAGCCGCGACTCGGCGATCCTGCACAACGTCCACGCCCAGATGAAGAGCAACCCCCGGCTGTGGGACGAGTATCACACCTCGGTCGTCGCGCCCCGCCGCCAGCTCACCCGCGATGTGCTCAGCCGCGGCCAGCAGGGCGGCGAACTGCGCACCGACCTCGACCTGGAACTCCTCAGCGACCTGTTCATGGGCCCCATGCTGGTCCGCGCGGTGATGCGCCCCGACGGCGACCTCCCGCCCCACCTGGCGGAAGACATAGTCGACACCCTCCTGAGCGGACTACGCCCCGTCAGTTCGCCCGATCGCTAACGGGAACACCGGGAACACCCGGCCCCGCGACCGGGCCACCGTCCGCCGGGAATGTGCGCGTTTCGTCACAGAGCACGCGTTCCACCGGGTGAACCGGAACTCAGCGAACCCCCTTGTTCGTCATGGCCCCCGTACGGCCGTCGCGGGACGGCGGGATCTGGGCCGATCATCCCCTAGGGTCTGTTGGGACACAGGGTGATGACGGTGTGCATGGCAGGCAGCGAGGCGACGGTATGGCGCAGCAGGCGTACGTGACGGAGACGGTGGACGGCGGCTCGGGACCCGAGCGGCGCGGAAGTCGGCTTCGGCGCCTGTTCGGCGGCTGGCGCGACGGCCGGGGGATGTGGCGGCGCGGCATCGTGCTCGCGGTCCTCGCGGTGCTGCTCTCCCTGGTGATGGCGTCGCACGCGCAGATCCCCAACGCCGTGGGCAACCTCGGCAGCCTCATCGAGACATTCTTGCCGTGGTTCGGACTTGCCGTACCGATACTGCTGCTGCTCGCCTTCGTCCGGCGCTCCGCCACCGCCCTGATCGCCGTGCTGCTCCCGGCGATCGTCTGGGTCAACCTCTTCGGCGGCCTGCTCACCGACAAGACCGCGACCGGCGGCGACCTCACCGTCGCCACGCACAACGTCAACGCCGAGAACCCCGACCCGTCCGGCACCGCCCGTGACGTGGCCGCCTCGGGCGCCGATGTGATCGCCCTGGAGGAGCTGACCACCGACGCGGTGCCGGTCTACGAGAGCGCGCTCTCGCAGACCTATCCGTACCACTCGGTGCAGGGCACGGTCGGCCTCTGGAGCAGGTACCCGCTCACCGATGTGGCGCCCGTGGACATCGAGCTGGGCTGGACCCGGGCGATGCGCGCCACGGTCGCCGCGCCCGCCGGTCAGCTCGCCGTGTACGTGGCCCATCTGCCGTCCGTCCGGGTCAAGCTGGAGGCCGGGTTCACCGCCCGCCAGCGCGACACCAGCGCCGACGCGCTCGGCGAGGCGATCGCAGGCGAGCCCCTGGACCGGGTCGTCCTGCTCGGCGACCTCAACGGCACGATGAACGACCGCGCGCTCAACGCCGTGACCGCCCAGCTGCGTTCCACGCAGGGCGCGGCGGGCAGCGGCTTCGGCTTCAGCTGGCCCGCCGAGTTCCCGATGGCCCGCATCGACCAGATCCTGGTCAGGGGCGTGGAACCGATCAGCTCCTGGACCCTCCCCCAAACCACCAGCGACCACCTCCCCCTGGCAGCGAGGGTGGACCTGACCACAGCCTCCTAGGCGAGCGCGACGCCCTCGGGGCGGGGGCACAGGGGCGCGGGCCAATGGACACGCCCTCAGCCCCAACGCCGCCAGGGGCGCGGGGAACTGCGCGACCAGCCCCCACACACCCGCACCCGGCCACGAAACCCGAAGGCGGCTACACCGACTCCCGCCACCCATTCGTAATCGGCAACCGCCGATCCTTCCCAAACCCCTTGGGCGAGATCTTCGTCCCCGGCGGATACTGCCGCCGCTTGTACTCCGCCGTATCCACCATCCGCAGAGTCTTCGTCACCAGCCCCCGCTCGAACCCACCCGCGACAATCGCGTCCGCTCCCTCATCCCGGTCCACATACCGTTCGAGAATCGCGTCCAGCACCGGATAGTCCGGCAGCGAATCCGTATCGACCTGCCCCGGCCGCAACTCCGCACTGGGCGGCTTCGTCAGCGAGTTCTCGGGGATCGGCGGTGTCAGCCCCCGCTCCGCCGCCGCCCGGTTGCGCCACTCGGCCAGCCGGAAGACGGACGTCTTGTACAGATCCTTGATCGGCCCGTACGCCCCCACCGAGTCCCCGTACAGCGTCGAATACCCCACGGCCAGCTCCGACTTGTTGCCGGGCGCCAGCACGATGTGCCCCTCCTGGTTGGAGATCGCCATCAGCAGCGTCCCGCGCAGCCGCGACTGGAGGTTCTCCTCCGCCAGCCCCGTCAGCCCCAGGGAAGCCATATACGCGTCGAACATCGGCTCGATCGAGACCGTACGGAAATTCAGCCCCGTCCGCCGCGCCAGCTCCGCCGCGTCCCCCTTGGAGTGGTCGGAGGAGTACTTCGACGGCATGGCGACGCCGTAGACATGATCCGCCCCCAGCGCGTCGCACGCGATCGCCGCGACGAGGGCCGAGTCGATGCCGCCGGACAGACCGATCAGGACCGACTCGAAGCCGTTCTTCGTGACATACGCGCGCAGCCCCACGACCAGCGCCGAGTAGATCTCCTCGGCGTCGTCGAGCCGCGCCGCGTACCCCCCGGTGAGCACGGGCTCGTACGCCGCCACCGGGTCCTCGGACAGCACCACCCGGTCGATCCGCAGCCCGTCGTCCACCACACCCTCGGGCGCGTCGGCCCGCGCCGCCGGCAGCTCCAGGTCCAGCAGCACGCACGCCTCGGCGAACTGCGGCGCCCGCGCGATCACCGCGCCGTCCGCGTCGACCACGATCGAGTCACCGTCGTAGACCAGCTCGTCCTGCCCGCCCATCATCGCGACGTACGCCGTGGTGCAGCCGGCCTCCTGGGCCCGCTTGCGCACCAGTTCGAGCCGGGTGTCGTCCTTGTCCACCTCGTACGGGGACGCGTTGATGGAGAGCAGCAGGCCCGCGCCCGCCGAGCGCGCCGCCGGCACCCGGCCGCCGTCCTGCCACAGGTCCTCGCAGATCGCGAGGGCGACATCCACGCCGTGCACCCGCAGCACCGGCATGGTGTCGCCGGGCACGAAGTAGCGGAACTCGTCGAAGACGCCGTAGTTGGGCAGATGGTGCTTGGCGAAGGCGAGGACGACCTCACCGCCGTACAGCACCGCCGCCGCGTCCTGCGGGGCACCGGCCGGCTGGCCGTACTTGGGCTGGGCGGTCTCGGAGCGGTCGAGGTAGCCGACGACCACCGGCAGCGTGCCCAGGCCCTCGGCGGCGAGCCGGGTGGCGACCCCGCGCAGCGCGGTGCGCGACGCCTCCACGAAGGAGGGGCGCAGCGCGAGATCCTCCACGGGATACCCGGTCAGCGACATCTCCGGGAACGCCACGAGATGCGCTCCCTGCTCGGCCGCGTGCCGGGTCCACTCCAGGATCCGGTCGGTGTTCCCGGCGAGGTCGCCGACCCGGGCGTCGATCTGGTTCATGGCGAGGCGTAGTAGAGGCACGGCCCCAGTGTAATCGTCAGAGCGACGCGATGGGGGTGGTGCGAGGTGTGGCCCGCCCCACGGCACACCACGGGCGCCGCCCCCGCAGGGTTACGACCCCGCTTCGGACCCCGCCTCGGACCCGGCCTCGGCGCCCCGCTCCTCCAGCATGTCGGCCATCAGATCGATCTCCGACTGCTGCCCCTGCACCATGCCCTCCGCGAGCCGCTTCTCCGCGCCCACCGTGCAGCGCGAGACACAGCCCTCGGCCATGTGGATGCCGCCCTGGTGGTGCTCGGTCATCAGCTGGAGATAGAAGATCTCGGCCTGTACGCCGTTGAGCCGGCCCAGCTCCGCCATCTCCTCGTCGGTGGCCATGCCCGGCATCAGCGCGCCGTCGCCCTCGCTGGGCATGGAGCCCATGTCCATCCAGGTCATCGGCGGGTCCGACGACACCTTCGGCAGCGCCCACAGATCCAGCCAGCCCAGCATCATGCCGCGCTGGTTGGCCTGCGTCTGGGCGATGTCGTACGCGAGCCGGCGCACATCCTCGTCATCGGTGCGGTCCCGCACGATGTACGACATCTCGACCGCCTGCTGATGGTGGACGGCCATGTCCCGCGCGAACCCCGCGTCCGCCGAATCCGCCGTCGGCGCCTCGACCCCCGACCCGTCGTCCCCGGCGACCGCGTAGGTGACCGCCCCGGCCGCCATCAGCGCCGCCGCCACGGTCCCGGCGATCCACCCGGCCTGTGCCCGCGCCATCACGAGGGCCTCATCCCGCCAGCCCGCCCGTGCACGCGGCACCGGGCTCGGGCGTCTGCTCACCCTGGACGAACGTCTCCAGGAACGCGTCGAGGGCCGGGTCGTCCGCGCCGGTCACCGTCCGCTGGTGCCCCCAGGCGCTCAGCATGATCGGCGACGCCTGCTCCTCGTCCGGGCTCATCATCGTGTACGGGGTGCTCTTGACCTTCTCCGCCAGCGCGTCCACATCTTCCTGGGCCGCCTCGCTGGTGTACGTCACCCAGACCGCGCCGTGCTCCAGCGAGTGGACGGCGTTGACGTTCGGGACGGCCTCGGCGTAGACGTCGCCGTTGCAGTTCATCCAGACCTGATTGTGGTCGCCGCCGACCGGGGGCTCCATCGGGTAGGTGACATCCTCGGTGACATGGGTCTGGCTCAGCTCGCCGTCCCACTTCCCGACCCCGTCGGCGTCCACGACGAACGTCCCCGGGCCGCTGGAGTCGGCGGCGGCGCTGGAGGAGTCGTCGGACTGCGATCGCACCAGCACCACGCCGCCGACGACCAGACCGGCGACGACCACCGCGCTCACGGCGATGGTCAGGAACCGGTTGCGCCGCTCACGCGACTGCTCCGCGCGGCGCATCTCCTCTATTCGGGCCTTGCGCGCCGCGCTGTCTCTCTTGTTGGCGGAACCCATGGGGGCTGCCCTTCTGGGAAAATGCGATGGTCGGGTCAGCTGATCGTAGTGGGGCTGGGTGGTCGTCCCGTAGTCAGGGAGCCGGAATGGCCAGATCGACAGCCCGCGGCAACCACCAAAGGCGACAGCCACCAAAAGTCACCAGGCATCACCCCATGCGATCGATGGCCGCATGCCCCCGGTAGGCCATTACAGATACCGACCCGAACAGGCAAGATGGGCAGCAGAGCGCGACACCTGCCGTCCGCGCGGCGTTCAGCCCCGGGTCGGCGGGCCGATCGGGGTCCGCAACGCGCCGGAAACGGTGGTGTGGTGTGATGCTCGGGTGCCCGACCATTTGTTCCCGGCTCTTTCGGGACAGATGGCCTGACCAGCAAGGATGGGGAAGCGGAAGATGGACAAGCAGCAGGAGTTCGTGCTCCGTACGTTGGAGGAGCGCGACATCCGGTTCGTGCGCCTGTGGTTCACCGACGTTCTGGGCTTCCTCAAATCCGTGGCCGTGGCCCCCGCCGAGCTTGAACAGGCGTTTGACGAGGGCATCGGCTTCGACGGCTCCGCGATCGAGGGCTTCGCCCGGGTGTACGAGTCCGACATGATCGCCAAGCCCGACCCCGCCACGTTCCAGGTGCTGCCCTGGCGCGCGGAGACGCCCGGCACGGCCCGGATGTTCTGCGACATCCTGATGCCCGACGGCTCGCCGTCCTTCGCGGACCCGCGCTATGTCCTCAAGCGCGCCCTGGCCCGCGCCTCCGATCTCGGGTTCACCTTCTACACCCACCCGGAGATCGAGTTCTTCCTGCTGAAGCACAAGCCGGTCGACGGCTCGGTGCCCACCCCCGCCGACAATTCCGGCTACTTCGACCACACCCCCACCAATGTCGGCATGGACTTCCGCCGCCAGGCGATCACCATGCTGGAGTCGATGGGCATCTCGGTCGAGTTCTCCCACCACGAGGGCGCCCCCGGCCAGCAGGAGATCGACCTGAGGTACGCCGACGCGCTGTCGACGGCGGACAACGTGATGACGTTCCGGCTGGTGATGAAGCAGGTCGCGCTGGAGCAGAACCTCCAGGCCACCTTCATGCCGAAGCCGTTCTCCGAGCACCCCGGCTCGGGCATGCACACCCACCTCTCCCTCTTCGAGGGCGACCGCAACGCGTTCTACGAGTCCGGCGCCGAGTACCAGCTCTCCAAGGTCGGCCGCTCCTTCATCGCCGGGCTGCTGCGGCACGCCGGGGAGATCTCCGCGGTCACCAACCAGTGGGTGAACTCCTACAAGCGCATCTGGGGCGGCTCCGAGCGCACGGCGGGCGCGGGCGGCGAGGCGCCGTCGTACATCTGCTGGGGCCACAACAACCGCTCCGCGCTGGTCCGGGTCCCGATGTACAAGCCGGGCAAGACCGGCTCCGCCCGCGTGGAGGTGCGCTCGCTGGACGCCGGGGCGAATCCCTACCTCGCCTACGCGGTCCTGCTCGCCGCGGGCCTCAAGGGCATCGAGGAGGGGTACGAGCTTCCCCCCGGCGCCGAGGACGACGTCTGGGCCCTCTCCGACGCCGAACGCCGAGCGATGGGCATCGAGCCCCTCCCCCAGAACCTGGGCGAGGCCCTCTCCTTGATGGAACGAAGCGACCTGGTAGCCGAAACCCTGGGCGAACACGTCTTCGATTTCTTCCTCCGGAACAAGCGCCAGGAATGGTTCGAATACCGCTCAGAGGTAACAGCCTTCGAACTCCGCAAGAACCTGCCGGTCCTGTAGCAGCAGGTCAGCCCCTCGGTGCCGGTGCCGGTGCCGGTGCCGAGGCCCGGGCGGCCGGGGCCAGGGCCGGGGGCCAGGGCCTTTTGGAGTCCGAGGGCCCGGAGGCCCCTTCGGGGCCTCCGCCCCGAGGTTTTCAGGGTCGGGAGGGTCGCAGAGCCGAGCCTCTTCAGGATGACGGGCCCGAGCTTCGTCATTGGCGCCCACCCCCAGGCTTTTAGGGGCGCGGGGAACTGCGCGACCAGCCCCCACCGGGGGAAACCCGCCCCACAACCGACCCCCCCCGAACCTCCCGCGCCCCCAAACCCGGCTAGCCCCGCGCAGCGGCCCGCACGGTGAGCAGCGCATGCAACGGCTCCGCCACCCGCCGCCGATACTCCTGAACAGCCCACCCGTTCCCATCAGGATCCCGGAAGTACATAAACGTCGCCCCATCCTCCGCCGCATACCGAACCGGCTCGGAGATGTCCAGACCACGTCCGGCCAGTTCCACGCGCGCCGCCTCGATGTCGGCCACGCAGAGCTGGAGCCCCTGATAGGACCCCGGCGCGGGCGCGCTCTCGCCCTCGGACAGATTCCAGATGCCCTCACCGAGGGCGATCGAGCACCCGGACCCGGGCGGCGTCAGCTGCACGATCCGCAGGCCCGGCATGACCTCCTGGTCGATGTCCACATGGAAACCGACCTTGTCCCGGTAGAAGTCCCGGGCCCGGTCGATGTCGCTCACAGGCAGGGGGATCACTTCGAGGGTGTACTCCACGGCCGTTCCTCCGGATCGCCGTCGACGGATGGGTCAGTGGACGGATGGGTCAGCCGAACCGCCAGCGGGTCTGGCTGAACGGCTCCCCCTTACCGAAGCCGAAAACCGTCCGCGGCGCCACCGAGAAGACATAGGCATGCCCCGGCCCGTGGTGGAAGGCCCCGTCGGCCACCTCGAAGTGCCAGAACTCGCCGTACTTCGCCTCCCAGGCCGCGGCCAGCTCCCGCAGCCGGTCATCGTCGCTGACCCGGGCCGCCTCACCCTCGTACACCAGGTCATAGCCCTGGTCCCACAGGTTCACGCCCGTGGTCAGGACCACATGCGGATTGGCCGCGAGGTTGCGCGCCTTGCGTTCCTCGGGACCGGTGCAGAAATGCAGCGCACCCCCGGACCAGACCGCGGGCAGCGGCGTCACATGCGGGCGCCCGTCCGGCCGTACCGTCGAGATCCAGAACAGCTCGGCCTCCGCGAGCCGCTTCTCCGTCTCGGCCCAGGGCGGGGCGGTCGCCGCCGGATCGCTGTAGCGGGCGTCCAGGCGGGTCTCGGGTTCCAGTGCGGTCATCGAATGCCTCCAGGCGCGGGTGTCGTCCCCCATGGACGGGGAAGGTCCTCGGACACGGACGGCCCGCCGACCCCGTACACGCAAGACGCATACGCATACGCATACGCAAGACGCATACGCAAGACGCATACGACCGACCGCCGTCCCTACCCCAACAGACTCCGGGCCGCCCGGAAACTCATCGGCGCTTCCCGTGAACGCTCCGGTTAGGCTCTGAGGACGTTGATCCGAACAGGAGGGCGAAATGACGCCGGGGCGCAGGAGCAGCACCTTCACGCGACTGCTGCGGCACGGCTTCACCGACCCCTCCGCCGCCGAGCGGCTGCTGGACGGCCCCGAGCTGGCGCCCGTCCGCGACGACCCGGTCCTGCTGGAGGCGCTCGGCGCCACCGCCGACCCCGATCTCGCGCTGCACGAGCTGGTACGGCTCCTGGAGGCGCAGCCCGGCCCCGCCGGACGCCGCGAGCTGCTGGCCACGCTGATAGCCGCCAAACCCCTGCGCGACCGGCTGCTCGGCGTGCTCGGCGCCTCCCAGGCCCTCGGCGACCATCTCGCCCGGCACCCGGGCGACTGGCGGGAGCTGGTGACGTACGAGCCCCGCGATCTGCACCCGGGCGTGGCGGAGTTCGAGCGCGGCCTCGCCGAGGCCACCGACCCGGTGTCGCTGCGCGTCGCCTACCGGCGCTGTCTGCTGTCCATCGCCGCCCGGGACGTGTGCGGCACCACCGATATCGCCCAGACCGCCGCCGAACTCGCCGACCTGGCCACCGCCACCCTGCGCGCCGCCCTCGCGCTGGCCCGCGCCGCCGCGCCCGAGGACGCCGCGCTGTGCCGGCTCGCGGTGATCGCGATGGGCAAGTGCGGCGGCCACGAGCTGAACTACGTCTCCGACGTCGACGTCATCTTCGTGGGGGAGGGCGTCGAGAGCGCCGCAGGGGCCGACGAGGGCAAGGCGCTGCGCGCCGCGACCAAACTCGCCTCGCACATGATGCGGATCTGCTCCGAGACCACCGTCGAGGGCTCCATCTGGCCGGTGGACGCCAACCTCCGCCCCGAGGGCCGCAACGGCCCCCTCGTGCGCACCCTCAGCAGCCATCTCGTCTACTACCAGCGCTGGGCCAAGACCTGGGAGTTCCAGGCCCTGCTCAAGGCCCGCCCGGTGGCCGGGGACCTCACCCTGGGCGCGGAGTACGTCGACGCGCTCCAGCCGCTGGTGTGGCAGGTCGCCGAGCGCGAGAACTTCGTCACCGATGTGCAGCGGATGCGCCGCCGGGTGGTGGAGAACATCCCCCTGGACGAGGTGGACCGCGAGCTGAAACTCGGCCCCGGCGGTCTGCGGGACGTCGAGTTCGCCGTCCAGCTCCTGCAACTGGTGCACGGCCGCTCCGACACCAGCCTGCGCAGCGGCACCACCCTCGACGCCCTGCGCGCGCTCGCCGCGGGCGGCTACGTCGGCCGCTCGGACGCCGTCCAGCTGGACGAGGCGTACCGCTTCCTGCGCTCCATGGAGCACCGCATCCAGCTCTACCGGCTGCGCCGCACCCACCTCGTCCCCGAGGAGGAGTCCGATCTGCGCCGCATCGGCCGCTCCCTGGGCCTGCGCACCGACCCGGTGGCCGAGCTGAACCGCGAGTGGAAGCGGCACACCGCCGTCGTCCGCCGGCTGCACGAGAAGCTGTTCTACCGGCCGCTGCTCGACGCCGTCGCCCAGCTCGCCCCCGTCGAGGCCCGGCTCAGCCTGGCGGCGGCCCGCGCCCGGCTGGTCGCCCTCGGCTACGCCGACCCGGCCGCCGCCCTGCGCCATCTGGAGGCCCTCGCCTCCGGCGTCACCCGCAAGGCCGCCATCCAGCGCACCCTGCTGCCGGTGCTGCTGGGCTGGTTCGCCGACTCCGCCGACCCGGACGCGGGCCTGCTCAACTTCCGCAAGGTCTCCGACGCGCTCGGCAAGACGCCCTGGTATCTGCGGCTGCTGCGCGACGAGGGCGCGGCGGCGGAGAACCTCGCCCGTGTCCTGTCCGCCGGGCGCCTCGCCCCCGACCTCCTGATGCGCGCCCCCGAGGCGGTCGCCCTGCTCGGCGACGGCGCCGGACTCGCCCCGCGCCCGCGCGCGCATCTGGAACAGGAGATCCTCGCCGCCGTCAGCCGCGCCGCCGACGGCGAACAGGCGGTCACCGTCGCCCGGGGCGTGCGCCGCCGCGAACTGTTCCGTACGTCCGCCGGTGACATCGTCGGCTCCTACGGCACCGAGGCCCAGCCCGCCGAGGCCGACCAGGGCGCCCTGGTGGACCGGGTCGGCGCCGCCGTCTCCGACCTCACGGCCGCCACCGTCGCCGGCACCCTGCGCGCGGTCGTCCGCGACCACTGGGGCGACGAACTCCCCACCCGCTTCGCCGTCATCGGCATGGGCCGCTTCGGCGGCCACGAACTGGGCTACGGCTCCGACGCCGACGTCCTCTTCGTGCACGAGCCGAGGGACGGCGTCGGCGAGGAGGAGGCGGCGAAGGCGGCGGGCAGGGTCGTCTCCGAGATGCGCCGTCTGCTCCAGCTCCCCAGCTCCGACCCGCCCCTGCTGATCGACGCCGACCTGCGCCCGGAGGGCAAGTCCGGCCCGCTGGTGCGCACCCTGAACTCCTACGAGGCGTACTACCGCCGCTGGTCCCTGATCTGGGAGTCGCAGGCCCTGCTACGGGCCGAACCGGTCGCCGGGGACGAGGATCTCGGGCGCCGCTTCATCGCCCTCGTCGACCCCCTGCGCTACCCGAAGGCGGGCCTCACCGAGGACGCCGTGCGCGAGATCAGGCGCCTGAAGGCCCGCATGGAGTCGGAGCGCATGCCGCGTGGCGTCGACCCGAAGCTGCACACCAAACTGGGCCCCGGCGGACTCTCCGACGTCGAGTGGACCGTCCAGCTCCTCCAACTGCGCCACGGCGCCCACCAGCCCGCCCTGCGCACCACCCGCACCCGCGAGGCCCTCGCCGCCGCCCGGGACGCCGCCCTCATCACCCCCGAGGACGCCGCCACCCTGGACGAGTCCTGGGTCCTGGCGACCCGCGTCCGCAACGCCGTGATGCTGGTCCGGGGCCGCGCCGGAGACACCTTCCCCACCGACTCCCGGGAACTGGCCGCCGTGGGCCGCTACCTCGGCTACACCTCGGGCCACGCAGGCGACATGCTCGACGCCTACCGCCGCACGGCCCGCAGGGCAAGAGCGGTAGTGGAAAACATCTTCTACGGAACGGAACACTGAGAGCGCGGCGAGCAAGGGGGCCGCTCTCGGGGGCGCCTGAACCCGCCGCGAGGGCCAACGCCCATCTTTTCAGGGGCGCGGGGCTGTGCTCGATCTGCGGCTCCGCCGCGGGGCGCGACCAGCCACAACGCACCCGCAGCGGCCAAAGCACCGCAACCACACAACCCCTAAACCTGCTTAGGCACCAACCGCCGCTTGGCCGTCGCCCCCGCCACCACCCGAGGCAACCGATAGGGAAGCGCCCCGTACCACACCCGAGCCACCCCGTACCCAAAGCCCAGACACGCCATCCCCCCCACCGCGTCCAGCCAGAAATGATTCGCCGTGGCCACAATCACCACCAGCGTCAGCACCGGGTACAAAAGCCCCAGCACCTTCACCCACGGCACCGAGGCCAACGCGAAAACAGTCAACCCGCACCACACCGACCACCCGATATGCATGGACGGCATCGCGGCGTACTGGTTCGACATGTTCTTCAGATCCCCGGAGGCCATCGACCCCCAGGTCTGATGCACCACCACGGTGTCCACGAACCGGGTGTCGTTCATCAGCCGGGGAGGCGCCAGCGGATACAGGTAGTAACCGAGCAGCGCCACACCGGTCGTCGCGAACAACACCATCCGCGTGGCCGCGTACCGCCCCGGATGCCAGCGGAACAGCCACACCAGAACACCCAGTGTCACCACGAAATGCAGCGTGGCGTAGTAGTAGTTCATTCCGACGATGAGCCAAGAGACGGAGTTCACCGCGTGATTGATGGACTGCTCGACCGCGATCCCGAGCTGATGCTCGGCCCGCCAGATCCAGTCCGCATTGCGCAGCGCCTGTTCCTTCTGCTCCGGGACCGCGTTGCGGATCAGTGAGTACGTCCAGTAACTCACCGCGATCAGCAGGATCTCGAACCACAGCCGGGGCCGCCGGGGAGTGCGCAGCCGCCGCAGGAAGCCCGGCGCGGGCCGGTCCGCGACGGGGTTCGGGGAGACCTCTGCGTGGTCTTCCCTCGTCGTCACGGTCGTCTCGCCCATGGACACAGAGTCTGCCAGAAAAGACATCCTCGTCCGATCATCCCCTGGTCGGGTTCGGGTCGCACCCGCTACTCCCTGCGGACGAGGTTCCCCCTGATCAGCGCCTACGGGATCGCCCTGATCAGGCCCGCGCGCGCTCCCCGGGAGCCGAGGCCGTCGACCCCCGCACCACCAGCTCCGGCATGAACACGAACTCACTGTGGGGCGCGGGTGTCCCGCCGATCTCCTCCAGCAGCGTACGCACCGCGGCCTGTCCCATCGCCGGGACCGGCTTGCGGACCGTGGTGAGCGGCGGGTCGGTGAACGCGATCAGCGGCGAGTCGTCGAACCCGACCACCGAGATGTCCGTCGGCACCTCCAGACCGCGCTGCCGCGCCGCCCGGATCGCGCCCAGCGCCATCATGTCGCTGGCGCACACCACGGCCGTGCAGTCCCGCTCGATGAGCGCGGCGGCCGCCGCCTGCCCGCCCTCCAGCGTGTACAGCGAGTGCTGGATCAGCTCGGCCTCGATGGCCGGAGCGGGCAGCCCCAACTGGTCGCGCACCGCCCGCACGAAGCCCTCGATCTTGCGCTGCACCGGCACGAACCGCTTCGGCCCGAGCGCCAGCCCGATCCGGGTGTGCCCCAGCGAGACGAGATGGGTCACCGCCAGCGTCATCGCCGCCCGGTCGTCGGGCGAGATGAACGGCGCCTGCACCTTGGGCGAGAAGCCGTCCACCAGCACGTAGGGCACGCCCTGCGCGCGCAGCTGCTCGTAGCGCTGCATGTCGGCGGTGGTGTCGGCGTGCAGCCCGGAGACATAGATGATCCCGGCGACCCCGCGGTCCACCAGCATCTCGGTCAGCTCGTCCTCCGTGGAGCCGCCCGGGGTCTGGGTGGCGAGCACCGGGGTGTAGCCCTGCCGGGTCAGCGCCTGCCCGATGACCTGGGCCAGCGCCGGGAAGATGGGGTTCTCCAGCTCGGGGGTGATCAGGCCCACCAGTCCGGCGCTGCGCTGCCGCAGCCGTACCGGGCGCTCGTAGCCGAGCACGTCCAGCGCGGCGAGCACGGATTGGCGGGTGGTGGCGGCGACGCCCGGCTTGCCGTTGAGGACCCGGCTGACGGTCGCCTCGCTCACCCCCGCCTGCGCGGCGATGTCCGCGAGCCGTGTGGTCACGGCACCGGACTGTACCGGCCGTATGCCGCCCTGGGCCCCCATCGGACGCCGGGCGCGGGCGGTCGCGCGTCCGGGGGAGGGTTGCTGCGGCATGGCGTCCCCTTGAGGTGGTGATCGGGCATCGAGTGAAACGTCTGGCAAGACCTTGCAGAGTCTTGCACAACACCGTATGTCCCCGCCCGTTCCTGGCCCCAGCGGGTCTCATGGCGGGCAGAGGGAGGTCACGCGAGGATAACTTCAGTGGTGTCTTGCGGTCTTTTTCTGCAAGGTCTTTCGCAACGCTTACATCGCTGTTACGTTCACGTCGCCCGGCGGCAGCAACGACGCAGTCGGTAAGTCGACAGGAGTGGTGGACGGGACCGCCTCCTGTAGCTACCCGGGCATTCACCCTCAAGGAGAACTCATGCGGCGTGGCATAGCGGCCACCGCGCTGGTGGCCTCCCTCGCCCTCGCGGCGACGGCCTGCGGCGGAAGCGACAGCGGAGACTCGGCGGACGGCCCGGTCACCATCACCTGGTGGGACACCTCGAACGCCACCAACGAGGCGCCCACGTACCAGGCCCTGGTCAAGGAGTTCGAGGCCGCCCACCAGGACATCAAGGTCGACTACGTCAACGTCCCCTTCGACCAGGCGCAGAACAAGTTCGACACCGCCGCCGGTTCCCAGGGCGCCCCCGATGTGCTGCGCTCCGAGGTCGGCTGGACCCCCGCCTTCGCCAAGAAGGGCTTCTTCCTGCCGCTGGACGGCACCGAGGCCCTCGCCGACCAGGACCAGTTCCAGCCCAGCCTGATCGAGCAGGCCACCTACGAGGACAAGGTCTACGGCGTCCCCTTCACCACGGACACCCTCGCCCTCGTCTACAACAAGGAACTGTTCGAGCAGGCCGGCGTCGAGGCCCCCACCACCTGGGACGAGCTGAAGACGGCCGCCGCCACCATCAAGGACGAGACCGGCGTCGACGGCTACTGGGGCTCCACCCAGGCTTACTACGCCCAGTCCTTCCTCTACGGCGAGGGCGCCGACACCGTCGACGCCGAGGCCCAGAAGATCACCGTCACCTCGCCCGAGGCCAAGAAGGGCTACGAGACCTGGCAGGGCCTCTTCGACGGCAAGGGCCTGCACAAGGCCGACACCACCGCCGACGCCTACGCCCACATCCAGGACGCGTTCGTGAGCGGCGAGGTCGCCTCGATCATCCAGGGCCCCTGGGAGATCACCAACTTCTACAAGGGCTCCGCGTTCGCCGACAAGAACAACCTCGGCATCGCCACCGTCCCGGCCGGCTCCTCCGGCGCGGCGGGCGCCCCGACCGGCGGCCACAACCTCTCCGTGTACGCCGGCTCCGACGCCGCCCACCAGGAAGCGGCCCTGAAGTTCGTGAACTTCATGACCTCGGCGACCGCGCAGGAGACCATCGCGCTGAAGAACTCCACACTCCCCACCCGTGACGACGCCTACACCGACGAGGTCAAGGCCGACCCGGGCATCGCCGGCTACCAGGGCGTCCTCGCCGCCGCCCAGCCGCGCCCGGCGCTGCCCGAGTACAGCTCCCTGTGGGGCCCGCTGGACGACGAGCTGCTCGCCGTGGCCGGTGGGGACAAGTCCCTGGACGAGGGGCTGGACAGCGCCGAGACCGCCATCGCCAAGCTGGTCCCGGACTTCAGCAAGTGACCCCCGGTGGCCGCCGGACGCCCCTTCGGGGAGGCACCGGCGGCCACCGCCCGCGCGCCGCTGACCCCGCCCGCGGGGCCGGGCTCCCCCCTGATCTTCCAGAAGGTGCCGCACCATGACAGTCGCCATCGACCGAGCCACCGGCAAGCGGCTCGGTGACCGCCCACCCCGGCCAGGACCGGCCGGGCGCCTGCGGCGCAGCTACCAGAAGTACTGGTACGCCTACGCGATGATCGCCCCGGTGATCGTCGTGCTGGGCGTTCTCGTGCTGTATCCGCTCGCGTACGGCTTCTATCTCACCCTCACCGACGCCAACAGCCTCAACACCGGCCGCACCATCGGCGTCAACGAGATCGAGGCGACGTACCAGTTCATCGGGTTCGACAACTACGCCGACATCCTGTGGGGCGAGACCGCCTACGACCGCTTCTGGTCCCACTTCGTCTGGACCATCGTCTGGACGGCCGCCTGTGTCTTCCTGCACTACACCATCGGTCTCGGCCTCGCCCTGCTGCTCGACCAGAAGCTGCGCGGGCGCACCCTGTACCGGCTGCTGATGGTGCTGCCCTGGGCGGTGCCGACCTTCGTCACCGTCTTCGGCTGGCGGTTCATGCTCGCCGACGGCGGCATCATCAACCTGGGCCTGGACAGCCTGGGCCTGCCCAGCCCGGCCTGGCTGGAGGACAGCTTCTGGCAGCGGTCCGCCGCCATCATGGTCAACACCTGGTGCGGCGTCCCGTTCATGATGGTCTCCCTGCTCGGCGGCCTCCAGTCCATCGACAACACCCTGTACGAGGCGGCCGAGATGGACGGCGCGAGCGCCTGGCAGCGGTTCTGGTACGTGACTCTGCCCGGCCTGCGCTCGGTCAGCTCCACCGTCGTCCTGCTCGGGGTGATCTGGACGTTCAACCAGTTCGCGGTGATCTTCCTGCTGTTCGGCAACACCGCCCCGGACGCGCAGATCCTCGTCACCTGGGCCTATCAGCTCGGCTTCGGGCAGCAGCCGCGCGACTTCGCGCAGTCCGCCGCCTACGGGATGCTGCTGCTGGCCATCCTGATCGTCTTCACCTCCGTCTACCGCCGCTGGCTGAACCGCAATGACCAGCAGCTCGCGATCTGAGGCAGGAGCCACCATGAGCACCCCGACCGTCCAGAAGTCCGCCGGAGCGAACCCGGCCCCCGCTCCCGCCCCCGCGCGCCCCACCTCCCGCCGCCGCGGCGAGCCCGGCCCCCTCCAGGCCCTCGCCTCGCACGGCGTGCTGATCGCGGCCAGCCTCATCGCGCTGTTCCCGATCGCCTGGCTGGTCTTCCTGTCGCTGGGCCCCGACGCGGACGACTATCTCCACCCCGGCGGCATCTGGTCGAAGATGACCCTCGCCAACTACAGCCATGTCCTGACGGAGACCAACTTCTTCGACTGGCTGAAGAGTTCGCTGATCGTCTCCCTCGGCACCACCCTGATCGGCGTGATCATCGCCGCCAGCACCGGCTACGCGGTGTCCCGGATGCGCTTCCCCGGCTACCGCAAGTTCATGTGGGTGCTGCTGGTCACCCAGATGTTCCCGGTCGCCGTCCTCATGGTGCCGATGTACCAGCTGCTGTCCGAACTCCAGCTGATCGACACCTACCTCGGCCTCATCCTGGTGTACTGCTCGACCGCCGTGCCGTACTGCGCCTGGCTGATGAAGGGGTACTTCGACACCATTCCCTTCGAGATCGACGAGGCCGGGCGCGTCGACGGGCTCTCGCCCTTCGGCACCTTCCTGCGCCTGGTCCTGCCGCTGGCCCGGCCCGGACTCGCGGTCGCCGCGTTCTACAGCTTCATCACCGCGTTCGGCGAGGTCGCCTTCGCCACGACCTTCCTGCTGGACGACGAGAAGTACACGTTCGCCGTGGGGTTGCAGAGCTTCGTCAGCGAGCACGACGCCCAGCGCAACCTGATGGCGGCGACGGCCGTGCTGATCGCGATCCCGGTGTCCGCGTTCTTCTACTTCGTACAGAAGAACCTGGTCACGGGGCTCACGTCCGGCGGCACCAAGGGGTGACGCCGTCGACGCTCACCGTCGTATCCGTCGTATCCGTCGTATCCGTTGAATCCGTCACGCATCAAGGAAGCCATGACCCAGCATTCCTCAGCGCCGCACGCCGTCGTCGCCACCGCCGCCCAGCACCGGGACTGGTGGCGGGACGCGGTGATCTACCAGGTCTATCCGCGCAGCTTCGCCGACAGCAACGGCGACGGCATGGGTGATCTGGAAGGCGTACGGTCCCGTCTGCCGTATCTGCGCGACCTCGGCGTGGACGCGGTGTGGCTCAGCCCCTTCTACTCCTCGCCGCAGGCCGACGCCGGGTACGACGTCGCCGACTACCGGGCCGTCGACCCGATGTTCGGCTCGCTGCTGGACGCGGACGCCCTGATCCGCGACGCGCATGCGCACGGTCTGCGGATCATCGTCGACCTGGTGCCCAACCACTCCTCCGACCAGCACGAGTGGTTCAAGCGGGCGCTCGCCGAAGGGCCCGGCTCGCCGTCGCGCGACCGCTACCACTTCCGCCCCGGCCAGGGCGCGGACGGCGAACTGCCGCCCAACGACTGGGAGTCCATCTTCGGCGGCCCGGCCTGGACGCGGGTGCCCGACGGCGACTGGTACCTGCACCTCTTCGCGCCCGAGCAGCCCGACTTCAACTGGGAGCACCCGGCGGTCGGCGACGAGTTCCGCTCGATCCTGCGGTTCTGGCTGGACATGGGCGTCGACGGTTTCCGGATCGATGTGGCCCACGGCCTGGTGAAGGCGCAGGGCCTGCCCGACCTTGGATCCCACAGCCAGCTGACGCTGCTGGGCAACGACGTCATGCCGTTCTTCGACCAGGACGGCGTGCACGACATCTACCGGCAGTGGCGGATCGTCCTCGACGAGTACGCCGGGGAACGCATCTTCGTGGCGGAGGCGTGGACCCCGACCGTCGAGCGCACCGCGAACTACGTCCGCCCGGACGAACTCCACCAGGCGTTCAACTTCCAGTACCTGAGCACGGCTTGGGACGCCGCGGAACTCCGTACGGTCATCGACGCGACCCTCGCGGCCATGCGCCCGGTCGGCGCCCCGGCCACCTGGGTGCTCTCCAACCACGATGTCACCCGGCACGCCACCCGGTTCGCCAACCCGCCCGGCCTCGGCACCCAGATCCGTACGGCCGGTGACCGCGACCTGGGCCTGAGAAGGGCCCGCGCCGCCACCCTGCTGATGCTCGCGCTGCCCGGCTCGGCCTACGTCTACCAGGGCGAGGAACTGGGCCTGCCGGACGTCGTGGACCTGCCCGACGAAGTGCGCCAGGACCCGGCGTACTTCCGGGGCGCGGGCCAGGACGGCTTCCGGGACGGCTGCCGGGTACCGATCCCCTGGACCCGCACCGGATCGGCGTACGGCTTCGGCGGCGGGAGCAGCTGGCTGCCGCAGCCGCAGGGGTGGGGCGAGCTGAGCGTGGAGGCGCAGAGCGGGGTCGCGGGCTCGACGCTGGAGCTGTACCGCGAGGCCCTCGCCGTGCGCCGGGCCCGGCGCGACCTGGGCGCGGGTGACGCCGTGGAGTGGCTGCGGGCGCCGGAGGGCGTGCTGGCCTTCCGGCGCGGCGAGTTCGTGTGCGTCGCGAACACCACGGGGGAGTCGGTGACCGTGCCGGCCTACGGGCCGCTGCTGCTCACCAGCGGTGAGGTGGGCGAGGCGGACGGCGAGACGAAGGTGCCGGGCGACACCACGGTGTGGTTCACCACGGCTCGGTAATTCCGTCCCTCAACTTTCGTCGGCCCGCTGCCCTTTTGGGCGGCGGGCCTCTACCATCGCCCCACTGCAAGAAATTTTGACGACTTGCAGCAAGACCCTTCAACGATGAAGGAACCCCCACATGGCCAGCAGAATCGTTTCCGGCGCGCTGGTGCTCGCGGCGGCCGGAGTCTTCCTCGCACCCGGTACGGCGAACGCCTCCCCGCCCGGCACCAAGGACGTCACCGCCGTCCTCTTCGAGTGGACATTCGCCTCGGTCGCCACCGAGTGCACCAGCCGCCTGGGCCCCGCGGGCTACGGCTACGTCCAGGTCTCCCCGCCCGCCGAGCACATAACCGGCGCTCAGTGGTGGACGTCGTACCAGCCCGTCAGCTACAAGATCGCCGGGCGGCTCGGTGACCGCACCGCGTTCCAGAACATGGTGAACACCTGTCACGCGGCCGGAGTGAAGGTCGTGGTGGACACGGTGATCAACCACATGTCGGCGGGCAGCGGCACCGGCACCGGCGGCTCGACGTACACCAAGTACAACTACCCCGGCCTGTACGCGTCGGCCGACTTCGACAACTGCACCGCGCAGATCACCAACTACCAGGACCGCTGGAACGTCCAGCAGTGCGAGCTGCTCGGCCTGGCCGACCTGGACACCGGCGAGGAGAACGTCCGCGCCGACATCGCCGCCTACCTGAACGACCTGCTGTCCCTCGGCGTCGACGGCTTCCGGATCGACGCCGCCAAGCACATACCGGCCGCCGACCTCGCGAACATCAAGTCCCGGCTGACCAACCCGGCGGTGTACTGGAAGCAGGAGGTCATCCACGGCGCCGGGGAGGCCGTCCAGCCGACCGAGTACACCGGGAACGGGGACGTCCAGGAGTTCCGCTACGCGTACGACCTCAAGCGGGTCTTCAACAGCGAGAGCCTCGCCTATCTGAAGAACTACGGCGAGGGCTGGGGCTATATGAGCAGCGGGGTGTCGGGCGTCTTCGTCGACAACCACGACACCGAGCGCAACGGCTCCACCCTCAGCTACAAGGACGGCGCGAACTACACCCTCGCCCATGTCTTCATGCTGGCCTGGCCGTACGGCGCCCCCGACATCAACTCCGGCTACGAGTTCACGAACGTCGACACCGGGCCGCCCAGCGGCGGTCAGGTCAGCGCCTGCTATCAGGACGGCTGGAAGTGCCAGCACGCCTGGCCGGAGATCCAGCGCATGGTCGCCTTCCGCAACGCCACGCGCGGCGAGGCCGTCACCAACTGGTGGGACAACGGCGCCGACGCCATCGCCTTCGGCCGGGGCGCCAAGGGATTCGTGGCCATCAACCATGAATCCACCGCCCTCACCCGCACCTATCAGACCTCACTCCCGGCCGGTACGTACTGCAATGTGCAGAACAATACGACGGTGACGGTGAATGCGTCCGGTCAGCTCACGGCGACGCTCGCTTCGAATACCGCACTTTCTGTTTATGCGGGAAAGGGCAGTTGCTGATTCGGTTCTCCGATCCGGACCGGGTGCGCGGAAAAAGCCGTGTGAACCCGTGGATCCGTAAACCCGTGAACCCATGCGACTCATGGTTGCAGTATTCAACCAACTCGGCCAACTGCAACCGGCTCCCCGACTCCTGTGATTTTATCGAAAGCGCCGGTGCGCTCCCGCCTTTACCCGGTCTTGGTTTCCGGGGTGGTTTTCCGGTGTGATCGTTTAGGTAAGTCGGGGAGGTCGCCGGCAGGGGAGTCGTATGTCCGAAGTATGTGTTCACCCGTTCGAAATCGCTCACTCCGTGAGGCCGTCGGCGCACACGGACCGAAAGCGGGCGCGAGCATGACCGGTCTGAAAGCCAGTTGCGCACCCCCCGCGCCCGTCACCGGCCCGATCGCCATCCGGGCCACGGCCGTCGCCCGCGAGGTCGCCCGCCGGCTCGCCGACCCGGCCACGGTCCGCCGTACCACGGACGCCTCCTGCGGCCCCGACGGCTGGTCGCCCGGTTCGCTCGGTGACGGTCACGCCGGGATCGCCCTGCTGTACACGGGCAACGCCCCGGCGTGCGACGCCCGCAGCACCGCGCACGCCCACCTGCTGGCCGCCGCCCGGCACCGCACGGGGACGGACGGGGGCCTGTTCACCGGGGACACCGGCATCGCCTTCGCCGCCCTGGTGGCGTCCCACGGCGGGAACGCCTACCGGGCCCTGCGCCAGACCCTCGACGAAACGGCCGTCCGCGCGGTGGCCGCCCTGACGGTGGCCGCGCGCAGCCGCCGGGAGGTGAGCGGATCGGACCTGGCCTCCGGCCTCACCGGCCTGGGCCGCCACCTCCTCGCGGCCGGCCGCCACGACGCCGTACGCCACATCCTGACCACCCTGATCGACGTGGCCCGCCCGCACCGGGTGCACGGCCGCCGGGTCCCCGGCTGGTGGATCGCGGGCCCACCCACGTGGGACGCCCCGCAACACCCCGCCACCCGGGGCCACTTCAACTTGGGCCTGGCCCACGGAGTGTCCGGCCAACTGGCGCTCCTGGCCGCCGCCACCCGAGCCGAGGTGACCGTGCCGGACCAGTACCGCACGGCCACGACCATCGCCGAGTGGCTCATCGACCAGCTCCGCTACGACGAGCAGGGCCCGCGCTGGCCCGCCTACCTCCCCTTCACCACGGGTGAGGACATCGGCCCCGCCCGAGCCGCCTGGTGCTACGGCACGCCGGGCGTGGCCCGCGCTCTCCACCTCGCCGGACGCGCCTTCGACCGACCCGACTGGTCCGCCCTGGCGCTGGCCGCCCTGCGCGCGCTGCTCACCCGCCCGCCCGCCGACTGGCTGATCGGCGACGCCTCCCTGTGCCACGGCGCCGCGGGCCTGCTCCGCATCACCCACCGCATGGCCCAGGACACGGCGGATACGGCCCTGACGGCAGCCCTCTCACCCCTGACCGAACGGGTCCTGGCCCACTACGCCCCCGAGGCCCCGTTCGGCTTCCGCCACACCGACCCGAACGGCACGACCGTCGAGAACCGCCCCGGCTTCCTGGAGGGCGCGGCGGGAGTGGCACTGACCTTGACGGCCGTCACCACCCCTCCGCCCTCGGACCCCACCCCCTGGGACACCTGCCTGGCCCTGGTATGAGCCGTTACGCCCGTATCGGCACCCCTCATGGCAGGGTGACCCCATGCCCGTCACCGCCGTCCGCCCCGCCACTGCCTTCGAGGACGTCCGCACCCTGGTGGGCCCGAAGTCCCCGACCGCCACTGTCTGCTGGTGCCTGAGCTATCGCATCCCCTCCAAGCTCAACCAGCAGCTACGGGGCCCGGCCCGAGGCGAGTACGTCGCCGACCTGTGCCGCCAGGACCCACCCCCCGGAGTCCTGGCCTACGACGGCGACGAACCCGTCGGCTGGGCGGCGGTGGCCCCCCGCACGGCCACCGCCTTCGCCCGCAACCGCAAGATCCCCCACGTGGACGACCTCCCGGTCTGGTCCCTGTGGTGCCTCAGAGTCCGCCCCGGCCACCGCAAACAGGGCGTCTCCCACCACCTGATCACCGGCGCGATCGCCTTCGCCCGAGAGCGGGGCGCCCCGGCGATCGAGGCGTACCCCCTGGACAACGGCGACGCGAGGGTCGACCTCACGATGGCCTACCCGGGCCTGCGCAAGAACTTCGAGCGGGCGGGGTTCGTGCACGCGGCGGACACGACGTCGGTGCTGTCGGGGCATCGGAGGGTGCTTATGCGGCTGGACCTGCGATGAGACCGGGTCAGGGGCGGTGGCGGACGGGCCGGTCGGCCAGATAGCGGTGGATCCCGGTGCGGATGAACGGGGGGATCGTGAGGGCGCCGAGCCGCTCGGGGGCGAAGAACTGAAGCCTGACGCCCTCCGCGAGCGGCAGCCGGGCCGCGTCGCCGTCCCAGTCGGCGGCGAAGAAGGTGATCAGCTGGCCCGAGCCACACTCGTCCCGAATCTCGAACAACTCGGCCAGGTGCCCGACGTCAAGCCCCGCTTCCTCGTACAGCTCACGGACGATCGCGTCGGCCGGGGCCTCGCCGGGGTCGCAGCCACCCCCGAGGACGGACCAGTGGTTCGGCCAGGCGATGACGCCGGGCAGATCGTCGCGGAGGTGGAGAAGGAGTTCACCCTGGCGGTTGGCGATGACGGCGACGGCTCCGCGGGCGGTGGGGGTGTCCTGGTGCATTCGGACACGGTAGTGGGGCGGTTGGCAGGGGCAGCCCCTTGCTGTGGGTCGGCCGCAGTACGGCCGGAAAGGGAGAGCAGCGCGGTCCTTGAGGCGCTGAAGACTGTTCAGGTCTCCGATCCCTCCTCTGCGAGAACGCGGTAGACGGAGGCAACGGGCGGGGTCAGTCCTTCAACAGCGCGTCGCGCACCGGAATCCAGTCCAGGGCCGATCGGATGCCGTCCTCCAGAGACAGCTTCGGCGTCCACCCCAGCAGCTCGGCCGCCCGGTCGCTCTTGGTGTAGCCACCGGCGACGTCCCCAGGACGGGGGTCGGTGTCGATGGTGGCCAGGGGCGTGCTGACGACGTTGTTGAACGCGGCGCACAACTCCCGGACCGTGGTGCCGGAGCCGGTGCCCAGGTTGATCGCGATCGACCGCTTCGGCCCCACGAGAACGGAGTCGAAGCGCTCGATCGCCGCGATGTGGGCTGCGGCGAGATCCCAGACATGCACGTAGTCCCGGATACCGCTGCCGTCGCGGGTCGGGTAGTCCGTCCCGGTGACCGGGAACGGGCGTCCTTCCCGGTGGGCCTGGATGAGCACGCCCACGGCGTGGGTGGGCCGCTTGAGCTGGAGCCCGGTACGCAGCTCGGGGTCGGCCCCCACCGGATTGAAGTACCGCAGCGACAGCACGCGCGGCCCCGCCACGGCGATGTCGGCGAACATCTCCTCGCACACGGCCTTGGTCCGCGCGTAGGGGCTCTGCGGCGCCAGCGGGGAGTCCTCGTCGACGGGCGAGCCGTCCTCGGCCCGGTAGATGGATGCCGAACTGCTGAAGATGACGCGGTCGCAGCCGTTGCGGTGGAGGTGGGTGACGAAGGCCAGGCTCTTGGCCACGTTCGCCTCGTAGTAGCCGATCGGGTCCGCCACGGACTCGGGCACCACGATCAGCGCCGCGCAGTGCACCACGGCGGAGATGTCCGGGTGCTCGGAGAAGATCCGGTCGACCAGCGCGCCGTCCGCGATGTCGCCCTCGTAGAAGGTCCGGCCCTCGGTGAACTCGCGGCGGCCCCGAACGAGGCTGTCGAGGATCACGGGGGTGACGCCCGCGTCCAGGCAGGCCGAGGCGACAGTGCTGCCGATGTAACCGGCTCCCCCGGCGATCAGGACCTTCACCACGATGTTTCTTCTCCCGGCCTCGTCCCAGCCCCAGCAAACGACCGGCAGCAGGCTAGCGGAGAACCCAGGCGGGGAAGGACGGCCGCCGCCTGCCCCGCCGATCCGCGCCGGACACGGAAAGGGGCCCCGAAGGGCCCCTGCGGAGCGTGGGCTTCAGCTCAGGTGACCGGCCTTCAGGCTTTCGACGAACGTGTTGAATGCACAGGCCGACATCGGGACGTGCCCCCGGGTGGGGTCCTTCGAGTCGCGGAAGGCAGTGGTTCCCGGGACGGCGGCAACCTCTACGCAGTTGTTGCCGCCACTGGAGTAGGTGCTCTTAGTGAACACGGCGGTGCTGAGGTCGCTCTGGGTCATCATGCGTAGTGTTCCTTGATCGTGTCGGTGATCAACTTGCGGGACGCATCGGTGTCGAGTGCCTCGGTACGAAGGTAGTTGAACCCTGTCTCGTAGCGCCCGATGTCTCCATCGTCCTCCAAATAGAGGGAGGTTGTCATCGGCTCGACCACAGCGACTGGAGGTCCGGCTGTGAAGTAGAGGATGTGGAACGCTCCGTCGACGGCAGCATGCGCACCACGGCTGAACGGCAGGATCTGCAAGCTGATGTTCCGCTGATCCTCGCTGATGTCGAGAAGCTGCTGGAGTTGGTCCTTCATGACCTCCTTGCCACCCACTTCCCGGCGCAGAGCAGCTTCGTCGAGAATGCACCACAGTTGGAGAGGGGCATCGCGCGTGAGGACGTGCTGTCGGGCCATGCGGAGGTCAACGAAGTTGGCGACTTCACGCCGGGTCTGCCACTGCCTGCTGCGCTCTACAACAGCGTGGGCATAGGGTTCAGTCTGAAGGAGGCCCGGAATGATCAGGGAGTAGAACTCGGATCGTATGGCCAGGTCTTCGAGGTGCAGATACTCGGCGAACGGGTCCGAGACGGGCCCCGTGTACTCACGCAGGACGTTCGCCCGTCGGCCGGATGCCGCAAGGGACGCCAGCTGTCGCAACTCTTGCTTCTTGGTGTCGCTCGTCACCTCGTAGGCATCGAAGAAGCTGTCCAACTGGCTCAGTGGAACCCGTTGTTTGCCCAGCTCGATCTTGCTGATCGCGGAGGCGCCTGACATGCCGAGCCGTTCTGCGGCCTCCGTGGTGGTCAGCCCTGGCCTGCGCCCTTCGTGATCAAGTCGTTCCGCACTCAGTCGCAAACTCCTGAGCGCGAGGCCGAGTCGCCTGCGGTGCAGGTTGGGCAAGGCATCCGGCATCTTGTGGGACCTCCTCCTTTGGACGAGCAGCCTACCCAGTGGTGTCGCGGCGGCGTGTGCCAAGAGCGCTCCATCGGGGGAAATTTGGCGGGACTGCTTGCGAGACAATTGTCTAGCACACAACATGGGTTCAGCGTCGGACACCAAGCGCTTCCTCAAACTGACGCCTGTTCAACTCATCTGCGTGCTAACGACGTTCACCATGGAGTCGTCACATGGACATGCGTATGGCCGAGACCCCCCACCCCGCCCGCTGGAGTCTCATCTCTCTCACTCCCCAGGCCGTGACCGGCGTACGCCGCGACGCCCGCCACCGCATCACCGATTGGGGCTACGAGGCCGACGACGCTGAACTGGTCGTCTCGGAGTTGCTCGCGAACGTCATCCGGCATGCAGGCGGTCGCTGCGTGCTCGCCGTGACCGTCAACGGTGGCGAGATCCTCGTGACCTGCGCCGACAGATCCCCCCGCCGGCCCCGGCTGCGAAAGCCCGACTGGGAGAGCGGCACAGGTCGCGGCATTCAGCTCATCGCCGAACTGTCCCTCGCCTGGGGGTGCGAGCCGCTCAGGGGCGGGAAGCGTGTGTGGGTGCGGCTGAGGGGCGTTCGGGTCCCGCCGCCCGAGGTCACCGCGCGCGAGGACCTGATCCGGGCCCTGCGCGGAGAAGAGCCGCTGCGCGTCATTGACCGGTGCTGGTTCGGGTGTGGCCGCGCCAAGATTCCCGGTGTGCTCACCGGCGTCGCATCCTCCGACTTCGGCGACGCCCAGATGTTCGCCTGCGCCAAGTGCGTCGGGCGGCTTTCACGGTGGATTCGCGACGACGTGCGGAATAGGGACGCACAGGGGTTGCGCGCGAAGTAGTCCAGTCCAGAATCTCGCGCCCCCGCGCAACCCCTTCCGGATGTCACGAAGCGGATGGTCGGTCGTTGGTCATCGCGTCACCGGCAAGCCCGGCAAGCCCGGCGAACCAAGTAAGTCCCGCCAGCCCAGCAAGTCCCACCGAGGGGATACGAAAAGCGTGGCCGCGATCTGCCCCGACTGCCATCACCCAGAGGCAGTCGCGTATCTCGTCAATAGCGAGGGAATTCACCCTTTCCCCTGCCTGGAATGCAACTACAGCACCATTCACTCCCGGCACAGAGAAATCCTCTCCGGCGCCGCCCCCTGCGCAACCCCCGCCTGCACCGGCTCGGTCAGTGACGAATACGCGTACAACGCCAAGGGGCGCCTCACCCGCCTCAAGAGGCAGCGGTGCCACCTGTGCGGGAGTCGCGAGGCGAGAAAGGCGGTTCAGGACGGGAGCTGGACAACCCGCCCCGCGCCCGACCCCCGCTTGCAGCGGCAGTGAGCCGCGCGGGCGGCGTGGTCACCAGCCTCACCCCACCCCATCCCCTCTGAAAGAGTTTGCTACTTCTTGCAACCCTCTTGCTGCAACCCTTTCCCCGACGATACGGTCACGCCCACACCCGGCAAGGAAGCCGCGTCGCGTCGCGCCGCGCCGCAGGGTTCGGCCCCGAGCGGCCGTAGCCACAAGGAATCGCCAGGAATCGCAAGGAGTTCACGCCCGTGATACCGAGATGGCCGGCGCCCCGCACGCGCCACGCGCCCCGCACCGCCCAGGGCAGACGGATCGCGGCAGTCGCCGTCGCCGCGCTCGCCGCGACCTTGGTCCAGCCGCTGGGCGCGCGGGCCGCGAGCCCGCCTCCGCCGCCGTCCGACAAGAAGCTCGCCGCCGAGCCCGCCCGGCACGATCTCACCCGCGAGCAGTTCTACTTCGTCCTTCCGGACCGGTTCGCCAACGGCGACACCACCAACGACCTCGGCGGACTGACCGGTACCCGCCTCGAAACCGGCTACGACCCCACCGACAAGGGCTTCTACCAGGGCGGCGACCTCAAGGGCCTCACCCAGAAGCTCGACTACATCAAGGGCCTGGGCACCACCGCCATCTGGATGGCCCCCCTCTTCAAGAACCAGCCCGTGCAGGGCACCGGAGCTGATGCCTCGGCCGGTTACCACGGGTACTGGATCACCGACTTCACCCAGGTCGACCCGCACTTCGGCACCAACCAGGACCTCGAAATCCTCATCGACAAGGCCCACGACAAGGGCATGAAGGTGTTCTTCGACGTCATCACCAACCACTCCGCGGACGTCGTCGACTACGAGGAGCAGTCCTACAGCTATCTCTCCAAGGGAGCCTTCCCCTATCTGACCGAGGACGGCGAGCCCTTCGACGACTCCGACTACGCGGACGGGGACACGGACTTCCCCGAGGTCGACGAGGACTCCTTCCCCCGTACCCCCGTCGTCCCCGCCGCCAAGAGCGACGTAAAGGTCCCCTCCTGGCTCAACGACCCCACCCTGTACCACAACCGCGGCGACTCCACCTGGGCCGGTGAGTCCGAGACCTACGGCGACTTCTTCGGCCTGGACGACCTGTGGACCGAACGGCCCGAGGTCGTCGAGGGCATGGAGAAGATCTACCAGCGCTGGGTCAAGGACTTCGACATCGACGGCTTCCGCATCGACACCGTCAAGCATGTCAACATCGAGTTCTGGACCCAGTGGGCCACCGCCCTGGACTCCTACGCCGCCAAGCAGGGCCGCGACGACTTCTTCATGTTCGGCGAGGTCTACTCCGCCGACACCGACATCACCGCGCCCTACGTCACCGAGGGCAAGCTCGACTCCACCCTCGACTTCCCCTTCCAGGAAGCGGCCCGCGCCTACGCTTCCCAGGACGGCAGCGCCCAGCGGCTGAGTGAGGTCTTCGGCGACGACTACAAGTACACGTCCGGCACCGCCAACGCGTACGAACAGGTCACCTTCCTCGGCAACCACGACATGGGCCGCATCGGGACCTTCCTCCAGCAGGATGCTCCGGACGACACCGACGCCGAACTCCTTCAGAAGGCCGAGCTGGCCAATGAGCTGATGTTCCTCAACCGCGGCAACCCGGTCATCTACTACGGCGACGAACAGGGCTTCACCGGCCCCGGCGGCGACAAGGACGCCCGCCAGACCATGTTCGCCTCCCAGGTCCCCGACTACCTGGACGACGACAAGCTCGGCACCGACACCACCCACGCCACCGACTCCTACGACACCAACGCCCCGCTCTACCAGCAGATCAGCGAACTCGCCGCGCTCCGCAAGGCCCACCCGGCCCTCGCCGACGGCGTCCAGACCGAGCGCTACGCCGCTGACGGACCCGGCGTCTACGCCGTCTCCCGCACGGACCTCAAGACCGGCACCGAATACCTCGTCGCCTTCAACAACGCCGGGCAGCCGCAGACGGCCACCTTCACCGCCGGGTCGGCGAACATGACCTACCGGGGCCTCTACGGCACCCGGGCCACCGCCCGCTCCGCCACCGACGGCAAGCTCACCGTCACCGTCCCGGCCGGCTCGGCGATCGTCCTCAAGGCGAGCGCCAAGCCCGCCGCCCCCGCCGCCAAGCCGTCCCTCACCCTCGACGCCCCCGCCCCCGGCGCCACCGGCACCGTCGAGCTGACCGCCGATGTCCCGGCCGGCGGCGTCAACCGGGTCGTCTTCGCCGCCCAGACCGGCAATGGCAAGTGGCAGACCCTCGGCTCCGCCGACCACGCCCCCTACCAGGTCACCCAGACCATCGACGAGGACACACCCCCCGGCACCGCCCTGCGCTACAAGGCCGTCGTGGTCAACGCCTCCGGACGTACCGCCTCCACCACCGCCGCCTCCACCACCGGCACCCCACCCGTCATCGAGCCCCCGGTCGCCACCTCCCGCGAGTACGCGATCGTCCACTACAACCGGCCCGACGGGAACTACGACGACTGGGGCGTCTACGCCTGGGGCGACCTCGCCGACGGCGAGTCCACCACCTGGCCGGACAGCCACCCCTTCATCGGCCGGGACGCGTACGGCGCCTTCGCCTACGTCAAGCTCAAGCCCGGCGCCACCGACGTCAGCTTCCTGGTCATCGACAAGGACGGCAACAAGGACGTCTCCGTGGACCGGTCCATCGACGTCACCCAGACCGGCGAGATCTGGATCGAGCAGGGCAAACCCGAGGTCGCCACCGAGCGGCCCGACCACCCGCCGCAGGACCAGTCCAAGGCCGTCCTGAACTACCACCGGGCCGACGGCGACTACGACGGCTGGGGCCTGCACGTCTGGACCGGCGCCGCCCAGCCCACCGACTGGTCCAACCCCCTGATGCCCGCCAGGATCGACTCCTTCGGCGCGGTTTACGAGGTACCGCTCACCGAGGGTGCCACCAGCCTCAGCTACATCATCCACAACGGCGACGAGAAGGATCTCCCCACCGATCAGTCACTCGACCTCCAGGCCGGTGGCCACGAGGCGTGGCTGTTGAGCGGCCAGGAGAACCATCTGCTGCCACAGCCCGCCGGTTCCGCCGCCGCGCTCGACCTCACCACCTCCGACGCCACCTGGATCGACCGCGACACGGTTGTCTGGAACGCCTCCGAGACCGCCGCCGCCACCCAGCTCCTCACCTCCCTCACCGGCTCCATCAAGGCCGAGAACGGCGTCCTGACCGGTACGGACATCCGGGTGCTGCGGCTGTCGAGGACCACCCTCACCGACGCCCAGAAGGCCGCGTTCCCCGACCTCCAGGACTCCACCGCCTGGTCCGTCGACCCCCGTGACCGCGACCGCGTCGACGAGGCCCTGCGCGGCCAGATCGTCGCCGCCCAGCGCACCGCCAACGGCGCCGCGCTCGCCGCGACCGGCGTCCGGCTCGCCGGCGAACTCGACGGCGCCCTCCTCACCGGATGACCCGGCGTGCCCGGCACCGGCCCGGTCCACGTCCTCGCGGTCTACGACGCGAGCGCGATCAGCCGGGCCACCAGGTCGGTGAACGGGCCGTCGGCCGGCTCACCCTTCAGCGCCCGGCGCATCAGCGCGGCCATCTCCTCGTCATAGGCCGCGCTGATCGCCGCCAGCGCCGCGAAGTCATGGACGAGCTGGATCTCCAGTTCCTCGCGCGGAATGCGCCGCCCGTCCAGCCAGATCAGGGCGGTCGACTCGGCCAGCGACACCCAGGAACGCACGACCAGTTCCAGCCGCGCGGGCGGATCACCGACCCCGAGATGGGACACGATCTGCTCGTACGCGGCCTGCCGTACGGAGTCCACGAGCGCGTTGGTGGTCGAGGAGCCCACCGCCGGGCCGCCGCGCATCAGGGCCGAGAAACCGGGGCCGTGATCGTCCACGAAGTCGAAGTAGCGGCCCATCACCCGCAGCAGCCGGGCGCCCAGCGGGCCCTCGCGCGGCTCGATGAACCGGTCCGCCAGATCGTCGGAGGCCCGCTTCAACGCGGCCTCGTACAGGCTCAGTTTGCCGGGGAAGTAGTGGTAGACCAGAGGCCGGGAAATACCGGCCGCCGACGCTATCTCGTCGATCGAGACCTCGTCGGGCGAACGGCGGCTGAACAGTTCGAGCGCGACGCCGATCAACTGCTGACGCCGCTCCTCGACACCCATCCTGCGGCGAACCCCGGTAGACATGCGAACACCTTACCGATCGGTTTGCGAACACCCTACCGATCGGTTCCAGCCGCATAGGGACGGGAGCGACACGGGAGCATCACGGGAGCAACAGGGCGGACCGCCGGCCTCCGCCCCTGACACCCCCGCCGGCTCACATGTCCAGCACCAGCCGCCCCCCGCGCGCCCGGGACACACAGATCAGCATCGAGTCGCCCCGCTCCCCGTCGCCGAGCAGCTCGTCGCGGTGATCCACCTCGCCCTCCAGCACCCGCTGTTGGCAGGTCCCGCAGAACCCCTGCCGACACGAGTACGGGGTGCCCGGCAGCTCGGCCCGGATCGCCGCCAGCGCCGACGTCCCGGCCGGCACACCCACCGTCCGCCCGCTGCGCCGCAGTTCGACCTCGAAGGCGGCGCCCTCCCCGGCCGGGCCCGGCGGCGCGAACCGTTCGAGCCGCACCCCCGGGAACCGCTCCTGAACCGCCGCCATGAGCCCCTCGGGCCCACAGCAGTACACGGCCGCCCCCTCCGGTACCCGAGCGCGAAGCCCGTCCAGATCCGGCCGCCCGGCCACCACCGTCACGCGCCCCAGCCCCTGCCCCAGCCCCGCCAGCTCATCGAGAAACGGCATCGACGCCCGCGACCGCCCGCAGTACAGCAACCGCCACTCGGCCCCCGCCGGCAGCGCCCGCACCATCGGCAGCAGCGGCGCGATCCCGATACCGCCCGCGACAAAGACGTACGACCCCGCCCCGGGGACCAGCGGGAAACGGTTGCGCGGCCCGCGCACCGTCAGTCGCGTCCCCTCGGCCAGCCGCTCGTGCACCTCCCGCGAGCCACCCCGCCCGTCCGCCACCAGCCGGACCGCCACCGTGTACGACGAGGTGTCCGCCGGGTCCCCGCACAGCGAGTACTGCCGGACCAGCCCCGACGGCAGGACCAGATCCAGATGCGCCCCCGGCTCCCAGCGCGGCAGGTCATGTCCCTCGAAGCGCAGCAGGAGCACCCCGTCGGCGACCTGCTCGCGCGCGGTCAGCAGCAGCCGCAGCGCCCGAGAGCGGGGCCGCCCCGAGGTCGGCTCCGCCAGCGCGGGCAGCGGCCACAGCGGCGACTCCTCGATCCGGCGCCGCAGCGCCCGCCGGGCCAGCACCGCCGCGCCCGCGACCACCACCGTCCGCAGCCCCGCCATCACCCGGCCTCCCGCTCGGCAGCGGCAGAGCCAGAGGCGGGAGAGACAGAGGCGGGAGAGCCAGAGGCAGCGGCGGCAGCGGCCCGCGCCGCCGGGGAGATGGCCAGATAGGCCACGGCCTGCGCGGTCGAGCCCTCCTGCGAGGGGTGGTAGGCACGGTTCAGATAGCGCGGGATCGCGCGGACCAGCGCGCCCGTCGACGGCAGCACCCCGCGCCGCCCTCGCGTGTAGAAGTCCCAAAAGCTCGCCCGGCCGTCGCTCAGCGTCGGATCGTTCGCCATGAAGAAGCGCGCCCCGCGCTGCCACAGGAACACCAGAGCGGTGAACGCCAGCGCCCAGGTGCGCACCCGGCGCCCGTAGCCGCCGTCGACATGCCGGAACAGGTCGAACGCCACCGACCGGTGCTCGACCTCCTCGGCGCCGTGCCAGCGCAGCAGATCCAGCATCGTCGGATCGGCGCCCCGCCGGTCCAGTTCCCCGGCGTTGAGCACCCAGTCGCCGAGGAACGCGGTGAAGTGCTCGATCGCCGCGATCAGCGCCACCCGCTCCTTCAGCCACCAGCGCCGCGCCCGCCCCGGCGGCAGCGTCCGGTCACCGAGCAGCTTCTCGAAGAACCAGTCGACCTGAGCGGTGTACGGCGTCGGGTCGAGCCCCAGTTCCCGCAGTCGCGGCAGCACCTCGTCGTGCGCCCGCGAGTGCGTCGCCTCCTGCCCGATGAACCCGATGACGTCCGCGCGCAGCCGCTCGTCCCGGATGTACGGCAGCACCTGCTTGTAGACCCGCACGAACCAGCGTTCACCGGCCGGCAGCAGCAGATGCAGCACATTGATGGTGTGCGAGGCGAAGGGGTCCCCGGGCACCCAGTGCAGCGGGGTGCCCTCCCAGGAGAACGACACGTTCCGCGCCGTGAGCGCGATCCGCTCGGACGGGATCGGCGCGGGCCGCCGGACCTGCTTGTCAGACATGGCGTCAAGATACTGATGGGTAAAGCGCCGGGGGAACCCCTCACGCGCAGACTGGCCGAAGGGTACCGGCCGCTGTCACCCGCTAGTGCAGCGCCTCGATGGTCCGCCCGTCCTCCAGCGTCCCCTCCAGCCCTGCCTGCGCGCCCTGTTCGGTGCGCACGGACAGCAGATTGCCCTCGGCGGACGCCTCGACACCGCCCGTGGTGGCGATCGACGCGGTGTCCCGGCCGCCCGCCGCGAGCAGATACCAGGACCCGGCCCCGGACTTCCACAGCACCCCGGCCAGCACCTGCGGATCGCGCGCCCCGCACGCCGGGACGTTCTCCCCCTTCGCCGCGACCGCCCCGTACGTCCCGCCCGGCGTGTGGAACTGCGCCAGCACCCGCTCGCCGCCGCCCCGCCAGGTCTCCGCACGCGTGCACACCCAGCTCGCCGTGCCACCCGACTCGGGCAGCGGCTGCTCGGCGAAGCTCCACGCGTTCACCGTCCGCACGCCCTGCCCCTGCACCGCCGCCAGCGAGCAGGCGTACGGCGACCAGGTGCGCAGCGCCTCCGCGCCCGACGCGTCATGGGCCGCGCCGGGGTGCCCGGTGGTGAGCCGGGCCGGGACCAGCTCACCGAGGTCGGAGGCGATCCGGGTGCCGTCGGCGGTGGTCAGTTTCAGCGCGTTCCAGGAGGTGCAGTCGCCGGTCCGGGTGGCGGGGCTGGACATCGGCGAGGTGACCCCCTCGGTCACCGTCAGCTCCATCGCGCCGGAGCCGGGCCTGACCAGGTCCAGCTCGGCCGCGCCGGTCACCCAGGGGGCGGTCAGATAGCGGACGTTGCCGTCGGTCCGGTTGAGCACCACGGCGGTGGCCTCGGTGGCCGTCGCGCCGTCGAGCCGCGCGAGGTCCAGCGCGGCCCCTGCCTGTCCGTCCTTCGGCTCGGCGTACCGGGCGAGGCGCAGACCGTCGTACAGGATCACCACGCGCGCGTTGTCGACGACGTCCGCGTACAGCAGCTGGGGCGGGCCCGCCGGGCCGCCGGTGGCCGTGCCGGGGGTGGCCGAGACCTGCACGGACTCGCCGGGGCGGGCCCAGACCGCGAGGGCGCGGCGCAGCAGATCGGAGTCGCCGGTGAGTTCGCCGCGCGCGGGCCAGACGGTGAAGTCGGTGCGGGTGGCGGACTTCCAGGCGGCGGGGGAGACCTTCACCAGCCGGGCCGGGTCCAGCGCCGCCTGCGCGGCCGGGTTCTGCGCGTACGCGGGGGCGGCGGCGCCGTCCGGGCCCCAGCCGTCGCCGGGCAGCCCCAGCAGCGCGCCGCACACCAGGAGCGCGGCGCCCGCCGCCACGGCCGCCTTCAGATGCTGGCGGCGCCGCATCAGATCGGTGGGCCGGACCTGCAACGAACAGGGGTCGAACTCGGGCGAGTCCAGCAGCGCGTACTGCGCGGGCACCCCGTCCGCCTCGGCGAGCGCCGCCGCCGGCTCCTTCACCCCGGCGTCCGCGAGCACCTCGCGTACGTCGTCGTCGGCCAGCCGCTCCAGCCCGCGCAGGGCGTACACGGCACGGGCGGGGGCGGACAGCGCGGCCAGCCGCTGGTCCAGGGCGAGTTCATCGGCGCCGCCCGAGCGCGGGAACATCCGCAGCCCCCACACCTGCGGCAGCAGCGGCGGCAGTTGCGCCCGCTTCGGCCACGCCCGGCGCCGCAGCGGCAGCCCCGCCTCCAGCGCGGTACGCACCACCCGCAGCCGTACGTACGCGTAGCCCGGGTCGCCGTCGCGGTCGCCGGTCGACTGGGCGGGGATCACCGGCGCGGCGGTCCGGCCGCGCGGCAGCGCCCGCTGGGCCAGCGCGTGCGCGCTCAGCACCCGGCGACCCCGGTTCAGGCTCGGCGGCAGCACCAGATAGGCCAGCCGCACCAGCCGCGGATAGTGCTCGACGAGCGCGGCCTCCGCCTGCTCGACATCGACGACGGGACCGCCGGAGCCGGCGGACGCGGGGCGGGGGGCGACATCCTGTGACTGCACGTCGGTGAGAACGAGCGGGACGGTGGTTGGTCACCGCGGGGAAGGCGAGGGCGCCGGGATTGAGCACGCGGCCTACGGCAGCCGTATCGAAGGACGGTACGTGTGTCTCCCTGCCCGACCCGGAGGAACTGATGAGACCGACCCGACCGATGCTCGCCCTGGGCGGTGGCCTGGCGGTGATCGTGCTCGCGGGGTGCGGCGGCCCCGGCGACGGTGGTCAGGAGGCGGTCCCGGCGACGGCGACCGGCAGCCTGGAGCACCTGGCCGCCGAGGTGCGCTGCGAGCCCGACATCCAGACCGACGCCGACGAACTCCGCCAGGCGATCTGCGAGAACGGCGACGGCAGATTCGTCCTCGCCACCTTCGCCACGGACCGCGGACAGCGCGAGTGGATCAACGGGGCCAAGGACTACGGCGGTCACTATCTCGTCGGCCGCAAGTGGGTGGCCGTGGGGGAGACGAAGGTGGTGACGGCACTGCGGACCACGCTGGGCGGGGAGCTGGAGGAGGGCACGGACCATTCGGCGCACTGACGGCGGCCGGCGAAAAGGGAATGGCGGCGGAGACCGGCGGTGGGACATCCCACCGCCGGTCTCCTTTACCGCCCGCCAGTTCTATGACCTCACTGGCAACGCCTGCCCGAATTGATGCAGTCGACCATCTTCTTCATCGTCTTGGTGGAGAAGAAGTTGATGAAATCATTGTGGTCGGTGATCGGTTTGTGCAGTTGCTCGGGGAACGAGTCCACCGCGAACGGATTCTGCACCACCCCGTTCTCGATGGTCGGCGCCGGCACGTCGTAGACCAGCCGCACCTGGAGCTGCGGGATCGCCTGGAAGCCATTGGCGCAGGTGCCGTCGGCCTGGACGAACGCCACATGGGTGCGGTGGTTGGCGCTGTCGATGTTCTGTCCGTCCCAGCAGCTCTGGAAGTTGGACAGCCGCACCACGCCACTGCCCTCGGGGCACAGCGGGTACTTGTCGGTCAGCTGCCGGTCCTCGAAGCCGGTGCAGGTCCAGGCGGTGTTTGCGTTGGCGAGGCCGTTGACGAACGCCTTGGCGTCACCGGTGATGATGCGCAGGGCCTGCGGCATCGCGACCACGGGCCCGGTCCGGTTGCCGACGAACTTCAGCTGGGCCTGCTCGGGCTCCAGGATCCGGCCCACATTGCCCTCGGTGCCACCCCCGGCGGCGTTCTGGTCGAAGTCCTGCGTGCCGTCCTGGAGACGCAGCACCGGCCAGAAGTACGAGGAGCGGTCGCCCTGGTTCTGGCAGGTCGTCTCGGCGTCGGCGAGGACGTCGTCACTGGCGAAGGCGTCGTTGCTCTGGTTGCCGACGTAGTCGTGCAGATGGTGGGCGCCGTTGGTGACACCCGGGGCCACGATCACATTGTCCGTGTTGTGGTTGTCGTTCGCGTTGGTGCCGCACTTGGTGGTGAAGGTGCCCTTCGAACCGCTCCGGCCGTTCGCGGCCAGACCGCCCGGCAACTCCCGGGAGTTCGGCTCGACGGTGGTGATGTCCTGGAAGTCCGCCGCGACCGGGCCGTTGCCGCCCTGGCCCCCGTTGCCCGGCTCCTGACCGCCGCCGTCACCGTCACCGCCGTTGTCCCCGCCGCCGTCCCCGTTGTCGCCGTCGCCCTGGCCGTCGTCGGTCTCGGGCTGTTCCGCCGGGGTGCCGGTGCAGCCGGCGAGATCGTCCAGGCTGTTCGAGGCGTTGCCGCCGGCCCGGTCGATCTCCAGCTTGATCCGGTCGATCAGCACCTTCCGGTTGTCCTTGAGCGGCTGAAGGATGGCGTTCTGCACATAGCCGGCGTCCTGCGCCTGCGCGTCGCGCGTGCTCGCCAGCCGCTGGTACGCCTCGGTGATCTGCCGGTCCATCGAGGCCAGCTCGCCGTCCACCTCCCCCCGGGCCTGGTCCGGCACCTCGGACAGTTGCTGGCCGACGTCCGGGCAGTCGATGGTGGCCACCTGGGTGCCCGCCGAACTGGTCCGGTTCTGCCGGCCGTTGCCGTCCTCGTGCGCCGAGGCGTAGAAGTTCGCCCAGATCAGCCCGCCCCCACCGAGCGCTAGGGCCGCCGATGCGGCAATGGCCTTGGTGGCCAGCGGCGTACGGCGTTTTCGTGTGTTGCGTCCCATGGAACTCCTCTGACTTCCTTGCGGGGCAGCATCGAGGCGCCCGACAGGAGTGAAGCGGCGCCCCTTTGTACGGAGGGCGCCGCAGAGGTGTTCAGCCGTCCCGGGAATTACCGCGAGATTTACGCAACGGGATTCAGTGTCCCTGGTCGAGAGATTCAGCGGCCCCGGTCCAGATAGGCGAGAACCGCGAGGACGCGCCGGTTGTCGTCGTCCGAGACCTCCAGGCCCAGTTTGGCGAAGATGTTGGAGGTGTGTTTCGCGATCGCCCGTTCCGTCACCACCAGCCGCTCCGCGATCGCCGCGTTGGACCGGCCCTGCGCCATCAGCTCCAGCACCTCCCGCTCGCGCGGGGTGAGCCGGGCCAGCGGCTGATCGCCCGCCGCGCGCCGGCTCAGCAACTGCTGGATGACCTGTGGATCCATCGCCGTACCGCCCTTCGCCACCCGTCGTACCGCGTCCACGAACTGGGCCGCGTCGAACACCCGGTCCTTCAGCAGATAGCCGACCCCGCCCGTGCCGTCGGCGAGCAGCTCGCGCGCGTACAGCTGCTCCACATGCTGCGACAGCACCAGCACCGGCAGCCCCGGCCGCTCCCGGCGGGCCGCGAGCGCGCACTGCAACCCCTCGTCGGTGTGCGTGGGCGGCAGCCGCACGTCCACCACCGCAACGTCCGGCGACAGCTCGGCCAGCGCCCGGGTCAGCTCGGGGCCGCTCTCCACGGCCGCCGCGATCTCGAAGTCATGGGCTTCGAGCAGCCGGACCAGTCCGTCACGCAGCAGGAACAGATCTTCGGCTAGGACAACACGCACGGAATCTCCATGGTCACCATGGTGGGACCGCCCGCCGGGGAGCTGACGGCCAGGACGCCGTCGAATGTACCGAGCCGCCGCTCCACCCCGGCCAGACCGGAGCCCGCGCCGATCGCCGCGCCGCCCCGGCCGTTGTCGGTGACCGCGATCCGCAGACACCCGTCGGCGTGGTGCAGATCGACCCAGATCCGGTCGGCCCCGGCGTGCTTGACCGCGTTGGTGAGCACCTCGCTGACCGCGAAGTACGCCGCCGACTCCACCGGCGCGTCCGCCCGGCCCGCGAGTTCCACCGTCACCTCGGACGGCACCGGCAGCCGCAGCGCCAGCGCCCGTACGGCGTCGCCCAGGCCCCGCTCGGCGAGGACCGGGGGATGGATGCCACGGACCAGGTCGCGCAGTTCGGTGAGGGCGTCGGCGGAGGACCGCCGGGCCTGTCCGAGCAGTTCCCTGGCCTTCGCCGGGTCCTTCTCGATCAGCGCCTCGATCGTGCCGAGGTCCATGCCCATCGCCACCAGCCGGGCCTGCGCCCCGTCGTGCAGATCGCGTTCGATGCGGCGCAGTTCGGCGGCCGAGGTGTCCACCGCGTCCCGCCGGGTCTCGGTGAGCACCCGCACCCGCTCCGCCAGCTCCCCCTCGCCGGGCGCGAGCAGCGCCCGGCTGAGCAGGAAGTGCCCCCGCAGCAGCCGGGGGGTGCCGTACCGGGCGACGACGAGCAGGACGGCTCCGAGCCCGGCGGCGGCGAACGCCGACAGCGGGCCGCTGACCGGCACGAAGCCGTACCAGTACGGGTCGGGCAGGACCGCCCACAGCCCGGCCGCCAGCACGAACCCCTCCAGCGGATAGAGCGTCAGCGCGAACGCCAGCACCCCGAGGACGAACCCGGCCGTCATGTCCACCGTCAGCCACCGCAGATCCCGCCAGGTCGCCCGGTCCCCGAGCATCCCGAACGTACGGGTCCACGGATTGGCCCCGGCGGGCAGCGGCCGGTACGACGCCGGGATCGTCACCCCGCCCCAGCGCGCCGCCAGCGCCCGCCGCGTATCCGCGAGCGCCCGGACCCCGGTCAGCACCCAGGGCGTGGTGACGATCCCGACCCCGATCGGGATCAGCGCGAGGGACACCACGCTCAGCACGAAGCAGACCAGCGCCCCGGGCAGCCCCATCAGCGCGAGCGCCAGCCCCCGCACCCCCGCCGTCCCGACCTCCCGGGCCTCGCCCGCCCACGTCCCACCGTTCCCGCCACCGCTGTCCATACGGCCAGTCTCGCGGAGCGGACGGGGGGAGACACGGGGGAGGGGGCCCGGGTTGGGGGTGGGGCTACCTACACCCCCCTCGGCTGGGGCGGGGCTGTTCCGGGGCGTCCGGGGCGGGGGTCTGCCTCCCTGGGGGGTCCGCGTCCCCGGGTCCCGATCGCGGGGGCGGGGGTGCCGGCGCCCCGGGGGCCGGTCGGAGGGGTGGAGGGGGGAGGGGTGGAGGTGCGGGGGTGTTCGTGGGTGTTCGCGCTCCCGGGTCCTGGTCGGCGGCGGGGTGTCTGCGCCCCCCGGTCCCGGGCTGAGGGACGGGACCGGGAGTGTCCGCGCCCTCGGGTCCCGATCGCGGGGGCGGGGACGGGGCAACTGCGCCCCGGCGTCCGGTCGGAGGGGACGGAGGCTGCCACGACGGCTTCCCAGGCATCCAGGTCCCCAGGCCCGGTGGTGTCGGCGCGCGCGCCGAGCCCGGTCCCTGCGGTGGGGGGACCCGGGGGGGGGCCCCACCCCCCCCGGGGGGGGGGCCGGGCCCGGACCCGATCCCGGGGGCCCGGGGGGCCGGGCCCCCCCCCGGACACCAAACCACACCCCCCCCCC
>NZ_JBHTZD010000010.1:262920-298843 GCF_042790455.1 Streptomyces sp. NPDC056734
GGTGCGGTCACCGTGCGGTGACCGCACCTCGGCCGGTGCTCGTGCCGTCCCCGTGACCGTAACCCGGTGGCCGGGGGGCCCGGGCCACCCCGTGACCGCAACCCGGTGGCCGGGGGCCCGGGCCGCTCCGGTGGAAGACGGTCATCCCCCAGCCCCGGCCGAGGGCCGCTTCCACCACGGCCGTCCCGCGGACTCCGTACCGCCCAGCACCGGAGGCCCCATGGAAGCGACCGTGCAGGTCTGGGCGGCGGAACGGAACGGAACGGAACGGGACCCGGCTCCCGGCGGACGGGACGGGTGAAGGTCAGCGCCCGGTCGGCGGGGTGTACTTGTAGCCGACCCGCCGGACCGTCTGGATCGCCTTGCGGTGCTCGGCGCCCAGCTTGCGGCGCAGCCGGGCGACATGGACGTCGACGGTCCGGCCGTCGCCGACATGGCCGTACCCCCACACCGTGGTCACCAGCTGGTCGCGGGTGTGCACCCGGTGCGGGTGGGCCACCAGATGGGCCAGCAGCTCGAACTCCAGATACGTGAGGTCCAGCTCCGCGCCGCGCACGAGGGCGGTGCGGCGCACGGTGTCGATCCGGATCAGCGGCTCGGGCACGGCCGCCTCGGCCTCGGGCGCGGCCTCCGGTGCGACGAGGGCGTCCGGGACCGCGACCGGCAGGAACGGCGGCTGCTGATCGGCCGGGACCAGCAGCAGATAGCCGACCATCGGGGGACGGCCGGGCAGGGTGGGCAGGGTGTGGGCGGGAGCCGGGAGCCAGGTGGCGCCGGGCGGCAGCAGATCCGCCGGGTCGAGCACCTCGTCCCGGTCGACGGCCCGCAGCCGGTGCCGGGTGCCGGGCGCGGCGGCGGGAGAGGCGGCGGAGGACAGCGGGTGGGGCAGTGGAGCGGGGTTCGCCATGAGAGGTCAGCTCTTTCGCGCGAGAGGTCCGTCGGGGACGTACGTCGTGTCGCGCAGGCCGGGGGCCGGGAGGTACGGCGTCAGCGGGCCGGCGCGGTGGCGGCGCGGCAACACTCCCGGTCGAAATCGTCGTGCTGACGGGAAGGCCAGAACGGCTCAAGGTCATGGCGACCCGGCGCGGTGAGGTTCTGGAAGCTGGCCATGGGCCCATTGAAGCAGATACGCCCGCGCGAACGGACCCTTCTCTCACGGCTCGGACACCCACGCGTCCGAAAAACAGACGGTCCACCGCCACTGTTTGCCGAGCCTTGGACTCCGGTTAGGCGAAACGTTTCGAACTCGCGGGTTGTGAGGGCGTCCGCGATCTCGCGCGGGCACGGGTGAGGGGCGTCCACCGACGCGCGACGCGGTGGACGCCCCTCACACGGATGCGGGCGGTACGGGTGGTACGGGCGGTGCGGGTACTACGGGTACCACGGGTACTACGGGTACCACGGGTACTACGGGTGGTACGGGGCTCAGACCTGCCCGGCCTTCTCCAGCGCCGAGCAGCAGGTGTCGACGAGCAGCCGGGTCACCACGTACGGGTCGACGTTGGCGTTGGGGCGGCGGTCCTCGATGTAGCCCTTGCCGTCCTTCTCGACCTGCCACGGGATGCGCACCGAGGCGCCGCGGTCGGAGACGCCGTAGCTGTACTCGTTCCACGGGGCGGTCTCGTGCAGGCCGGTGAGGCGGTCGTCGATGCCGGCGCCGTAGTGCTTGACGTGGTCGAGCGGCTTGGAGCCCTCGCCGAGGGACTCACAGGCGGTGATGATCGCGTCGTACCCCTCGCGCATCGCCTTGGTGGAGAAGTTGGTGTGCGCCCCGGCGCCGTTCCAGTCGCCCTTGACCGGCTTGGGGTCGAGGGTGGCGGTGACGCCGAAGTCCTCGGCGGTGCGGTAGAGCAGCCAGCGGGCCACCCACAGCTGGTCGGAGACCTCCAGCGGGGCCAGCGGGCCGACCTGGAACTCCCACTGGCCGGGCATGACCTCGGCGTTGATGCCGGACAGGCCCAGGCCCGCCTTCAGGCAGTTCTCCATGTGGGCCTCGACGATCTCGCGGCCGAAGATCTCATCGGCGCCGACCCCGCAGTAGTAGCCGCCCTGCGGGGCGGGGAAGCCGCCCTCGGGGAAGCCCAGCGGACGGGCGCCGTCGAAGAAGGTGTACTCCTGCTCGATGCCGAAGATCGACTCCTGCGCGGCGAACTTGGCGGAGACCTCGCTCAGCGCGGCGCGGGAGTTGGAGGCGTGCGGCGTCATGTCCGTGTTCAGGACCTCGCACAGCACCAGGATGTCCTCGCCGCCGCGCAGCGGGTCGGGACAGGTGAAGACCGGCTTGAGCACACAGTCCGAGGAACGGCCCTCGGCCTGGTTGGTGGAGGACCCGTCGAAGCCCCAGATCGACAGCGCGTCCAGACCGGCGGGCGAACCCTCGATGATCTTCGTCTTGGAACGCAGCTTGGCCGTCGGCTCGGTGCCGTCGATCCAGATGTACTCAGCCTTGAAGGTCACGGGTCTCTTCTTTCGGATGGGTCCGGCGTGGTGCGGGTGATGCGGTCGCGGCGCTGCGGCACTGGGGCGCCGCCGTTACCACCCGAGCCTGTCAACAGGGGGTTTCCCGGTCGTTGCCCGAATGTGAACCCCGTGTTACTCGGCTCCCGGCTCCGCGGCGGCTTCCCGTACGCCCTCCAGGAACCCCCGGATCGCCGCCAGCTCCCGCTCGTCGTACCCGCTCAGCAACTCCACCGCGCGCTCGATCAGCGGCCCGAAGAACGACCACCCCAGCTCCACCGCGCGGGCGTCGATCTGCACGACGACCCTGCGCCGGTCCCGTGTACCGCGCACCCGCCGGACATGCCCGGCCCGCTCCAGCCGGTCCACCAGAGCGGTCGTCCCCGCGGAGTTCAGCCCCAGCGCGGCGCCCAGTTTCCCGGCGGTCGGCTCCTCGCCCGCGCGGGCCGCGTCCATGAGCGCGATCAGCGCGCGCACGTCCGTCGGATGCATACCGTTGCGGCTCGCGAAACGGGCACTGTGCGACCCCAGTTCGACGGTCACCGCCCGCAGGAGATGCACGATCTCCATCCCGCCCGCCGCTTCCGCACTCGGCACGGCAGCCCTCCTCGACTATCATCTCGCTGCACAAGAATCTCGCTCAACGAGATAATAGACGAGATGGTTGAGGGAAGCGGACGCGGACGACGGACAGGGGACGCGGATGAGGAGCACCGACGGCGGCGGCACGCGGAACGGAGCCGACCGGAACGGATACAACCGGGACGCCTTTCTGCGCGCCTACGACAAGGTCCTGGCCAAATGGCCCGCCGACCGCACATCGACGCAGGTCACCACCCCTTTCGGAGTGACGTACGTCCAGGTCTGCGGTCCGCGTGACGCACCACCGCTGGTGCTGCTGCCGGGCGGGGGAGCGACCTCCGTGAGCTGGTTCGCGCAGGCGGGGGAACTGGCGCGAAGCCATCGCGTGTACGCGCCCGACCTGATCGGGGACGTGGGGCGCAGTGCCGGGGACGCGGGGCGCGATATCGCAGACGCCGGGGACGAGGCCCGCGGTGCCGGGGACGCGGGCCGCGGTACGGCGTCCGGCGAGCGCCGCATCCGTACGGTCGCCGATCTGACGGCCTGGCTGGACGCGCTGCTGGACGGGCTGGGCGTGACGGCCGGACCGACGGCCCTGGGCGGACACTCGTACGGCGCCTGGATCGCCCTGCACTACGCCCTGCACGCGCCCGCCCGCGTGAACCGGCTGTTCCTGCTCGACCCGACGCAGTGCTTCGCCGGGTTCCGTCCGGCGTATCTGCTGCACGCCCTGCCGATGCTGCTGCGCCCGGCACCGCACCGGGTGCGGGCCTTCCTGGCGTGGGAGACCGGGGGAGCGGTGCTCGACCCCGACTGGCTCGCGCTCCAGGAGGCGGGCGCGGGATTCCCCGCCGCGAGGCCGGTGACGGGACCCCGCCCGGCCGCCGAGGCACTGCGCGGCCTGGACGTGCCGGTCCTGCTGCTCCTGGCCGGGAACAGCAGGACCCATGACCCGTCCCGGGTGGCGGCCAGGGCGGGGGCGGTGCTGCCGCGCGCGCGGACGGTCGTGCTCCCGGGCGTCTCCCATCACGCGCTGCCGCACGCGGCTCCACCGGAACTGGGCCGCCGTATCGGCGAATTCCTGGGCGGGCCCGGAGTGTCGGCGGGACCCGGCGAATCCCACGACCCCACCGGATGATCTACCGGCTGGTCGACCTCACCCTGCCCCTCACCCTCACCCCACCCTCTCGATCAGCGCGCGGCGGATCAGGAACTTGCCGGGCTCGCGGACCTGTTCGAAGGCGGCGTTGTTCAGCAGGGCGCAGCTGCCCGAGACCGAGGTGACCTCGACGGTCGTGGACTTGTTGTTGTCCAGGTTGGTGACCTTGAGCCGGGTGCCCGCCGGGAACTGGTTGCTGGAGGCCGCCGGGGCGCCGCCCTCGCCGGAGAGGGTGACGGTGGAGCCGTTGCACACCTGCAAGCCGGAGGCGGCGGGCGGGTCGTCCGCCGGGGGCGCGGTGCTGACGGGCGGGGCCGTGTTCGCCGGGGGCGCGGTGCTCGCGGGCGGTGCGGGGGGCGCCGCGGCCTGGGAGTCCTGAGCCGACTCCCCGACCTGGCACCCCGACGCCGCCTGCTGGCGCCTGATCTCCTCGATGACCGCCAGCCGGTTGGCGATCCGCGCCTCGGACTGCGCGTCCGGGTCGGCCCGCTGGTCGGCGATGAACCGCTCGTTGTTGCCGAGCGCGACGGCCTTCCCCCGGCAGACGGCCGAGTCGGCGGCGCTCTGGGCGGCGTTCGAGGTGGCGGCCAGGGTGAAGGCGCCGCCGCCGGCCACGGCCGCCGCGCTCACCAGCAGCGCGATCTTCTTCTTCGTACTGAGCGTTCTCCTGCGCGACATTCGCGCCTCCTGGGAGGTCGGGGAGCGTACGCCGCTATGTACGAGGCCCCGGACGGAGTTGCTCAGCGGTTGCCCGACCCTTCCGAAGTAACGTGCGTCACAGCGAAGTTGAGCCAAGTGCCGCTCAGCGCCGGGACAGCGCGTCCCGTACCGCCTCCTCGGTGCGGCCGATGACGGCGGTGCCGTCGTCGGCGGTGATGAGGGGCCGCTGGATCAGCTTCGGATGCGCGGCGAGCGCGGCGATCCACCGCTCGCGCGACGAGGCGTCCCGGGCCCACTCCCTCACCCCCAGCTCCTTGGCGGCGGCTTCCTGGGTGCGGGTGATGTCCCAGGGTTCGAGCCCGAGCCGGTCGAGTACGGCCCTGATCTCGTCCGCGCCGGGCACATCCTCCAGATACCGGCGGACCGTGTACTCGGCCCCCTCGGCGTCGAGCAGTTGCAGGGCGCTACGGCACTTGGAACAGGCCGGATTGATCCAGATCTCCATGGGCGCAACGGTACGCGGAGCAGCATCTGTTCGATTTTCTGCCGCGTGTCGTGAGTCTGCTGCGACGGCCGGGAATCAGGGGGCAATTCCCGTGTCCACCTGGCCTTTTGACATACTTGGCGGGCTCGCTGATTGTCAGTGCCGGACGGTAGAATGGAGGCACTTGTTCGAGGGGATCGCGGGGGCGGCCACAGCCTCCGGGGTGCTCTTGCCGCGACAGGAGGATGCCTGTGCCCGCTGCCGCACTGAAGCCGAAGCCGTTGCCGACCCAGTCCACCGCCCGGCGGTCCGTGCCGCTGGAGCTGCCGTACGCGCCCGTGCCGAAGCGCCCGCTGCCGCCGGGACGGCCCCGCCACTGGTACATCACGCACAATCGCCGGCTGAAGGCGATGCGCCTGGCCATCGCCCTGCTCGACTCCGGCGTCCACCTGCCCGACCAGGCCCGCAACGAGACGATCCGGAGCACGGCGGAGCTGATCGGCGTCCATCCGCCGTCGGACACGACGTGCCACATGGTGCGGGCGTTCATGCGCTACAACCGGTGAGCCGGTGGCGCCGGGCACCGCCGCGCGACGGCGACGCCCGGCGCCAGCCTCACGCGTACCGCTCGACGCCCCCCCGCACATACCCCTCAAGCCGCTCGCCCAGCACCTCCGCCGTCAGATCCGTGCGTCCCAGCTCCCGCCAGGGGCCCGCCAGTTTCGCCGCGTCCGGGGTGTGGGCGAGGGCGTCCAGGAGCCGCCAGTACAGCTGGTCCGGGCCGTCGGCGAGGGGGCGTCCGCCCTGGGCGGTGTACCGGTCGGCGAAGGCCAGCCCGTGCTCCGGGCCGTACAGCAGGGCGAGCGCCGTGGAGCAGTGGGCCACGTCCAGATCGGCGGGACCCCACGACGTCTCCACCCAGTCCACCACCCCACTGATCCGCGTCCGGGCTCCCGCCCCCTCGAACAGCACGTTCCCCGGATGGAAGTCCCGGTGCAGGAAGCAGCCCTCGTACGCCGGCGGCTCGGCGCGGATGACGTCCACGGCCCGCTCCCACAACGCGCCCGGCGCGGCCGTGACCCGCTCCGGGGACGTCCACGCCTGGTACGGCCGGGGCCGTTCGTCCGGCACGACCGCGTGGATCCGGGCCAGCAGGCCCGCGAGCAGCTCCGTACGCCGTTCCAGTTCCGGCGCCCCGGCGTGGTCGATCCGGACCCGGCCCGGCAGCAGGGTCATCAGCAGGGACGGGTGGTCGCAGCGCTCGGCCGCCGGGTCCACCGCGATCAGCTCGGGCGCCGGGATGTCCGGCCGCCCGGCGAGCAGCCCGAGCACGGATGCCTCCCGGGCCAGCAGGCCCGGCGCGTGCCTACGGAAGAAGGGCTTCACGAAGGTACGCAGGACCAGGCCGCCGCCGTGGCCATTTCCGTTGCCGTGGCCATCCCGGTTGCCGTGGCTGTGGCCATCCCGGCTGCCGTTGCCACCGCCGTCCCCGTCGGCCTCCCCGGTGCCGTCGTCGAGGTTGCCGTCGTCGAGAGTGAGCGCCCGCAGCTGTGAGCTGAAGCCGCCCCGCAGCGCGCGGGTCCCGGTCACCTGCCGCCCCTCGGGGAGCTGTGTGCGCAGCCAGGCGCGGGTCGCGGTCCAGCCGCCGTCGCCGTACCCGTCGAGCACGGCGGTCACCAACTCCCGGCGGGCGTCGGCGTGGTCGCGGAACCACGCGCCCAGGAAGTGGTCCGCGTCCGGCAGTTCGAGACGGGTGAACTGGGCCCTGGCGGCGAGCGCGTCCTGGACCGCGTCGGTGACGGCCCCCGGAATGATCGCGTCCGCGCCGGGGACCGCCAGCACGGCCCGCCCCGCGTACCGGCGCAGCGCGTCCAGCGCGGGGGAGGTGCGCCAGCTGCCCGGGGTGCGGATCAGCCGGGTGAAGGGGCCGTCGCCGTCATCGAACGGGAGGTTCCAGGCGTCGGCCGCGTAGACCGCCGGCGCGCACAGGGCGAGGGCCGCGACCCGGTCGCCGTAGTGCCCGGCGAGGTCCGCCACCGTCTGGCCGCTCATGCTGAAACCGACCAGGATCAGCGGGGACCCCGCCGGGACCCGCGCGTCGATCACGTCCACCGCCTGCGCGAACCGGCGCCGCAGGCTCAGCTCCCGCAGCTCACCCGAGCTGCCCCCGTGCCCCGAGAAGTCGAACGCCAGCGCGCCGCAGCCCCGCCCCGCGAACTCCGCGAGCAGCGGACGCAGCCGCTCCTTGCTGCCGGAACCGGCACCGTGGAGGAGGACCGCGGTGGGCGGCTCGGGAGCGGCACCGGGCCCGGTGAGATACGGCGGTGCCGCGGCGAGGTGGGTGACGGCGAGCCGCTCGGGCGGGGTGCCGGCGGTGCCGGTGACGTCGTGGGAGAAGTCGTCGGGGGAGAGCGGGGGTTCGGCCATACGGTCATTCACTCACGGACGCCGGGCACCCTCGGCCCTCCGCCCCCGCCTCCACCTCGGCCACCACCTCGGCCTCGGCCTCCGGTCGGTCACCCGGCCTTGTCGGCCCCCGACGCTCCCGGTGTCTTCTGCGCCTCCGGCGCCTTCGGGGTTGCCCGCACCGCCGCCGCCAGCATCTCCCGGAGATGCTCCTCGTCCGCCTGGCTGAGGGACGTCTGGACCAGCTGCCCGCCGAACCCGGCGATCTCCGGGATCACCTTGTCCGCGGCGGCCTGCTTGACCAGGACGAACAGCGCGGCGGCGCCGGGCCGCAGATTCTGGCTGAGGTCCTTCATGAAGGTGTCGTTGATGCCGGTGTCGGTGAGCGAGCCGCCCGCCGCCCCGGCCGCCGCGCCCACCGCCGCACCGAGCAGCGGGACCAGGAACAGCAGCCCGATCACCCCGCCCCAGACGGCACCACCGGCCGCGCCGACCGCGGTGTGGTTGACGGCCTGGTGCAGCTTGATCCTGCCGTCCTCCCGACGCTCCACGACCACCGCGTCCTCCAGCTCGACCAGATGCTGCTTCGACAGGTCGAACAGCTTCGCGCGCACCTGGTTGGCGGTGGTGAGGTCGTTGTAGGCGACGACGAAGAGATTGCTCATACGGAACTCCCGAACATGCGCGGAGACAATGATCTGATGGTGAGATATGTCGCGTATGGGTGGATTGGTCCGGAGTGAACTCTAGGACGGAGGGCGGGGAGCCGCACCCTGGGTGACGCACCCCGAGTGATCACCGGCGCGGGGACCGGCGCGGGGACCGCCCGGCTACAGCGTGGGTGCCCCCCAGAGCGGAAACCAGCGGCCGAGATCCTGCTCGATCCGCAGATCCTGGGCGAGTAGCGCCTTCATCTGGAGTTCGAGCGCGCTGTCCCGCCGCTGCCCGCCACCCGGCAGCGGGGCGAACGGATAGAAGGTGCCTCTCTTGTAGAGATAGACGAGTGCCAGGCGCCGCCCGTCCGCCCGGCGCTCGAACCCGGCCAGCGAGCACAGCAGCTGCGGCCCGAAGCCGTTGACCTCCATGGAGCTGTTCACCGCGTGCAGGTCGTTGACCAGCTGGGACAGATCATCGGGGGTGCGGCGGGAGACCAGCCAGGAGTAGCCGAAGTCGTCCCGGAGCAGCTCCACCGGCGACCCCGCGCGGTCCGTGTCCGCGTCCAGCAGCGCCTGCACCTCCCGGTGGGTCTGCTCGAACGCCTCGCCCTCGACGGTCGCGAAGCACACCGCGCCCTGACCGGTCGGGGTGAAACCCGCCGCGGCCTCCAGGGTCACCGCCGCCGACGGCAGCGCGAAGAGCTGGTCGAGATCGGGCTGGACCGGCTTGCTCCGACCCAGCAGGATGTCCAGCAGCCCCATGCTCACCTCGCGTTCCCGGGCAGCGCGGGCTCACCCAGCTCCGCGGAGATCCGCGCCAGCTGCTCCAGCCGCTGCTCCAGGCTGGGGTGCGTGGAGAACACCCGGGCCAGTCCGGGGCCGGAGCCCAGGGCCGGGGTGAAGTAGAAGGCGTTGAACGCCTGGACCGTGCGCAGATCCTTGGTCGGGATCCGGGCGAGGTCGCCGTCCACCTTGGTGAGGGCGGAGGCCAGCGCCGAGGGCCGCCCGGTGAGCAGCGCCGCCGCGCGGTCCGCGGCCAGCTCCCGGTACCGGGACAGGGCCCGGATCAGCAGGAAGCTGATGGCGTACACCGCCAGCGAGACCCCCATCACGGCCGCGAGGATCATGGCCGTGTTCTGGTCCCGGCGCCCGCCGAAGACCTGGGAGTAGAAGGCGAACCGCATCACCAGTCCGGCGATCACCCCGAGGAACGAGGCGATGGTGATCACCGCCACGTCCTTGTGCGCCACGTGCGACAGCTCGTGCGCGAGGACGCCCTCCAGTTCGGCCGGGTCCAGGCGGCGCAGCAGCCCGCTGGTCACACACACCACGGCGTTGTCGGCGTTGCGGCCGGTCGCGAACGCGTTCGGCATGTCCAGTGAGGAGACGGCGACCACCGGTTTCGGCATGTCGGCCATCGCGCAGAGCCGGTCCACGACAGCGTGCAGCTCGGGATATTCCTCGCGCTCCACGACCCGGCCCCGCATCGCGAACAGTGCGATCCGGTCCGAGAACCAGTACTGCGCCCCCATCAGCCCGGCCGCCACGACCACGACCAGGACCCACGACTTCAGGAGCACGATCAACGCGGCGACGAACGCCACGTACAACAATCCGAGCAGGAACAGCGTGACCATCATCCGGACGGTCAGCCGCCGGTCACTGCGGAAGCGACTTTGCATTCTGTACCACCCCGCACTACACCGCGGACAGGGCGTTCGCCCTACTGTCCAGTGTGCACCTGTCCGTCCCATACGACGGTCGCGATCAGCCCAGGGACCTGCAAAGGCTCCGTTCACCCGAGATCAATAAGCCCAGCGTGAACGCGTCAGAACGGCGCCCGGAATCCGACGTACCCGAGCAACAGGATCAAGGCACCGAGCCCACCGACCACGATGACCACGGACCTCCAGGGGGACCGCCCCCCGCGCCGCCTGAGCCGCAGCTTCCACCGCCGCCGCCCCTTGGGTTCCGGCCGGAACGGCACCGCCCCGGGCGGAGCCTCCTTCCACCGCGCGGCCAGCATCCGCGCGCGGGCCGACGGCTCCTTGTGCTCGGCGGCAGCGGCCCACCGAAAGTCGTACTCCTCGGGCTCCCGCCCGTCCCGACCGCGCTCGGCCATCTCCCGGTCCACCCCCGTGTCCCAGTCCCGTGGCCTCCCTCACCGAAGCCCTCAAATAGAACATACGCCCGTGCCCCACCGTCCGCCTGGACGATGGGGCACGGGCGCATCACGCCTCGGTCGGGACAGCACCTCACTGCGGTGCGGACGGCGTCGGTCTTCGCGGCCTGGACGGCGGGGCGGCGTCCGCCCTTGTTGCCCTTGGCTTCGGCGGTGCGCAGTCCGTCGTAGGTCAGCTCGTGCTGGAGGCCGCCCGCGGCGGCGTGTCCCGTGAGCAGGGGGCGCCTGTGCGCAGGTTGGATGAGGCGCCGTCGATGACGGAGTCGAGCCTGTCGCGGGTCTCGGTGAGATCCGCGATGCGCTGGTCGAGGTGGTCGCGTTCCGTGGCCAGGCGCTGGAGGAGTTCAGGGGTGGCCTTGCCCTCGATGACGCAGGGCGTCAGCTCGGCGATGGCCTTGCTGCCCAGTCCGGCGGCGTACAGCCGGCGGATGAGGTGTATCCGGTCGACGGCGGTTTCCGCGTAGTGGCGCTGGCCGCTGCCGCTGCGCTCGGCGGTGAGCAGGTTCTGTTCCTCGTAGTACCGCAGCGCCCGGGTGGTGACTCCCGTGCGCTGGGCGAGTTCCCCGATCCGCACATCTGCCCCTTCTTGCGTGTTCCGCATCACACGCATTTGCCTTTCACGTCAACGTCAAGTTTTACGGTAGCTGACGCGCCCGTTGGCGGGCGAATGATCCTGCCAGATCCCTTATCGGGGTGAGGTGAATGACGAACGGACGGTATGTCCATGAGTGAGGACACTGCACCGGCCCGGCGGGTGATCGGTGTCGAGGAGCACGCCTGGACCCCGGAACTGCGCCGCGCCCTGCTGCGGTGGGGCGGTGACGCGACCGTCAACAAGATGAGCAGCCGGGGGGAGGTGAACCTGCGCCTGCTCGACGTCGGCGAGGAATGCCTGGCCCGCATGGACGCCAGCGGCGTGGACATGGAGGTTCTGTCCATCACGACGCCCGGGACCCAGCCCCTGCCACCGCAGGTCGCCGATCGTTTCGCGGTCTTCGCCACGCTGCCCACCTCCGATCCCCAGGCCGCCGCCGCGGAACTCGACCGAGCGGTCACCGGACTGGGACATGTCGGGGCGATGCCTTTCCGTGAACGGGCGAGATCTTCCTCGACCACGCCGGCTTCCGGCCCGTCTTCGAAGCCGACGCCCACCTCGGTGTGCCGCTGTGCATTCACCCGGCCATGCCGCCCCGAAAGCTCATCGACACCGCCTGCAGCGGCTTCGACGAGATGACGGGCCTGCTGCTGTCCACCGGAGGATGGGGATGGCACTCCGAGGTCGGTCCGGCGACGCTGCGCCTGATTCTCGCCGGGACCCTGGACCGGCACTCGGACCGTGCCGATCTGCTCAGCACCGCCGCCCCGCACCTGCAACGCCGCGTCCTGGACCACATCACCGGCAACCTCGCCGTCACCGCCGGTGGCCTCTACAGCCCGGCGGCGGGTGCGATGCCCTACGGCGCCCCCACAACAGTCGACGGCCCGGACCACCGGGGTCTCGGCGGCGTCGACTCCCGCGGCGCGTTGGGCGGGCCGGGCCGCGCCCGCGCCTTCGTCGACCACGCCCCGCTCGACGAGCGCGGCCGGGACAAGCTCGGCCACCTCAACGCCGAACGCGTCCTCCACCTCCCGCGGCCCGCCACCTCCTGAAAGGCGACACACACATGACCACGCACCCCACCACCGCCCTCACCCTCACCGGCTCCGCCCCCACCGCGACCGTGTCCGTCAAACCGCTCGTGCTGAGCGCACCATGGCGCGGCGAGGATCTGCACGTCCGCGTCACCGCCCCCACCACCGGCACCAGCCTGCCCGTCGTGCTCTTCGCCCACGGCTTCGGCTCCGACCTGGACGGCTACGCCCCGCTGGTCGATCACTGGGCCGCCGGCGGTTTCGTCGTCGTCCAGGCCACCCACCTGGACTCCAAGCGGCTCGCCCTGCCCGCCGACGACCCCCGCCGGCCCCGGATGTGGCGCTACCGCGTCCAGGACATACGGCACCTCCTCGACCACCTCACCACCTTGGAGGCGAGCGTGCCGGGGCTGGAGGGCCGCATCGACCACAGCCGTATCGTGGCGGCCGGGCACTCCTTCGGCGGCCAGACCGCCGGCATCCTGGTGGGCCTGCGCGTCACGGACCCGGACACCGGCGCCGCCGAGGACCTGTCCGATGCCCGGGTCATGGCCAGCATCCAACTGGCCACCGCAGGCAAGGGCGGCGACGAACTGACCCCCTTCGCCCGCGACAGCCTTCCCTGGCTGCGCGACCAGGACTTCTCCCACATCACCGCCCCCGGCCTCGTCGTCGCCGGCGACAAGGACGACCTCCCGCTCACCACCCGAGGCCCGGCCTGGACGACCGACCCCTACACCCTCAGCCGAGGCAGGAAGAGCCTCCTGACCGTCCATGGCGGCGAGCACTTCCTCGGCGGTATCTCCGGCCACCAGGCAGCCGAGACCACGGACGAGAACCCCGACCGGGTCGCCCTCGTCCAGCAGGTCACCCTCGCCTACCTGCGTCACATCACCGGAATCGACCACACCGACTGGAACAAGGCCCGAGCGGCCCTCACGAACCACCCCCTGGGGCACCTCGAAACCAAGTGACCCCACCACGCGCAGCCGCGTGTCCTGGCTGTCCTTCTTGCGCCCAGCGGATGACCGGGATATGTCCGCTCACCCCCCCCGCCGCCGTCATCACGGCGGCGCGCGGGGCGCGGCCACGTCCAGGTCCGCGCCGGGCCGGCGCCGCCATCCGGTTCGGCGGGATCTGCGACAACTGGGTCACCGGCCCGGCCCACTACTCCGGCAACCACCGTACAGAGCCCGAAAATCCAGCGAGGGCCGCTGCTCCACAACTCGGAGTAGCGGCCCTCGCTGGACTGTCGGTCATCGGTCACAGCCTGTCGCAGAGCTTCAGGACAGGGTGTCCGGCCTCGCTCTTTAGACGTCGAAGTACAGCTCGAACTCGTGCGGGTGCGGACGCAGTTGGAGCGGAGCGATCTCGTTGGCGCGCTTGAAGTCGATCCACGTCTCGATCAGGTCGGACGTGAAGACGTCGCCCGCGAGGAGGAACTCGTGGTCGCGCTCCAGGGAGTCCAGGACGGCCGGGAGGGAGGTGGGGACCTGGGCGACGTTCGCGTGCTCCTCGGGAGCCAGCTCGTAGAGGTCCTTGTCGATCGGCTCGGCCGGCTCGATCTTGTTCTTGATGCCGTCCAGGCCCGCCAGGAGCAGGGCCGAGAAGGCGAGGTACGGGTTGCCGGAGGAGTCGGGCGCGCGGAACTCGACGCGCTTGGCCTTCGGGTTGGAGCCCGTGATCGGGATACGCATGGCCGCGGAGCGGTTGCGCTGCGAGTACACCAGGTTGATCGGCGCCTCGAAGCCCGGGACCAGCCGGTGGTACGAGTTCACCGTCGGGTTGGTGAAGGCCAGCAGCGACGGGGCGTGCTTGAGGATGCCGCCGATGTAGTAGCGGGCCATGTCCGACAGGCCCGCGTAACCGGCCTCGTCGTAGAACAGCGGGTCGCCGCCCGTCCACAGCGACTGGTGGACGTGCATGCCCGAGCCGTTGTCACCGAAGATCGGCTTCGGCATGAAGGTCGCGGTCTTGCCGTTGCGCCAGGCCACGTTCTTCACGATGTACTTGAAGAGCTGGAGGTCGTCGGCCGCGGCGAGCAGCGTGTTGAACTTGTAGTTGATCTCCGCCTGCCCGGCGGTGCCCACCTCGTGGTGCTGGCGCTCGACCTTGAGGCCGGAGCGGTCCAGCTCCAGGGAGATCTCGGCGCGCAGGTCGGCGAAGTGGTCGACCGGCGGGACCGGGAAGTAGCCGCCCTTGTAGCGGACCTTGTAGCCGCGGTTGCCCTCCAGCGCACCGGTGTTCCAGGCGCCCGCCTCGGAGTCGATGTGGTAGAAGGACTCGTTCGCCGAGGTGGCGAAACGGACCGAGTCGAAGACGTAGAACTCCGCCTCCGGGCCGAAGTACGCGGTGTCGGCGATGCCCGTCGACGCCAGGTACGCCTCCGCCTTCTTCGCCACGTTGCGCGGGTCACGGCTGTACTGCTCGCCGGTGATTGGGTCGTGGATGAAGAAGTTGATGTTGAGGGTCTTGTCCCGGCGGAACGGGTCCACGCGGGACGTGGTCAGGTCCGCGCGCAGCGCCATGTCCGACTCGTGGATGGCCTGGAACCCCCGGATCGACGAGCCGTCGAACGCCAGCTCCTCGTCCGGGTCGAACGCCTCGACAGGCACCGTGAAGTGCTGCATGACGCCCGGGAGGTCGCAGAAGCGGACGTCGATGAACTTGACCTTCTCGTCCGCGATGAACTTCTTGGCCTCGTCGGCGTTCTGGAACATCCAGCTCCTCCTACTCCCGACCGTGCCGCCGGGGTGGTTGATCGTTCGTGCGGCCAGTGCGGGTGGCACACGCCGACCTCGACCCTAGGGAGGCGTGATTTCTCAGGCGTGACCCATTTGTTTCGCTGAAGTTAACCGGGCGCGTTGTCCACCCTAGTACCGACACACCCCGCCGTCGCTGCCCGATATGCGGTCCGAGTACCGTGGTCGGGTGGACAACAGGCAAGCAATCGGATCATGGCTGTCCGGCCCGCGCGCTGCCCTGGAGGAGGACGGAGCCGACTTCGGCTACCGGGGCGAGCAGCTCGGTCTGCCCGAGTCCGGACCGGGTTCCCTCGCCCGTCCGGGGCGGCGGCTGGGCGCGCTGCTGCTGGACTGGGCCCTCTGCTTCTTGATCGCATACAGTCTGATCACGGACGGCTACGATCCGGCCTCGACCAGTAACTGGACGTTGCTGGTCTTCTTCGTGCTCGGTGTGCTCACCGTCGCCACCCTCGGCTTCACCCCTGGCAAGCGCCTGTTCGGCCTGCGGGTCGTCGCGCTCGACACCGGCACCGTCCACCCCGGCCGCGGCCTGCTGCGCACGGCCCTGCTCTGCCTCGCCGTCCCCGCCCTCATCTGGGACCGCGACGGCCGCGGCCTGCACGACCGGGTGGCCCGCACGGTCGAGGTCCGGATCTAGCGACTTACCTGCCCCGCGCCTGAGGCCGGTCGGGTGACCGCCGGGCCGGTCGCGGCCATGGTCCGCGGTACCTCGCGGCGGTTTGGCGACACTGCCTCCATCCGGCGTGGAGGTGGTGGACAGGTGTCGTACGACGGTCCGACGACGATCGTGCACAGGGCGGCCCACGTAGCCGAGGTCGCGGCGCGCCGCGCGGACGAGGCGGAGGGGGCCCGGCGGCTCTCCGCCGAGGTGGTGGACGCCGTACGGGAGGCAGGGTTCGCCCGGCACTTCGTCCCCGCCGCCTACGGCGGCCCGGCCGGCGGCTTCACCGAACTGACCTCGGCGGTCACCGTCGTGGGCGCGGGCTGTACATCGGCGGCCTGGGCGGCCTCGCTGGCCGCGTACGCCGGGCGCTACGCGGCCTTCCTGCCCGAGAAGGGGCAGACGGAGATCTGGGCGGACGGGCCCGACGCCCTGCTGGCCGCCGCGCTGATGCCGTCCGGCACGGCGGAGCGGGTCTCCGGCGGCTGGCGGCTGAGCGGCGAGTGGAAGTACATCAGCGGCGTGCACTGCGCCGACTGGGCACTGGCCTGCGCGCCGGTGCCGGAGGAGGACGCGGGCGGCGCCGAGAGCCCCGGACGGCCCGAGGGCGGCGCCCGGCGGCCCGCCGTGCGGTACTTCGCCGTCCCCCAGGGCGAATTCTCCGTCGTGGACAGCTGGAACCCGGTCGGCATGCGCGGGACCGGCAGCGACACCCTCGTACTGGACGAGGTCTTCGTCCCCGAGCACCGCACCCTCTCCCGCGCCGATGTGCACGCCGGGCGTGCGCCCGCGTCCGACGCACGCTGTCACATCGTGCCGATGTACGCCGTGAACGCGCTGCCGTTCGCCACACCGCTGATCGGGGCCGCGCGCGGCGCCCTGCGCCACTGGACCGAACGGACCGGGAGCCGGGTCGACCGGCGCGGCCGGGCCGTCGCCGAGCAGCCGGCCACCCAGGTCACCCTCGCCCGGTCGGCCGCCGAGACGGACGCCGCCGAGCTGCTCGTCCACCGTACGGCGGCGGTCGCCGACGGCACGCTCACGCCGCCGGAGGGCGAGGCGGCCGTGCGCGGGCCCCGGGATCTGGCGCTGGCCGTGGAACTGCTGGTCTCGGCCGTCGACCGGGTGTTCCGCGCGAGCGGCACCTCCGGGCAGGATCTCGGCGACCCGGTCCAGCGCTTCTGGCGGGACGTGAACAGCGCCGCCTCCCATGTGGCGCTGGCCTTCGAGACCACCGGCGCGGCGTACGGCGCCTGGGCGCTGACCGGCGGCGGAGAAGCCCCCGCCCGGTGACCCGGGGCGCCGGGCGTGCGCCCCGTCCGGATCCCGGTCCGGATCCGGGTCCGGTTGCTGGCCGCTCCCGGGGGCTGCATAGTCGAGCTGGATGCCGGTGACACTCTTCTGGCCGTACGGTCACGGACAGTGAGTATCCGGCGAGGCCGACAGGTGGTGCCGCCGTGACGGAGCAGACGGACCAGACTGACCAGAGGAACCAGGGAAACCAGAGGAGCCAGAGGAGCCAGAGGGACCAGAGGAAACTGACCGAGTCGACGGGACTGACCGAGCAGCAGGACAGACAGGATAGACAGGCCAGACCAGATATAGCCGAGCCCCTAGGGGCCTCCGAAGCGTTCCGGGCCGCGATGGCCCGCTTTCCGTCGGGTGTCGTGGTGGTCACCACCCGCTGCCCCGACGGGAGCCCCCGCGGATTCACCGCCAGCTCCTTCTGCTCGGTGTCGCTGGCGCCGCCCATGATCCTGGTCTGCCTGGCGAACTCCGCCGACTCGGCGGCGTCCTTCGCCCGCTGCGACCACTTCGCGGTGAGCGTGCTCTCCCCGCTGCACCGCCCGCTCGCCGTCCGCTTCGCGACCAAGGGCGCCGACAAGTTCGGGGGCGGCGGGCTGCGGCTGAGCCCGCGCGGCCTGCCGACCGTCGAGCAGGCGCTGTCCGAGCTGGACTGTGTCATTCACGCACGACACCCGGCCGGGGACCACATGGTCCTGATCGGCCGGGTGACGGGAGTGCGGCTGGGCGAGGGGTCGCCGATGGTCTACTACGACCGGTCGTTCCGGACGCTGTCCTGAACGGGTCGGCTGCTGTGAGGGTGGCCGTGGGTACGGCTCAGCGGGCCCGGGGGCCGCCCTTGGGGAGTTTCATGCCCTTGGGCATCGGACCCTTGGGCAGTGGCATGTTGCTCATCAGGTCGCCCATGGCGCGGAGCCGGTCATTGGTGGCGGTCACCTGGGGGCCGGTCAGCACCCGGGGGAGCTTCAGCATCGTGGTGCGCAGCTTCTTCAGCTCGATCTGGCCCTCGCCGGTGCCCACCATCACGTCATGCACCGGTACGTCGGCCACCACGCGGTTCATCTTCTTCTTCTCGGCGGCCAGCAGGCTCTTGACCCGGTTCGGGTTGCCCTCGGCGATCAGCACGATGCCGGCCTTGCCGACCGCGCGGTGCACCACGTCCTGGCTGCGGTTCATCGCCACCGCCGGGGTGGTCGACCAGCCCCGGCCGATGTTGTCGAGCACGGCCGCCGCGGCGCCGGGCTGTCCCTCCATCTGCCCGAAGGCGGCCCGCTCGGCCCGGCGTCCGAACACGATCGCCGTCGCGAGGAAGGCGAGCAGGAAGCCCAGGATGCCGAGATAGATGGGGTGACCGATCAAGAAACCGATCGCGAGGAAGACACCGAAGGTGACGATTCCGACAGCCGCGAGTACAAGACCGATCTTCTTGTCGGCCCTGCGGGTCATCTTGTAGGTCAGAGCGATCTGCTTCAGTCGCCCGGGGTTCGCGGCGTCCGCCGCGGTTTCCTTCCTCGCCATGGCACGAAGTCTACGTGGCTCCCGGGCCGCCTTCGACGGCGGTGCGCCCGCGGCGCCGGACCACGGCGGCGAGCGGGGCCTCAGGAGTGTGCGGTGAAGGTCTGGTCGAGGACACGCTGGGCCTCGACCCGGTCCTTGGCGCGGCGGCGGTCCTCCAGGACGGAGGTCCAGGCATTGCGCCGGGCGGTGCGCTGGCCGCCGCTCATGAGCAGCGACTCGACGGCACGCAGGGCGGTGGTGAACGACGGGATCGCCGTGGCGTGAACGGGCGCGGCCTGCATGGTGGTGGGTCCCCCTAGGTGGCTCCGGAACGCGGGAGTGCGAGCTGTGCGTACAGCGTCACTGTCCGGTGTTACCAGGGCGTGACCGACCGGTCAAACACGAATGAAACCTTGATACGGAACCCCAAAAGACTGACGCGGCCCTGACGTACGCCCTCATCAGGGCGGACGGTCGGGGCCGCGTCGGAGCGGGCCACTACTTGCCGGTAGCCGCTTGTGCGGGAATTCACACGCCTGCCGCAAGTGCCGGTGCGCGGCGCGCGGATGACGTCGTGTCAGACGGCCTGGACGGCGACGTACGAACCGCGCTTCTCGACGGCCATCTGGTACAGCCGCCCGGCGCGGTACGAGGAGCGGACCAGGGGGCCGGACATGACGCCGGAGAAGCCGATCTCCTCGGCCTCCTGCTTCAGCTCCACGAACTCCTGCGGCTTGACCCAGCGCTCCACCGGGTGGTGGCGCACCGACGGGCGCAGATACTGGGTGATGGTGATCAGCTCGCAGCCCGCCGCGTGCAGCTGCCGCAGCGCCTCGCCGACCTCCTCGCGGGTCTCGCCCATGCCGAGGATCAGATTGGACTTGGTGACCAGCCCGTGGTCGCGGGCGGCCGTCAGGACCTTCAGGGAGCGGTCGTAGCGGAAGCCGGGGCGGATGCGCTTGAAGATCCTCGGGACCGTCTCGACGTTGTGCGCGAAGACCTCGGGGCTGGCCGAGAAGACCTCGGCCAGCTGCTCCGGGACCGCGTTGAAGTCGGGGGCGAGCAGCTCGACCTTGGTCCGGCCGGCCTCGCGCTCGGCGGTCTGCGCGTGGATCTGGCGCACGGTCTCCGCGTACAGCCAGGCGCCGCCGTCGGCCAGGTCGTCGCGGGCGACTCCGGTGATGGTCGCGTAGTTCAGGTCCATGGTGACGACGGACTCGCCGACCCGGCGGGGCTCGTCACGGTCGAGGGCCTCGGGCTTGCCGGTGTCGATCTGGCAGAAGTCGCAGCGGCGGGTGCACTGGTCGCCGCCGATCAGGAAGGTCGCCTCGCGGTCCTCCCAGCATTCGTAGATGTTCGGGCAGCCGGCTTCCTGGCAGACCGTGTGCAGACCCTCGCTCTTGACCAGGTTCTGCATCTTGGTGTATTCGGGGCCCATTTTCGCCCGGGTCTTGATCCACTCGGGCTTGCGCTCGATGGGGGTCTGCGCGTTGCGGACCTCCAGGCGCAGCATCTTGCGTCCGTCGGGTGAGACTGCGGACACGACCGGCTCCCTAGCGATTGGTGGTACGGCGACTTTTCAGGGTACGCCCGCTGAAATTGTGGTCCTGTGGTATGCGGTGGCTGTTGCTGTGCACTGCGTCACGCGGCCGGGGTCGACCGGGCTTCCCTCGGCTCGGGCCGCTGCGGCTCGACCGGACGCGGCCTCGGATCGGCGCTCTCCAGGACGTCGCGCAGATGGCGTTCCACGACCGGGACGACCTCCGGCACCGTCACGTCCCGGTCCAGCTCGCTCGCCAGCGAGGCCACGCCCGCGTCGCGGATGCCGCAGGGGATGATCCGGTCGAACCACTTGTTGTCGGGGTTCACGTTGAGCGCGAAGCCGTGCATGGTGACGCCCTTGGCGACCCGGATGCCGATGGCCGCGATCTTGCGGTCCTCGCGGCGCTGGCCCGCGTTGGAGGGGGCGTACTCGGGGCCGTCGAGACGGGGGTCGAACTCGTCGTCGGTCAGGCGCGGGTCGAGGTCCAGGGCGAGTCCGCCGAGGAGGGACGGGCGCCGCTCGACCGGGTCGCCGAGCACCCACACGCCGCTGCGGCCCTCGATCCGGGTGGTCTCCAGGCCGAACTCCGCGCAGGTGCGGATCAGGGCCTCCTCCAGGCGCCGTACGTGCGCGACCACGTCCACCGGGCGGGGGAGCTTCTGGATCGGGTAGCCGACCAGCTGGCCTGGGCCGTGCCAGGTGATCTTGCCGCCGCGGTCCACGTCGATGACCGGTGTGCCGTCCAGGGGGCGCTCGCTGTCCTGGGTGCGCCGGCCCGCGGTGTAGACGGGCGGGTGCTCCAGGAGCAGCACGGTGTCCTCGATCTCGCCCGCGAACCGCGCCGCGTGCACCCGGCGCTGCTCGTCCCACGCCTCCTGGTACTCGACGGCGTCCGCGCCGAACCCCACGCGGACGAACCGCAATCCACTCACGGCAGGCGCCTCCCATCGGCGGTCCCAGTCAGGCATGTGCGTCAGGCACGTAATGCGCTCAAGCCACTGTACGTCCGCCCCCCGAGCGTCAGCTCTTGAGGCAATCCTCACACGATCGGATGAAAGCACGCGGAAATGTGCGATCGGCTGGCTACGCTCCGCTACATTCGCGCCGTTCACCAGGCCATAAGGGCTGCTCACAGGCAATCCGGGCCCTTCGGCCCGGAAGGCAGGAGATCGCACCGCAGATGACGGATCGACCCGCGCAGCGCACTCCCAACCGCCAGCTCGCCGCGCTCATCGCAGAAGCGGGATTCTCCAACGCAGGTCTCGCCCGCCGGGTGGACCAGCTCGGTCTCGAACACGGCCTTGACCTGAGATACGACAAGACATCCGTCACCCGCTGGCTCCGTGGCCAGCAGCCGCGCGGCACCACGCCCGCGCTGATCGCCGAGGTCTTCACCCGCCGCCTCGGCCGCCGGCTCACCGCCCAGGATCTCGGCCTGGACGCCTGCGCGCCCGTCTACGCGGGCCTGGAGTTCGCGGGCAGCCCCGAGGAGGCCGTCGACATCGTCGGCGGGCTGTGGCGCAAGGACTCCGGCAGCCATGCCGAGCTGCGCAAGATCGCCTTCACGGCGGCCGGTCTCGTGGTGCCCAGCCGGGACTGGCTGATCGGCAAGCCCGACGACCAGGTGGCCCGTGCCGAACAGGCCCCGCGCGTGCCCGCGCAGGCCCGGCCCGGCGTGCCCAAGCAGCGCGCCCAGGCCGACCGCGGCCCCCGCCACCGGGTCACCGGGGGCGACATCGCCGCCCTGCGCTCGGTCGGCGACCTCTTCCGCACCCTGGACAACATGTACGGCGGCGGCCATGCCCGCCAGGCGCTGGTGCGCTATCTGGAGCACGAGTGCGAGCCGATGCTCCGCGGCACCTACGGCGAGCAGACCGGCCGCAGGCTGTTCGGCGCCGCCGCCGATCTGACCCGGCTGGCGGGCTGGACCTCGTACGACATCGCCGCGCATGGCCTCGCCCAGCGGTACTTCGTGCAGGCGCTGCGGCTCGCGCAGGCGGCGGGGGACCGGGCGTACGGCTCGTACGTCCTGATCACGATGAGCCGTCAGGCCGTCTACCTCGGGCACGGGCGGGAGGCCGTGCAGCTCGCGCGGGTGGCCCAGCAGGGGGTGGGCGGGGTGGCTCCGCCGGTGGTCCAGGCGCTGCTGCACGCCGCCGAGGCGCGTGGGCACGGGGTGCTCGGCGAGGTACGGGCGTGCACGGCGTCCCTGGTCCGCGCCGAACGCGCCCTGGAGGCCGCCCGGCCCGGCGACGAGGTCCCGTACTGGGCGCGCTTCTTCGACGAGGCGCAGCTCGCCGACGAACTCGGCCACTCCCATCGCGACCTCCAGCAGTTCCGTGCCGCCGCGCAGTACGCCGAGCGGTCCCTCCAGCTCCGGGCCCCCGCCTTCGCCCGCAGCCGGCTCTTCTGCCGGGTCGTCCTCGCCACCGCGCGCCTGGGCCTGGGCGAGCTGGACCAGGCGTGCCACCTTGCCGCCGAAGCGGCGGGGCAGGCGGCGGAGATGCGCTCGGTCCGCGCGGTCGAGTACATCCGGGACTTCGAGCGCCGCCTGGAGCCGTACAAGGACGCGGCGCCGGCGCGGGGGTATCGGGAGCGGGTGGCGACGCTGGGGTAGGGGGTTCGCTCCGCGGGTTCGCTCCGCGGGTGGGGGTGCGGGTGTCGTCCTTCGGCTGAGCGCCGGTGGGGGTTGGTCGCGCAGTTCCCCGCGCCCCTGGGGGCGTTGCGGTGCCCGGGGGCGGGGGAGTGGCGGGTGGGGTACGGATGCCGTCGTGCGGGTGGCCGCCGGTGGGGGTTGGTCGCGCAGTTCCCCGCGCCCCTGGGGAGGTTGCGGTGCCCGGTGTCGGGTGCCGTCCTTCGGCTGGCCGCCGGTGGGGGCTGGTCGCGCAGTTCCCCGCGCCCCTACGGGCGTTCCCCTTTCCGGCGTGGGGGAGGGCAGCGTGCTGAAGGGGCGCGGGGAACTGCGCGATCGGCCACGGGCGGCGGTTGGTCGCGTATCTACCTGTGGTCCCCCTGCGTGGCGCGGGCCATGGGCGCCGGTCGTGGCAGCGTCCTGAAGGGGCGCGGGGAACTGCGCGACCAGCCACGGGCGGCGGTCGGACGCGCAGCCACCTGTAGCCCCCCTCACGCGGCGCGAGCCGTCGGTGCCGAGTGCAGCGTCCCGCCCAGGTCCGACAGGATCGCCGTCGAGGCGCGGCGGCCCGAGTGGAGGGCACCCTGGACCGTGCTGGTGTCGCGGTGGTCGCCGCACACGTACAGCCCCGCCATCACCCGTACCGGCCGGCGCAGATCGTGCGGCGGGCGCATCGCCGGGACGGCCTCGGCGGTGTGGTGGACCGCGAGGGTCTCCCAGCGCCGGGTGGAGACGCCGTAGAGCCGGGAGAGATGCGCCCGCACGGCCGCGTCGAGGTCGGCGGGCGGCACGCCCAGCACCGTCGAGGAGATCAGCGCGCGGCCCGCCGGGGCCCGGCTGGGATCCACCGCGCTGGCCACCGCCGTGTGCGCCACCGGACCGCCCCGGTCGGCGTCCAGGACCAGCGCGTTCGCGGTGCGCGGCGGTTCGTCCGCGGTGTGGTGGAGCACCGTCACCGGGTGGAAGTCGGGGACCCGCAGACCGGGCAGCAGCGCGGCGGCGCTACGGGCGTCCGTCGCCAGCAGCACCGCGCGGCAGCGGAACTCGCCGTGCTCGGCGGTGGTCACCGAGGTCGTCGACACCGCGGTGGCCCGCACGCCCGTGTGCAGGGTGCCCGGCGGCAGCGTCCGGGCCAGCAGCTCCGGGAGCGTCTCGGCGCCGCCCTCCGGCACGCACAGCCGCCCCGCCGCGAACGCCCGCAACGCGAGATCGGCGCACCGGCTGGACGTGGTCAGCTCCGGGTCGCACAGCAGCGCGGCCAGCAGGGGGCGCAGGAAGCCGTCGATGGTCCGGGCGGGCAGCCCCCGCGCCGCCAGGGCCTGTCCGGCGGGCGCCTCGGGCCGGGCCAGCACCCGCTCCACGGGCGTGGCGGCCAGCCGGGCCAGCGCGGTGCGCAGCCGGGCGTGGTCCACGGCGGTGCCCAGCGGCCGGGGCCCCGCCTGGGACCGGGGCGTCTGCGGCACCCGGGAGAGCGCCTGCGCACGAGGGGCGCTTGCCAGGGCGCGCACAGTGTGAAGTGCGCCCCGCGCGCTCCCTCCGCCCGCCGGAGTGCCCGTACGGTGCAGCCGGCCGTCGCTGTGCAGCACGACGCCCGGCGCGAACGGCCTGAGCACCAGGCCGTCCAGGCCCGGGGTGCGGCGCAGTTCGGGGAACGCGGTGGACAGCAACTGGCCGATCCGGTCGAGCCGGAACCCGTCGACCTTCTCCGTGGACATGCGGCCACCGACCCAAGGGGCGGCCTCCAGCACGATGGTCGTCACTCCTGCGCTGGTCAGCCTGTGTGCCGCGGAGAGCCCGGCGACCCCGGCTCCCACCACGACGACATCCGCCTGATACGAGGGCTGAAGCACGTGCCCCTCCCTGAGGTCGCGCGGCCGGTGGAGACCTCATGCCCCCAAGAGCCGCCGGGAATACCCGAGTTGGGGTCGAGCGTAGGCAGCGGAACACCCCGGTTCAGTCGCGCACGCACAGGGGCACGGTCGCACGGCGGTGGCATACGGCGGCCGGCCCGGTGCGGGCCACCCGGTGCCGTACCCCCACCGCCCCCGCCCGCACCGGACGCCCCGCACCGTGCCGCCGTCCCCCCGCGCGCGGGGGAATGACGACCGCCGCGGCCGGGACCCGACGAGAAGGACGCCGCCCACCCGCGTCTACGGGGCAAGACGCGCCGCTGCCGGTCAGGCCCCGGTGTGGAAGTCGCCGTCCATCCGTGCGTACGGGCACGATGCCCGCTGCGGTCAGGGCCCGGCGAGGGAGCGCCGTCCACCTGCGCGTACGGGCACGAGGATCGTGTCGGTCAGGCCCCGGCAAGGAAGTCGCCGTCCGCCCGCGCGCAAGGGCACGACGCCCGCCGCGATCAGGCCCCGGCACGGAAGTCGCCCTCCACCCCCGCGTACGGAGCACGACGCCCGCCGCGTCCAGCGCCCCCGCGAGGAAGACGCCGCCCCCACCCGGCATACCGGCAGGGCCCGCTCACAGCGTCGCCCGCACCGCGTCCTCGATCGTCGGGAACGCGAACACGAAGCCGGACTCCAGTAGCCGTCGGGGTAGTACCCGCTGGCTGCCCAGGACGTCCCCGGCCATCTCGCCCAGCGCCGCTCGCAGGGCCGGGGAGGGGACCGCCAGCAGGGTCGGGCGGTGCAGTACGCGGCCCATCGCGGCGGTGATCTCACGGTTCGTCAGTGGCTCGGGGGCGGTGAGGTTGAACGGGCCGGACAGATCGGCCCGGTCGATCAGATGCCGGATCGCGGCCACCTCGTCGTGCAGCGCGATGAACGACCAGTACTGCCGCCCGTCCCCCAGCCGCCCGCCGAGCCCGGCCCGGAACAGCGGGAACAGCCGCGCCCACGCCCCGCCCTCGCGCGACACCACCAGCCCCGTACGCGGGAACACCGTCCGCACCCCCGCCTCCCGCGCCGGAGCCGCCGCCGCCTCCCACGCCACGCACATCTCCGGCAGGAACCCCGTCCCGGCGGGCGCGCTCTCGTCCACCGCGCGGTCACCGGTCGGGCCGTAGTAGCCCATCGCACTGCCGTTGACGAAGACCCGCGGGGGGCGGTCCATCGCCGCGACCGCCTCCGCCAGCGCGGTCGTGCCGCCGACCCGGCTGCGCAGCAGCCGCGCCTTGTACTCCGGCGTCCAGCGCCGGTCACCGATCCCGGCGCCCGCCAGATTGACCACCGCCGCACAGCCGTCCAGGCCCGCCGCGTCGACCCGCCCCGCCTCCGGATCCCAGCGGACCTCGTCCGCGCCCCGCGGCTCACGCCGTACCAGCCGCACCACCTCGTGCCCGTCGGCGGCCAGTGAACGGACCAGGGCGCCACCGATCAGCCCGGAGGCACCGGCCACCGCGATACGCGAATGTTCCATGCGCCCATTGTCCGCGCCGCGCGCCGCCCCGCGCTCCCCGGGCCGGGCCCGGCACCGGGGTCGTACAGTGATCCGCATGTCCGCACCGCACATACGCCACGCCGTGCCCGAGGACGAGGCCGCGCTGATCCGGCTCGAACGGGACACCTGGTCGTACCAGCACTCGGTGACCCCGCGCCCCGAGGAGGACCAGCCCTTCTTCGGCAAGCGCAGCGGCCCGCTGGACCATTTCGTCGCCGAACTCGACGGGCGGATCGTCGGTTACATACGACTCGGGTTCCCCACCGAACTGGCCGCCAACGCGCACGTCCGGCAGATCCGCGGCCTCGCCGTCGCCGAGGAGGCGCGCGGGCACGGCGTCGCGCGGGCGCTGCTGCGGGCCGCCGTCGAGGAGGCCCGCGCGCGGGCCGCCCGCCGGATCTCGCTACGCGTCCTCGGCCACAACACGGCCGCCCGCAAGCTGTACGAGTCCGAGGGGTTCGTCGTGGAGGGCGTCCAGCCCGAGGAGTTCTGCCTGGACGGCTTCTACGCGGACGATGTGCTCATGGCACGCCCCTTGCGGCAGCCGCAATAGGCACCCGTCGTCAGGTCGTCGTCAGGTCGTCGTCAGGTCGTCACCAGTTCTCCCGTGTCCACCGGCTCCGTCGCCGTCGCCGCGCGCTGCGCGTCGGCCGACACCTCGGCCGCCGTCAGGACATAGCCCGTCTGGGGGTCGGAGGTGGAGCGGGCGAAGACCATCCCGAAGACCCGGCCGTCGGTGGTCAGCAGCGGGCCGCCGGAGTTGCCTGGGCGGACCGTGGAGCGGATGGAGTAGATCTCACGGGTGACGGACGCGTCGCTGTAGATGTTCTGCCCGCGCGCGTCCACCCGGTTCGCCACCGTCGCCGCCTGGAGATCGAGACCGCCGTTCTGCGGATATCCGGCGACCACCGCCGCGTCCCCGCGCAAGGCGTCGTCGTCGAAGGTCAGCACCGGTGCCGTCAGCTCCGGCACGTACAGCACCGCCACGTCCTTGTCCGGGTCGAACAGCACCACGCGCGCCGCGTACGCGGCCCCCACCCCGCCGACCCGGACCGTCGGCTCGTCGATGCCCGCCACCACATGGGCGTTGGTCATCACATGCTCGGGCGCGTACACGAACCCGCTGCCCTCGCGGCCCTCGTCGCCCGTGAAACCCTCGACCTTGACCGTGCTGCGCTGGGCCGCGCCGGTGGCCGCGGCCGTGACGCTGTCGCCGGAGGGCTCGGCCACCTCGGCCGTCGACTCGTTCTCGAACGGGTTGAAGACCTGCGGGAAACCCGCCTCCGTCAGCGCGGACGTGGCCCGCGAGAACCACGCAGGCGTGGTGTCCGGCATCGCGTCCTGGACCGTGCCCAGCAGCCGGGAGTCACGGATCGCCGAGGTCAGCAGCGGGGAGGAGGACGCGGCCAGCACACTCGCCGCGACCCACGCCACGATCAGCACGGCCACCGCGTTGGCGACCGCCCCGCCGAAGCCGTCGGCCACCCGCAGCGGGCCCCGGTCCAGCTCGTGCCGCAGCCGCAGCGCCAGCCGCCCGGCCAGCTCATGGCCCACCGCGGCGGGCACCAGGACCGTGCACACCGCCGTCACCGTCGCCGCCGTCGTCCCCGGCGTCACCAGGTCCATCACCCACGGCAGGACCCACACGCCGATCGCGGCGCCGCCCACGAACCCGGTCAGCGCGACACAGCCGGCCACCAGGCCCCTGCGGTATCCGGATGCCGCGTAGCCCACCATCACCAGCAGCAGCGCGATGTCGAGCAGGTCCACGAAAGCCGCCCTTCTCTCGGACCGTCCGCACCCGTGAGTACGCGGCGAACGGGCCGGGTGATCAGCGCTGCCCGGAATCGGCCGGGCACCGTCTGTACACCGGGAAACGCCGCCGACCGGGACGATGGTTCCGCCGGGTGGCAGAGCACACATCGCGCACCGCGCGCCGCGCCCCGACAGTGGGGATCATGTGTGCCACCTCCTGGCGGAAGGCCGTACCAGGTGTCGTACGGCGTTCCCGTGCCGTTCTGCGCCGGTCTGCGCGCCGGTCGCTGGGTGCCGTACGCCGCTACCGCGAGCGCGCGCCCCGCGCCGTCCTCATCGCCCTCGGCTGTGTGCCCGGGATCGCCGCCGTCACCGTGCTCGGGCTGTGCGCGGCCGGTGTCGAGCGGGAGAGCGCGGGCCACGGGTCGGTGCCACAGGCGGCCCGGCCCCCCGTGTACGACGCCCCCCGGCCGCGGATCGTGCCGCGCTCGGCCTGGCTGGAGCCGGGCGACACCCGTGAGCGGCCCGCGCCCCGTTACGACGACAGGGTCGTCGCCGTCTTCGTCCACCACACCGACTCGCCCAACGCCTACGACTGCGCCGACGTCCCGCGGATCATCCGCTCCCTGGCCGCCGGGCAGACCGGCGCCCGCGACTGGGACGACATCGGCTACAACTTCCTCGTCGACCGCTGCGGCAATCTCTACGAGGGCCGCGCGGGCGGCGTCGACAAGCCCGTGACCGGCGCCCACACCCAGGGCTTCAACCACCGCACCGCCGGGATCGCCGCGATCGGCACCTTCACTGCGGGCGCGGAGGTGCCGAAGGCGATGACCGACGCCATCGCCGCGCTGACCGCCTGGAAACTGGGGCTAGGCGACACCGACCCGAGGGAGCGGGTGCGGCTGGTGTCCAGCAACAGCCTCAGCCGCTTCCGCTCGGGCACGCCCGTGATGCTGCCGACCGTCTCCGGCCACAACGACGGCTACATGACCACCTGCCCCGGAGCTGCCCTGACGGCCGTCCTCCCCGAGATCAAGGAACGCGCGGCCCGTCTCCAGGACCGCGCGCCGACACCGGTGAGCGCGATCCCGGGCGCGGGCATCCGCACGGGGGGCATCCCCAGCACGGGAGCCACTGCGGGCACAGGTGCTCCGACGGGAGCGCGGCCGGGAGCGCAGGCGGGCGTCACTCCTTGAAGCGGTCCCACAGCCGTGGATACCGCTCCGCCAGCACCCGTTCGTTCTCGAAGTCGAGAGGGGCGCCCGCCGGCTCGGCGGGGGCGGGGGCGATGCCCAGATCCGGGGCGACCGTGCCGGTGAGCTGCTCGTACGCCTCGTCGGCCGCGTAGCCCAGCTCCTCGCCGTCGCCGTCGATCTCCTCGTCGAAGTCGTCCAGGAGATCGGCCAGCGCGTCCGCGTCGTGCAGCGCGCCCTCGTACACCTCCCGGCCCTGGCCGATCAGCCAGCAGCGGAAGAAGTCGAAGGCGTCGTCGCTGGCCCCGTCGAGGAGCACCCAGGCGGCGCCCCACAGATCCCAGCGGTACGCGCGGTTGTAGCGGGCCTCGAAGTGACGGGCGAAGTCCAGGACCATGTCCGGGTCCAGCCGGAGCAGCCGGTCGACCAGCAGATCGGCCTGCTCCTCGGGGTCGCCGTCGGCGGCCTCGCGGGTGGCGTCCACCAGCTCCCAGAACTCCGTCTCGTCCATCACGCCACCAGCATCGGGCCTACGCAGGGCAGCCGCATGTGGAGTGCGGCGGATTGTCACGCGGGGAGGGCGAGGGGGTGGGGGCCGGATCCCGACCGTGCGCTACTCCGCCCCCGCCCGGTACAGCGCCGCCTGCCGTCCCGCGTCCTTCGCGAACCGCTGCCGCAGGGTCGCCGGGGCCAGCACCTCCGCCTCCGGGCCGAGCGCGGTCAGCTGGGTGTGGGCGACGTCCTCGGACTCGACCCGCAGGGTGAGCGTCGCCCAGCCCCCCGCGTCCGGCTCGGCCCGCTCCAGCGCGTCCCGCGCCGACACCGGGTCCACGGCGTGCGGCAGCCTGCGCAGCCCCTCCGGCGACAGCCGTACGACGACCTCCGCGCGCAGCAGCGAACGGGCGAACCGCAGTGCCTGCTCCTCCCAGAAGCCCGGCAGATCGAACCCCTCGTCCCGCGCGAACCGCTCCTCGCCCGCCTCTATCGCGGTGAACCGGTCGATGCGGTACGTCCGGAAGGTCCCCGTGGCCCCTGCGGCCCCCGCCGCTCCCGCCTCCACGACCCGCGCGCACAGATACCAGACGCCCGCCTTCAGCACGAGCCCGTACGGCTCCAGCCGCCGCTCCACCTCGCGCTCGCCGCGCCGGTAGCGCGCGGTCACCACCCGGTCGTCCCACACCCCGTCGGCCACAGCGGGCAGCAGCGCGGGCGTCGCGGGCTCACGGAACCAGTTCGGCGCGTCGAGATGGAACCGCTGCGCCGCCGTACGCGACGCGTCCCGCAAGGACGGCAGCAGCGCGGCGGACACCTTCAGCCGGGCCGCCGACGCCGTGTCCTCAAGCCCCATCTCCCGCAGCGCGCCCGGCACCCCCGACAGGAACAGCGCCTCCGCCTCGCTGCGCGCCAGCCCCGTCAGACGGGTGCGGTAACCGCCGATCAGCCGGTACCCGCCGGCCCGCCCCCGGTCCGCGTACACCGGCACGCCCGCCTCCGACAGCGCCTGCGCGTCACGCGTCACGGTCCGCTCGGACACCTCCAGCTCGCGCGCCAGCTCGGCGGCGGTCATGGAGGGGCGGGACTGGAGCAGCAGAACCATCTTGATGAGCCGGGCAGCACGCATGTCCCCATGATGGGGGACGCGGGTCGCGGGCCGGGTGCGGGTGGGTGGGGGTTGCTCGCGCAGTTCCCCGCGCCCCTGAAAGACCGGGTGCGCCGTAGCGGGCCTGTCTTTTCAGGGGCGCGGGGAACTGCGCGACCAGCCACGACGCACCCGCACCAGAACTACAACCCGTACCGCTCCCGAGCTTCCTTCACAGCCGTCGCAGACACCTCGCCGCGCCGCGCCAGCTGGGCCAGCGCCGCGACGACGATCGACTCCGCGTCGACGCCGAAGTGGCGGCGGGCCGCGTCACGGGTGTCGGAGAGACCGAAGCCGTCCGCGCCCAGCGAGGTGTAGTCCTGCTCGATCCACTGCGCGATCTGGTCGGGGACCTGGCGCATGTAGTCGGAGACGGCCAGCACCGGTCCCTCGGCACCCTGGAGCGCCTGGCGCAGGTACGGCACCCGCTCCTCGCCGCGCAGCAGCGCCGCGTCCGCCTCCAGCGCGTCCCGGCGCAGCTCGGTCCAGGACGTCGCCGACCACACGTCGGCCGCCACGCCCCACTCCTCGGCGAGCAGCCGCTGTGCCTTCAGCGCCCAGTGGATCGCCGTACCGGAGCCCAGGAGCTGGATACGGGCCGCGTTGGCGGCGGACACGTTCAGCCCCGCCGACTCCGCCGTGTTGAAGCGGTACAGGCCCTTGACGATGCCCTCGTCCACGGCCGCCCCGGAGGGCTTCGCGGGCTGCGGCATCGGCTCGTTGTAGACGGTCAGGTAGTAGAAGACGTCCGGGTCCTCGCCGGGCGCCGCCTCGCCGTACATCCGGCGCAGCCCGTCCCGGACGATGACCGCGATCTCGTAGGCGAACGCGGGGTCGTACGACAGCGCCGCCGGGTTGGTCGCGGCGATCACCGGGGAGTGGCCGTCGGCGTGCTGGAGGCCCTCGCCGGTCAGGGTCGTGCGGCCGGCCGTCGCGCCGACCAGGAAGCCGCGGCCGAGCTGGTCGCCGAGCTGCCACATCTGGTCGGCCGTGCGCTGCCAGCCGAACATCGAGTAGAAGATGTAGAACGGGATCATCGGCTCGCCGTGCGTGGCGTACGCGGTCGACGCGGCGATGAAATCGGCCATCGAACCGGCCTCGGTGATCCCCTCGTTGAGGATCTGGCCGTTCTTGGCCTCCTTGTAGTACATGAGCTGGTCGCGGTCGACCGGCTCGTACGTCTGGCCCTTGGGGGAGTAGATCCCGAGGGACGGGAAGAGCGACTCCATGCCGAAGGTGCGGGCCTCGTCGGGGACGATCGGCACCCAGCGCCGACCGGTCTCCTTGTCGCGGACCAGGTCCTTGACCAGCCGGACGAACGCCATGGTCGTCGCCACGTTCTGGGTGCCCGAGCCCTTGTCGAAGGACGTGAACGCCTTCTCGGCGGGGGCGGGCAGCGGCGCCGGCGCGTGGATGCGGCGGGCCGGGGCCGGGCCGCCGAGGGCCGCGCGGCGCTCCTGGAGGTAGCGCACCTCGGGGGAGTCGGCGCCCGGGTGGCCGTAGGGCACCTGGCCGTCGGCGAAGGCGCTGTCCGCGATCGGCAGCTCCAGCAGATCGCGCATCGCCTTGAACTCGTCCACCGTCAGCTTCTTCATCTGGTGGTTGGCGTTCTTCGACGCGAAGCCCGGACCGAGGGTGTGGCCCTTGACCGTCTGCGCCAGGATCACCGTCGGGGCGCCCTTGTGGGCGACGGCCGCGCGGTACGCCGCGTACACCTTGCGGGCCTCGTGACCGCCGCGCGAGAGGTGGAAGCACTCCAGGATCTTGTCGTCGCTCAGCAGCTTCGCCAGCTCGGCGAGCGCCGGGTCCTTCCCGAAGAAGTCCTGCCGGATGTAGGCCGCGTCCCGCGTCTGGTACGTCTGCACCTGGGCGTCGGGCACCTCGCGCAGCCGTCGCACCAGCGCGCCCGTGGTGTCGAGCGCGAACAGCTCGTCCCAGGCGGTGCCCCACATCGACTTGATGACATTCCAGCCGGCGCCGCGGAACTGGGCCTCCAGCTCCTGCACGATCTTGAAGTTGGCGCGCACCGGGCCGTCGAGCCGCTGGAGGTTGCAGTTGATGACGAAGGTGAGGTTGTCCAGCTCCTCCCGCGCGGCCAGCGCGAGGGCGGCCGTGGACTCCGGCTCGTCCATCTCGCCGTCGCCGAGGAAGGCCCATACGTGCGAGGACGAGACGTCCTTGATGCCGCGGTGGGTGAGATAGCGGTTGAAGCGCGCCTGGTAGATCGCGGAGAGCGGGCCCAGGCCCATGCTCACCGTCGGGAACTCCCACAGCCAGGGCAGCCGCCGCGGGTGCGGGTAGGACGGCAGGCCGCCCCCGCCCGCTTCCTGGCGGAAGTGGTCCAGGTGCGTCTCGCTGAGGCGGCCGTCCAGGAAGGCGCGGGCGTAGATGCCGGGGGAGGCGTGGCCCTGGATGTAGAGCTGGTCGCCCGAGCCGTCGCCTTCCTTGCCCTTGAAGAAGTGGTTGAAGCCCGTCTCGTAGAGCCAGGCCGCCGACGCGAAGGTGGCGATGTGGCCGCCGACGCCGTGTTTGCTGCCCCGGGTCACCATCGCCGCCGCGTTCCAGCGGTTCCAGGCGGTGATCCGGGCCTCCATCGCCTCGTCGCCGGGCACGGACGGCTCGGCGGCGGTCGGGATGGTGTTGACGTAGTCCGTCTCCAGGAGTTTCGGCAGTGCGACGCCGGCGCCCTCCGCGCGCTCCAGGGTGCGGCGCATCAGATACGCGGCACGGTGCGGGCCGGCAGCCTTCGCGACGGCGTCCAGTGAAGCCCGCCACTCGGCGGTCTCCTCCGGGTCCCGGTCGGGGAGCTGGTCGAGCGCGCTCGGCTGGATGGCGTAGAGGTCGGTCATGTCGCCGCCTTCCTCGGTCGAAGGGGGTTCCCTCATCGGCAAGGGTTCGGGTGCTCTAGGTCTTTGGCAGGACAGGGCGTGAGGCCATCGGTACGGAGTCGTGGGTGCGGCTCCGCGACAGGCCCGTCGGCGACTGTAACCCGCTGATCGATGATCGATCAAAGGGTTGAGGGAGAAAACTTCTTGATTACGAGAAAGTGGGCACGGGGTGTCATTCGAACAGGCACGCGGTGCCGCGTTTTCGAGGGGTTTTCGCAGGTCGGGACGCGTGTGAGCGAACGATCGCTCAGGGCTGGGCCGGGGGCTGGGGCTGGGCTCAGGGTTGGGGCTGGGCCTGTGCCTGGCGTCGGGCTCAGGGCTCGTGGCGTGGGGCGCAGCCCAGGACGTGCGCCTTCACCAGCTCCGCGATCCTCGGGTCCCGGCGCCGGAACGCCTGCACCAGGTCCTCGTGCTCCTCGGCGTACGACTGCTGGACCGTGCCCAGCCAGCGGATGGACAGCGCCGTGAAGACCTCGATGCCGAGCCCCTCCCAGGTGTGCAGCAGCACCGAGTTCCCGGCCGCGCGGACCAGCTCGCGGTGGAAGCCGACGGTGTGCCGGACCTGGGCGGTGCCGTCGGACTTCCGGTCGGCCTCGTAGAGGGCTGTGACGTGCGGTTCCAGGGCCGTGCAGTCGTCGGCCAGCCGTTCGGCCGCCAGCTCCGCCGCGATGGCCTCCAGACCGGCCCGGACCGGGTAGCTCTCCTCCAGGTCGACGGCGGTCAGATTGCGCACCCGCACGCCCTTGTTCGGCGCGGACTCGATCAGCCGCAGCGACTCCAGCTCGCGCAGCGCCTCGCGGACCGGGGTCTGGCTGACCTCCAGCTCCGTGGCGATCCGTCGCTCCACGATCCGCTCGCCCGGCTGCCAGCGTCCGCTGATGATCCCTTCGAGGATGTGCTCGCGGATCTGTTCGCGCAGCGAGTGGATGACGGGCGCGGTCATGAGAGCTCCTTAACGTTTGACGTTTAGACAATACGGCGGGTGCGCTCCGCTGGGCTTGAGGGTGGGGGTGCTTTGGTGCAGGTGAGATGAGGCTTACACGGGGCTTGTGGGTCCAAGGGGGTGAGTGGTTCCGATGAGGGGCGGGTGCGGGTGGTGTGTGGTTGGTCGCGCCCACGCGGCGGAGCCGCATATTGATACAGCCCCGCGCCCCTAAAAAGCGGCGGTGCCGTTGCCCCGGGATCTTTGGGCAACGGCACCGCCGTTCAGGAAGTGCGGACTACAGGCCCAGTTCGACCTCGAACTCTGCTGCTTCCAGGATGGCCTTCACCGCTGTCAGGTAGCGGGCCGCGTCGGCGCCGTCGACCAGGCGGTGGTCGTAGGACAGGGTCAGGAACGTCATGTCGCGGACGCCGATGACCGTGCCCTCCTCCGTCTCGATGACGGCGGGGCGCTTGACCGTGGCGCCGATGCCGAGGATCGCGACCTGGCCCGGCGGCACGATGATCGTGTCGAACAGCGCGCCCCGCGATCCGGTGTTGCTGATCGTGAAGGTCGCGCCCACCAGCTCGTCCGGCGTGATCTTGTTGCCGCGGACCTTGCCCGCCAGGTCGGCCGTGGCCTTGGCGATACCGGCGATGTTGAGATCACCGGCGTTCCTGATGACCGGGGTCATCAGGCCCTTCTCGGAGTCCACCGCGATACCGAGGTTCTCGGTGTCGAAGTAGGTGATGGTCCCCTCGTCCTCGTTGATCCGGGCGTTGATGACCGAGTGGGCCTTCAGCGCCTGGGCCGCCGCCTTGACGAAGAACGGCATCGGGGACAGCTTGACGCCCTCGCGCGCGGCGAAGGAGTCCTTGGCCTGCGCCCGCAGCCGCATCAGCCGGGTGACATCGACCTCGACGACCGAGGACAGCTGCGCCTGCTCGCGCAGCGCCTTGACCATGTTGTCGCCGATGAGCTTGCGGATGCGCGGCATCTTGACGGTCTGGCCGCGCAGCGGCGAGACCTCCAGGACGGGCGCGCTCTTGCGGGCCACCGGCGCGGCAGCGGCTGCGGGGGCGGCGGCCGGTGCCGGAGCGGCCACCGGAGCCTTCGCCGCCTCGGCGGCGGTCAGCACGTCCTGCTTACGGATCCGGCCACCGACGCCGGTACCCCGGACGGCGCCCAGGTCGACGCCGTTCTCGGCGGCGAGCTTGCGCACCAGCGGGGTGACGTAGGCGCCCTCGTCGGTCGCCTGAGTGGCGGGCGACGGGGTGACCGGGGCGGCCGGGGACGGGGTGACCGGGGCGGGCGCCGGGGTCGGTGCCGGAGCCGGCGCCACGGGGGCCACCGGAGCGGCGGGGGCCACGGGTGCGGCCGGCTGGACCGGTGCCGGAGCGGCGGCGACGGGCGCGGCCGGGGCGGCGGGGGCCACCGGAGCCGGAGCCGGGGCCACCGGAGCCGGCGTGGGTGCCGGAGCGGCCGGCGCGGGCGCCGGGGCAGCCGCGGGGG
>NZ_JBHTZD010000011.1:0-71221 GCF_042790455.1 Streptomyces sp. NPDC056734
CAACCAGGTCTCGAAGGCCGACGTCACGCACACGCCCGAATTAACCAACAGCATCCCCGGCGGGAGGGCCGGGCCGCTCCCCCTCCCGTACGTGCCGTCAGCCCGTCGCCCGCAGCAGCAGCAGCGCCACGTCGTCCGGCCGCTCGCCCCCCGCCGCGCCCCGGCTCATCAACGCCTCCGCCAGTTCGTCCAGCGGCAGATGGCCCGCCTCACCGAGCCGGACACCCAGGTCGGCCAAGGCGTCCTCGATGTCCACGCCAGGGGATTCGATCAGCCCGTCCGTGTACAGCACCAGCACCGAACCCGGGGCCAGTTCGACCTCCGTCGTCGGGTAGGTTGCCTCGCTGTCGATGCCCAGCAGCGGGCCGCCCGCCAGATCCAGCACCCGCACCTGGCCGTCCGGGCGTCTGAGCAGCGGCGGCGGATGACCGGCCCGCGCCATCACGGCCCGCCCGCGCACCGGATCCAGCCCCAGATACAGACAGCTCGCGAACAGATCCGAACCCAGCTCGATCAGCAGCCGGTTGGTGCTGCTCATCACCTCGTGCGGCGGCTGCCCGACGGTGGTGTAGGCGCGTACGGCGGTACGGATCTGGCCCATCAGCCCCGCCGCCGTCACGTTGTGCCCCTGGACATCGCCGATCACCGCCGCCGCCGCACCCGCGGCCGGGACCAGGTCGTAGAAGTCGCCGCCTATGTCCATGCCCCGGGTGCCCGGCAGATAGCGGGCCGCCGCGTCGATGCCGGGCAGCGGGGGGAGCGAGTTGGGCAGCAGCGCGGCCTGGAGGCCGTGGGCGAGCTGGTGCTTGACGTCGTACAGCAGAGCCCGTTCCAGCGCGAGCGCGATCAGCGCGCTGAGACTGGTCAGCACCGCCCGCTCCTCGGTGGGGAAGGGATGCCGCTCGGCGTAGGCGAGCACACAGGTGCCGACCAGGCGGCCGGAGGCGATCAGCGGGAGATAGGCCCAGGCCGCGAAGCCGTCAGGGGTGGCGTACCGCGTGGGATACAGCCGCTCCAGATGCTCCTGGGACTCGAAGAACGACGGCACCGCGCTGTTCGCGGCCTGCACGCCCGGGGTCGGCTCGGACAGCGAGGTCCCGTTGAAGCGCTCGATGACCTGCGCGTCCGGATAGCCGCGATGGCCCAGGACGTGCAGCCGCCCCGCGCGCGAGGTGAGCAGGACGACGGCCTGGCCGCCCACCGCCGGGGCCACCTCGTCCGCGACCAGTTCCACCAGGTCCTGGACGCTCGCCGCCTGTGTCAGCGCCCCGGCCAGGGTCAGCACCTGGGACATGGTCACCAGCCGGGGCGGCGTACCGCCCTCGCGTGGCCCGGACCGGCCCATCTCCGCCACCGCCTGTGCCGGGCTGATCCGCACGCTCAGCCCGGTCCGGCTGGGAAAGAGCCGGAACGACAGCCAGTCGCCCGGCGGGCGCAGCGCCACGAACGACGTGATCTGCTGACTGATCAGCGCGGCCCGGTAGCGGTCCTCGAACACCGGGTCGTTCAGCCAGGGCACCGCCGCCCACAGCTGGAGCCCCAGCAGCCGGCTCACCGGGACGCCCATCAGGTCGGCCGCCGCCGGGTTGGCGAAGCCGATCCGGCCGTGCAGATCCAGCGAGCACAGCCCGTACGGCAGCCGCGCCGCCATCCGGACCGCCTCCACCGACCCGAGCGTCGCCGACAGACTGCCGACCAGTTGCGCACCGGGCAGATCGGGCTCCGGCAGCAGCGGGAGAGTGTGCCGCTCCTGCCGCTCAAGACGCAGCGCGAGCCGCCCGCACGCCGCCGTCAGCTGCCCGCGCTCCCGGTCGGACAGCTCCGGCGGATGCGATCCGGGCCAGGTGACGAAGACCGCCCCGTACACCGTGGTGTCCGTGGCCAGCGGCAGCGCGGCCAGCGCGAACGGATACGGCAGCACCACGGAGACCCGCGGATAGCGGCTCGCCATCTCCTCCTCGCCGCCCACCCACACCACCCGGCGCTCGCGCGCCGCGTCGGCGACCGGGATCGGCGCGGCCAGCCCCACCCGCTCCCAGGGCGCCGCGAAGGCCCGTGGCAGCCCCGCCATCACCGCCATCTCCAGCACCGGCTCTTCCTCCGCGAGCAGATACACCGCGCCGGAGTGCGCGTTCACGCCCTCCATCATCTCGATCAGGGCGAGGGACAGCAGCGGCCGTCCGGCCGGGCCCCTCGGCCGCCCGGAGGGCTGCCCGTCGGACATGCCGACCACCTCCTCGACCGGCCGCGGGACGGGCCCCAGGGAACAGAACACACTCTCCCCCGGCACGTCCCGCGGCGCACGGCGAGCGGGGGTGAGCGCCGGTGAGCGGGCGGATACGGGGGGTGCGTTCTCGGGGGCGATCAGGTGTGTGGGGTGCGGTTATCGGGTTGTTGCGCGGAGTTGACCGGCGGCGGGGGCGGGGGGATTCGTTTGGTGCTTCGGTCGTGGTTCGGAGGTGATCGGTGGTGGAGGGCGGGGGCCGGGTTGTGGTTCGGCGGAGATCGGCAGCGCAGGGCGGAGCGATCGGGATACGGGTTCGGAGGTGATCGGCAGTCCAGGGCGGCAGTCCAGGGCGGGGGACCGGGCCGGGGGACCGGGCTGTGGTCGGCGGCGATCGGCCGTGGGGGAGCGGAGCGATCGGGTCGTGGTCCCGAGACGACCGGCCGTGGGCGGTGGCCTGACACGGGCGGCGCCGGGCGGGGCGCGGCGCGCGGCCGTGGCCGTACGACCGCCCGTTGCACAGGGGGCTGCGTCACGGCGGCATACGCGCTGTAATGACGGACGTGGTCACTGAGGGCGCAGCGGGACGCGGAGCGCGGGTGCCGCGTGCCGAGGCCGCCCTCAAGGCGCTCGCCGGTGATCCGGATTCGGCCGAGCGGCGCCACCGGGTGCTGGAGCAGGTGCTCGCCTTCACCCGGGCCACCTTCGCGGGCGTCTACGCCCCGGCCGGGAACGGCGGGCGGCTGCGGCTGGCCGAGGCGGCGGGGGCGCCACGCGCGCTGTACGGGCTGCGGGACTCCTACCCCGCCGACGGACCCTCCGCCCCGGCCGCCGCCCTGCGCACCGGCGAGCCCGTCTGGCGGGGGCCCGCCGAGACCGCCGCCGGAGGAGCGGAGCGACACGCGGCCGATCACTCCCTCGCCGTCCTTCCCGCCCGGCACGGCGGTCTGCTGCTGGCCGTCACCGAGTCCCCGGAGGGCTTCGGCCCCGATGAGCGCGCCTGCCTCGAACTGATCGCCGACGCCGTCACGGCCGCCGCCCCCGACCGCCCGCCGGACGCCGGGGACCTGACGCCCGGCGGCTTCATGCTCGCCATGGACACCGCGCGCCGCTTCACCCGCCGCGCCCTGCGCGCCTGGGGCGTCACCGAGAACCCCCAGAGCCTCCAGAGCCCCCCGAGCCACCGGGACCCGCAGGCCCCCGGGAACCCCGGGAACCCCGGGAACTCCGAGGAGTACGACGCCGTACTGCTGGTGGTGTCGGAGCTGGTCACCAACGCTGGTGCACACCGACGGACAGGTCCGCCTCGATCTGACGCTGCTCGGCGGTCGGCTCCGGATCGCCGTCGCCGACGCACTGGCACGCAGCCCCGTCAAGCCGGCCGGCATCGGCTGGGAGGCCACCGGGGGACGCGGGCTGCTGCTGGTGGAGGCCCTGTCGGTGACCTGGGGAACCATGCCGGTGAGCGGCGGCAAACAGGTCTGGAGCGAGATCATCGTGACTGGCAGCTGATCCACCCCCAACGGCCTCGCTCCACCCCCGCCTTGCCCAGGTGACACCTCGGGAAACGGGAGTCGGAATGGAGTGATACGCAACCACAACGGAGCACCTCCATTCGGGGCGTTCCCCGGCTATGGTGTGCCAGATGAAGGCACTTGTGCTGTCCGGGGGCGCCGGAACACGCCTCCGGCCGATCACGCACACCTCGGCCGGACACCTCGACCCGGTGGCCGACAGAGCCGTGCTGCTCCACGGCCCGGAACCCCTCGCGCGGGCCGGGGTCACCGACGACGGCCCGGTGGAGGCGTTCGTCGCCGAGCCGAGCCCCTCCGGGCACGTGGTCCGGCCGAAGGACAAGCCCGAGCACCTGCGCGACACCGGCGATCACGGCAAGGTCCCGATCCGCACATGAACGACCCGCGGCGGTCCCGTACCCCGGCCCGCTGTGCCCTCCCCGCTCACCCCGTCCTCTCCGTTCACCCCGTTCTCTCCGTTGTCCCCCACCCGCGCCCGGCGCGAGCCGGCCGTACTGTCTCTCCGGACATGACCAAGGTGCAGATCCCTACATGAACCTCCTCGTCACCGGCGCCGCCGGGTTCATCGGCTCCACGTACGTCCGCGGGCTGCTGGCCCGGCCCGGCGGACCGCGGGTCACGGTGCTCGACCGGCTCACCCACGCCGGCACCCGGGACAACCTCCCCGACGCGCACCCCCGGCTGGAGTTCGTCCACGGCGACATCTGCGACCCGGCCGCCGTCGACCGGGTGATGGGCCGCATCCACCAGGTCGTGCACTTCGCGGCCGAGTCCCAGGTGGACCGCTCCCTGGACGGCGGCGCCGAGTTCGTCCGCACCAACGTCATGGGCACCCAGACCCTGCTGGAAGCCGCCCTGCGGCACGACGTGGAGACCTTTGTGCATGTCTCCACCGACGAGGTGTACGGCTCGATCAAGGCCGGCTCCTGGCCCGAGGAACACCCCCTGCGCCCCAGCTCCCCGTACTCCGCCTCCAAGGCATCCGCCGACCTGCTCGCCCTCGCCTACCATCACACCCACGGCCTGGACGTGCGCGTCACCCGTTGCTCGAACAACTACGGGCCGCACCAGTTCCCCGAGAAGGTCATCCCGCTGTTCATCACCAACCTGCTTGAGGGCCGCAAGGTCCCGCTGTACGGCGACGGCCTCAACGTCCGTGACTGGCTGCACGTCGAGGACCACTGCCACGGCATCGAGCTGGTGCGCACCAAGGGCCGGGCCGGTGAGATCTACAACATCGGCGGCGGCACCGAGATGACCAACAGGGAACTCACCTCCCTGATCCTCGACGTGTTCGGCGAGAGCTGGGACATGGTCGAGCACGTCACCGACCGCAAGGGCCACGACCTGCGCTACAGCGTCGACTGGACCAAGGCCCGCGCCGAACTCGGCTACCGCCCGCTGCACGACTTCGAGACCGGCATCGCCACCACGGCCGCCTGGTACCGCACCCACCGCGCCTGGTGGCGCGCGCTCAAGCAGCGCGTGGTGCCGACGTGAGTGCCCACCCGACCCGCACACCGCACGAAGAACCGCCCCTGATCCACGAGGAGTCACCCGCGTGAAACGCCATGAGTTCCTGCGCGGCCTGCACCAGGCCACCGCCAACCGCAACTACCTGGAGATCGGCGTCAACGACGGCCGCAGCCTCACGCTGTCGCGGGTGCCCAGCATCGCCATCGACCCGGCGTTCAAGGTGGTCACGGAGATCCGTTGCGACGTCCACCTGGTGAAGGCGACCAGCGACGACTTCTTCGCCCGGGACAACCCCCTGGCCCACCTCAAGGGCGGCCGGCACCCGCTGCGCAATCTGGCCAGGGGCCGCAGCCCGCTCGGCCACTGGCGGCGCACCTCCCTCGACCTGTCCTTCATCGACGGCATGCACCTGTTCGAGTACGCGCTGCGCGACTTCATGAACGTCGAGAAGCACTCCGACTGGGCCAGCGTGATCGTTCTGGACGACATGCTGCCGCGCAGCATCGACGAGGCCGCCCGTGACCGGCACACCAACGCCTGGACCGGCGATGTCTACAAGCTGGTCGAGATCCTCACCCGCTACCGCCCCGACCTGGTGACGGTCCTGGTCGACACCGAGCCCACCGGCCAGCTGGTGGTGTTCGGCGCCGACCCCACCAACACGGTGCTCACCGACAAGTACGACGACATCATCGCCGAGTTCGAGGTCCCCGACCCGCAGAAGGTGCCCGAGGCCATCCTCGAACGAGTCAACACCATCCGCCCGGAGGATCTGCTGGCGGCCCGCTTCTGGGGCCCGCTCGCCCGCGCCCGCAACATCGGCGCGGGCCGCTCCCGGGGCTGGCCCCCGCTGCGCCGCGCCGTGGAGGAACTCGCGGTCACCCGCTGACGCCTCCCGCCCGGCCCGGGGCGCGGCGACCCACAGCCGCCGCGCCCTTGCACATCACTTCAGAGCAGCCGAGCAGCCGAGCAGCCGAGGAACCGAGCAGCCGAGCACACCGGCTCCGCCGTCACCGCCACCACAACTCCGTAACTCCGTCACCGCGCCCCGCGCAGCACCCGCCCGACCTTTCCGGCCAGCCGTGTCAGCGGGCCGGGACGGGTCCCGCGTACCACCTCGAACCCGTTGGCGCCCGGCCGCAGCCGCACCGGCAGCGGGTGGAAGCGGGGCTCGTCCGCCTCGGGCGCGAGGTTCACGGAGACGCGCCATGTCCGGCCGTCGAGCGCCTCCGCCGGTATCTCCGCGAGGAGCAACGCCCCCGCCGCCTCCGGCGAGAGCCTCCCCGGCAGGTCCCGCACCCCGTCCGACCCCGACCCCGCCGCCGTCAGCCGCACGAGTACGTCGGCGGCGGCGGGCACCTGGAGCGGGAGCCGCACCCGGAGGCGGCCGTCCGCGCTCGTCACCGCGTCCGGCGTCAGCCGGTCCAGGCCGAGGCTCTTGCGGGCCCGGTCGACGTCCAGGGCGAGATGGGCGTGCGGCTGGGTCCAGTACGGCAGCACCACATGCCCGGCGACCACGGCGGCGGACGGCAGCGCGCGCCGCTGGGCCTGGGCGGGGCCGAGGCGCCGCCCCTTGGTCCAGCCGCCCAGCTTCACCCGGGTGTCGAGGTCCCAGAGCCCGCCGCCCGGCGGTGCGCCCTCGACGGCGGTGGTGAGATCGAGCAGCGCCGTGCCGCGCAGCACCAGCCGGACCCGGGAGCCGTCGCCGACGGGCACGCGCTCGCGGGTGAGTTCCACGGGCTGGAAGTGGGTGGCGGCGCTGGCCCGTTCACGCAGCAGCACTTCCAGCGTGGCCCGGTCGAAGCGGGCGGTGGTGTCCATGCCCACCCAGTCGATCGCGCCGGGCACGTCGAGCGGCGGTGCGGCGGGCAGTTCCTTCGAGGTCCCGGCCGGGAAGGTCATCGGCTCGCCGTGCACCGTGTACTCGGCGGTGAGGTCGATCCGCAGGGTGCGGTCCCGCCAACTCACCTGTTCCGGCACGGCCTTGAGGGCGACGCCGGTCTCCCACTCGGCGAACGCGGTCACGTCGTCGTAGCGCCCCGCGGCCACCAGCGCCGCCACCACCCGCTGGGTCGGCTGGAGCCCGTCGGTCACCCCCGGCCCGAACCGCTCGACCACCACCCGGTGGATCTGCTCGAACAGGTCCCGGCGGAAGTCCTCGGGCGCGGACAGGAAGCGCTGCCCGCGCAGCCGCTCCACCATCTCGTTGCGCAGCCAGCGCCGGAACAGCCGGTCGCGCACCGGGCCCGGCTCGGTGTACCGCTCCACGACGTCGAGCGCCTCGCGCAGATTGCCGAAGTACCCGGCGGGGTCGTAGCGCTGGAAACCGGCGTTGGAGGAGTCGTCGCGGCGCAGGTGGTAGTAGCAGACGTAGTCGCTGAGCACGGAGACGTTCCCGGCGCGCAGGAACGCCTCGGTGACGAAGACATGGTCCTCCAGTCGCCGCCGGCCCTCGGGGAAGCGCAGCCCGGTGCGGTCCAGGAACGCGCGGCGGACCATCTTGTGCGGCGTGAGACTGTCGATCAGCGGGGCGTTCGCGACCGAGGCGCGGGGCCGGTTCACCTTGAACAGCTCGACGGGCACCCCGCGTCCCTTGCCGGCCATCTTGCCGACGACGACATCCGCGTCATGGGCCACCCCGTAGTCGTACATCCGCTCCAGGGCCTCGTCGCCGAGATAGTCGTCGTTGTCGACGAACATCACGAACTCGCCGCGGGCCGCGTCGATCCCCACGTTGCGCGGCTTGCCGGGCCAGCCGGAGTTCTCCTGGTGGATGACGCGCACCCGCTCGTGCTCGGCGGCCACCGCGTCGAGCCGCGCCGGGGTGCCGTCGGTGGAACCGTCGTTGACGAAGATGACCTCGTACGCGTCCGGAGGCAGGGACTGCCGCAGCAGCGAGTCGACGCAGTCGGTTATGTAGTCCCCGGGGTTGTACACCGGAACAATGACACTGACTTTCACCGGCAACGTCCGGCCCCCTCAGAGTTTCTGCGCTGGTGGCGCGAGATCGGCACACGAGACATGTGCGACAGACATGAGTGAAGTGGCCGATGTTATCCCGGGTGGCGGTGAGGGGACTGTGAGCGAGGGTCAGCCGTGGGCGCGCACTGTTACTCGTGCGGCTCGGCGGCCGGGTCGCTCATCGCGTCGATAATTGGCGTGACGTGATGGCCGTGCTCGTGCGCGGCGCGCGGCGTGGGCGGAGTCATCCGGATCGCCGCAGGCGGCGGGAGCGCCGATGGGCCGCCCAGGCCGCCAGCAGGGCCGCCGTCAGCACCACCGCCGCGCGTTTCGCCACGGCCACCCCGGCCGCGCGCAGCAGGTCGAGGGGCGCGGCGGGCTCGGCGAAGGGGCCAGATTGCGCCTCCACTTCCGCTTCCGGTCCCGCTACCGCCTCCGCCTCGGTCAGCCGGCCCGCCAGACAGGTGGCGAACTGCCCCACCAGCCGGTCCCCGATCTCGCCCAGCACCCCGCGCCCGAACTGGGCCGGCCGCCCGGTCACCATCAGCTCGGTGCGCACCGCCACCGCCGTACCGCCGCCTCGCTCGGACACCACCGCCGTCACCACGGCCCGCGCGGTGCCCTGACCGCGTGCCTCCCGCCCCTTCGCGGCCAGCACCATCCGGTGGGCGTCCTCGTCCTGCTCCTCGAAGACGGCCGTGCCCCGGTACGTCAGCGTCACCGGCCCGGCCTTCACCCGCACCGAGCCGGTCACCGTCCGGCCGTCGTAGTCCTCGACCGTCGCGCCCGGCACGCACGGCGCGACCCGCTCGATGTCCACCAGCGCCCGCCACGCCTCGTCGACCGGCACCGGGACGGTGAACTCGTGGTGCAGCTCCATGATTTCCTCCTAGCGTCACCGGGAGTCCGGCCGGTGGACGGCGCCCGCTGTCGCCGTCAGCGGGGCGCCGCTGCCGCCCCGGCGCACGGCGACGATCTCGGCCGCGACGGACACCGCGACCTCCTCCGGCGTACGGGCCCCGAGGTCCAGCCCGACCGGCGAGCGCAGCCGGGCCGGCTCCGCGTCCGTCACTCCGGCGTCGACCAGGCGTTTCCTGCGGTCGTCGTGGGTACGGCGGCTGCCCATCGCCCCGATGTACGCGGCCGGGCGGCGCAGCGCCTCCGCCAGCAGCGGTACGTCGAACTTGGGGTCGTGGGTCAGCACGCAGATCACCGACCGCTCGTCGGTGTCGATGCCCCGCAGAGAGCGGTGGGGCCAGTCCACGACCACGTCGACGCCCGGCGGGAACCGCTTCGGCGTCGCGAACACCGCGCGCGGTGCACACCGTGACCCGGTAGCCGAGGAAGACACCGATGCGGGCCACCGCCGTGGCGTGGTCGATGGCGCCGAACATCAGCATCCGGGGCGGCGGCGCGAAGGAGTGCAGAAACACCGACACCGCGTCCTCGCGGCGCTCTCCGCGCGGCCCGTAGTGCCGTACGCCCGTGGCGCCCAGGGCCAGTTCACCGCGCGCGTCGGCGCCGACCACCGCGTCCAGGCCCGGCGTGCCGAGCGTCCCCGCGGTGCCGTCGGGCCATGCGGCGAGGGTGGCGCCCAGCGGTGCGGGACCGCCGGTGACTGTCGCGACGGTCACCGGCCGGCCCTCGGCGACGGACCGGGCGACCGCGCCGAACGCCGGATCCGATTCCCGGGTCACCGCCCGCACCAGCACGGTGATCTCGCCACCGCAGGTCAGCCCGACCGCGAACGCGTCGTCGTCGCTGTACCCAAAGGTCTCCAGCCGCGCGTCCCCGTCCGCCACGACCTCCCGCGCCAGCTCGAACACGGCCCCCTCGACACACCCCCCGGACACACTCCCCACCACCTCGTCCCCCGGCCCCACCGCCATCGCCGCCCCCAGACCCCAGGGCGCACTACGCCTCACCCCGACCACCGTGGCCAGCCCGAACGCCGCTCCGGCCGCATACCGGCCACCCAGCACCGGCAACATCTCACGCATACGCCCTCCCTCCACCCCCGACGCCACGCGCCCCGACGCCCACCACCGCCGCCCGCCCCACGCCCGCCACGGCGAGCCCGAACCAGGAGGCGCCGGGCGCCGGGAGGTTCTGACGCACGTGTGCTCCCTTCGGCCCGCCGCCGACCCCCGACCCGCCCGTCCCGACGGCGATCACCGCGCCGCCTCCCCGCCGCGCCCCACGGCTGCCGTCCGGCGCCGTTGCCCCCCTACCACCGCCGCCAGAGCCAGGTCGGGATCCCAGGTCAGCCGGGTGCCGACGGTGAACACCTCCGTACGGCCGCCCCGCGCCCGCCCGGCGCCGGTCAGCTCCGCGATGTCCCGGTGCCGCGGCACCTCGGCGGAGCCGGTCAGCGCGACGGCGGGCGGAGGAACCAGCCAGGGTGGCGTGATGTAAGTCACTCTATGGCCGTGCCGGGGCGGCGGCGAGTGCTCCGGCGCCCCCCTTGTTGAGCGTTAATCCATTGCCTCGCGGGCCCGGCCTCTGCTGCACTGCCGGGGTTCACGACACCGTCCACGCCACCGCACCCCGAGGAGCCCCGATGCGAGCACCGTTCATGTCCGCCACGGAAGGAATGACCCCCGTTTCGAAGAACTTCGAAGGACATGGCACCGGTGCATCTGCTCAATCTCGGCATTCTCGCGCACATCGACGCAGGTAAGACCAGCCTCACCGAACGGCTGCTGCACTCCGCAGGAGTGATCGACGAGATCGGCAGCGTCGACGCTGGCAGCACCCGGACCGACACCCTCGCGCTGGAACGCCTGCGCGGCATCACCATCAAGTCCGCCGTGGTCTCGTTCCCGGTCGGCGGCATCACCGTCAACCTCATCGACACCCCCGGCCACCCGGACTTCATCGCCGAGGTCGAACGCGTCCTCGGCGTCCTCGACGGCGCCGTCCTCGTCGTGTCGGCGGTCGAGGGCGTCCAGGCCCAGACCCGCGTCCTGATGCGCACCCTGCGCCGGCTGCGCATCCCCACCCTGATCTTCGTCAACAAGATCGACCGCCGGGGCGCCCGCTACGACGCCGTGGTCCGGTCCCTCGCCGACCGGCTGACCGCGTCCGTCGTGCCCATGGGCACCGCCACCGCCCTCGGCACCCCGGCCGCAGGCTTCACCCCCGGCCCCGGCCGCGCGGCCCTGGAGGTCCTCACCCGGCACGACGACGACCTCCTCGCCGCCTACGCCGACGGCACGGCGGACCCCTCCCTGCTGTACGCCGCCCTGGCCCGCCGGACCCGGCAGGCGCGGGTGCACCCCGTGTACGCGGGGTCGGCGGTCACCGGCGCCGGGGTGGACGCCCTGATCACCGCCATCGAGGAACTGCTCCCGGCCGCTTCCGGCGACCCGGCCGGACCCGTCTCGGGCACCGTCTTCAAGGTCGAGCGCGGCCCGGCGGGGGAGAAGGTGGCGTACGCCCGGCTCTTCACCGGCACCCTGCGCACCCGCGACCGGATCCCCTTCGGCCCGGCGGGAACGGAGGGCAAGGTCACCGCGATCAGCGTCTTCGACGGCGGCACGGACATCCGCGCCGACACGGTGACGGCGGGCCGGATCGCCCGGCTGTGGGGCCTGCCCGGCATCCGCATCGGCGACTCGATCGGCGTGCCGCGCGCGGCGCCCGGCCGCCACTTCGCCCCGCCCACCCTGGAGACGGTGGTCGTCCCCGGCAACGGCACCGGCCGGGGCGCCCTGCACCAGGCCCTCACCCAGCTCGCCGAACAGGACCCGCTGATCGCCCTGCGCCACGACGAACCACGCCGCGAGACCTCGGTCTCCCTGTACGGCGAGGTGCAGAAGGAGGTCATCCAGGCCACCCTCGCCGACGAGTACGGCCTTGAGGTCACCTTCCGCGAGACCACCCCCCTGTGCATCGAACGCCCGACCGGCTCAGGAGCGGCGGCCGAGCTGATCGGAAAGGCCCCCAACCCCTTCCTCGCCACGGTCGGCCTGCGCGTGGACCCGGCGCCGCCCGGCAGCGGGCTCACCTTCCGCCTGGAGGTCGAGCTGGGCTCGATGCCGTACGCCTTCTTCCGGGCGGTCGAGGACACCGTGCGCGAGACCCTCGGCCAGGGCCTGCACGGCTGGCAGGTCACCGACCTCACCGTCACCATGACCCACTCCGGCTACTACCCCCGGCAGAGCCACGCCCACCAGGGCTTCGACAAGAGCATGTCCAGCACCGGCCAGGACTTCCGCGGGCTGACCCCGCTGGTCCTGATGGCGGCCCTGCGCCGCGCGGGCACCCAGGTCCACGAACCGATGCACCGCTTTTGCGCCGAGACTCCCACGGACACCCTCGGCGCCCTGCTGCCGGTGCTGTCCGCTCACCGGGCCGTCCCCGCGACCACCGACTCCCGCGGCCCGCGCACCCTCCTGGAAGGCATCGTCCCCGCCGCCCGCGTCCACACCCTGGAACAGCGGCTGCCGGGGCTGACCCGGGGCGAGGGCGCCTGGGAGAGCGCCTTCGACCACTACGCCCCGGTCCGGCACGGCACCTTCCCCGAACGCCCGCGCACCGACCACAACCCCCTGAACCGGAAGGAGTACCTGCTGAGCGTCCTGCGCAGGGTGACCGGCTGAACCCCCGGTCAGCGCCCCTCGCCCGCCCCGAGCTGCCGGGCGGCGGCCGTCACCGTCTGCTCCAGCAGCGTGGCGATGGTCATCGGACCCACACCGCCCGGCACCGGCGTGATCAGCGAGGCCCGCTCCACGGCCGAATCGAAGTCGACATCACCGACATTGCCCGCGTTGTACCCGGCGTCGAGCACCACCGCGCCCGGCTTGATGTCCCGCCCCCGGATCAGCCGGGGCCGGCCAACCGCCGCCACCACGATGTCCGCCTCCCGCACCACCTCCGCCGGCTCCCGGGTACGGGAGTGGCAGTACGTGACCGTCGCGTCCCGGCCCAGCAGCAGCATGCCGACCGGCTTGCCGAGAATGGCGCTGCGGCCGACGACCACGGCCCGCCTGCCCGCCGGGTCCACCTCGTAGGCGTCGAGCAGCCGCATGATCCCGCCCGGCGTGCAGGACACGAAGCCCGGCAGACCGAAGCTCATCGTCGCGAACGAGGCGAAGGTGACCCCGTCGACATCCTTCTCCGGCGCGATCGCCTCGAACGCCGCCCGCTCGTCGATGTGCCCGCCGACCGGATGCTGAAGCAGGATGCCGTGCACTTCCGGGTCCTGCGACAACTCCCTCAGCGCGGCGACGAGTTCCCCGGTCGTCGTGGTGGCGGGCAGCGCCACCCGCCGCGAGCCGATCCCCGCCTCGCGGCAGCGGTTCTGCTTCATCCGGACGTAGGTGACGGATGCCGGGTCCTCGCCGACCAGTACGGTCGCGAGCGTCGGCACCCGGCCGGTGCGCTCGGTGAGGGCGGCGGCACGCTCAGCCGCCTCCGCGACGATACGGCGGGCGAGTACGGTGCCGTCCATGAGCCGGGCCTGGGGCATGGTCCACTCCTGAGCTGATCGACCTCATCGCCCAGGCGCACGGCAGCAACATGCGGACCGCTCCCCGGTGGTGCTCCACCTCAGCGCCAGTCACGGCCCACGGCGAGGGTAACCGAGGGCCGGTGGACGCGGTCGGGCGCGGTCGTGCTTGGTCGTGTGCGGTCGGCGCGGATCAGCCCGTCCTGCGCCGACGTACGTGCCGGTGCGGGAGCACGTGGTGGTGCCGGTGCCCCGGGGCGATCGCCCGTCGCTCGGTGGAACGGGCGGCGGCGCGGAGCAGGGCGCGCAGGACCGACGCGCGGGCCAGACGCGTGGCCGTCGAGGCGCGGCGGGGCCGGCCGATCCCGGCACGGGCCGAGAAGGACCAGTTCAGGCGGGTACGGACATGGAACTCGGGCATCGCCTCCCGCCTACTCGTCCCACGCCTGGATCAGCGTCTGCCGGGCGATCCTGCCGTCCCGCAGCGACAGCATCGACTCGGCCAGCACCCGCACACCGTCGGGGTACTCGCAGGATTCGGTGAACGCCGCCCGGTCGTCCTGGATGACACAGTCCTCCAGGGTGTGGGTCATGTCCCGGCCGTAGATGTCGTCCAGCATCGCGCTGATCTCGTCCCGCCCGTGCAGCACCCGGGGGTGGCTGGGCCCGCTGACCTGGTCCACCACCCGTACCTCGGCGTCGCCCGCGTAGAGCGCGAGCAGTGTGTTCGGATTGCCCTCGATGCCCCGGCGCAGTGTCTCGGCGTCGAAGACGGGGCTCGCCACAGTGCCCATCGTGACCTCCTTCGAGGACGTGGCCCGACGGAGGGACGGGCCACGGAGGGCCTCTGTTACGAGCCTCCCCCGCGCCGACGGGGTCGGCAAACGCGGGGTGGTGGGGAGGGGCCGTGGGCGTTGCCGCGCGGGGCGCCGACTCTGGAGCGCGGAGGGTCGGCGGGCGGCCATCTCTGCCTGGCTGCCTGCCCTGCCTACGTGGCGTGCGTGGTCTGCCTGCCCTGCCTGGCCCGGCCAATTCTGCTGGTCCTGTCCATCACGCTCCTCTCGCCGGGTACGGCCGTATGGACCCGCCCGGCGGGCCGGGCCGGGCCTCCGGCCAGCCGCGCAGCCCCTCCGCCGGGCGCCGATCCGGTCGCGCGGGGCGCCCAGGGCCCGTTCGAAAGGCGCATTCGGCCGGTGCCGGGCGGTGGTGCGCCTGTCGGGTGAGGGGGCCGCCCCGGCCGTGTCCGGTACGGGCCGCGCGCGTTGCTGAAGACATGATCTCAACTCGTCGTATTCTCGCCGCCGCCGCTCTCGCCGTCGGGGCCGCCGGTCTCGCCGCGCCGCAGGCGGGCGCGGCCGAGGCGGGCGCCGCCAGCGAGGGCAAACTGAACCCGGTCGCCGTGCTCGACTCGCTGACCGTGTCCGACATCCCCGCCGAGCACCAGGCCGCCGTGCCGCGCCCCTCGAAGCAGCTCGCCGAGCTGAACCAGCTCAACGGCCTCCACCAGCTCAGCGAGCTGCACCAGCTCACCGATCTGGCCGCGCCGGTCACGGGCCTGGTGCCCGCCGTGGGGTACTGAGCCCGCGAGGATCCCCCCGCCCCGGCCTACCCGGTCGTGGCAAGAAACTGGGTGGCCGCCAGCTCCGCGTACAGCGGATCGGCGGCCACCAGCTCTTGGTGGGTGCCGACCGCCCGGACCCGGCCCGCGTCCATCACCACGATCCGGTCCGCCATCGTCACCGTCGACAGCCGGTGCGCGACCACCAGCACCGTCGTCGACCGCGCTACATCGGCCACCGTGTCCCGTAGCGCCGCCTCGTTCACCGCGTCGAGCTGCGAGGTCGCCTCGTCCAGCAGCAACAGCCGGGGGCGGCGCAGCAGCGCGCGGGCGATCGCGACCCGCTGACGCTCCCCGCCGGACAGCTTGGTGCCACGATGGCCGACCAGGGTGTCCAGTCCGTCCGGCAGCCGCTCCACCAGGCCGTCCAGCCGGGTCGTCTTGAGCACCCGCGCCACCTGGCCGTCGTCCGCCTCCGGATGGCCCAGCAGCAGATTCTCCCGCAGCGAACCCGACAGCACGGGCGCGTCCTGCTCCACATACCCGATGGCCGCCCGGAGCCGGGGCAGTTCCCACTGGCCGACCTCCCGGCCGTCCAGGGTGATCACGCCCGACTCGGGATCGTAGAACCGCTCGATCAGCGAGAACACCGTCGTCTTCCCGGCGCCCGACGGTCCCACGAACGCCGTCATGCCCTGCGGCGGCACCTCGAAGCTCACCCCGTGATGGACGTACGGCAGATCGTCCGCGTACCGGAACCGGACGTCCTCGAAGGTGACCGCCGCGGGACTGGTCTCCGGCGCGGGCAACGGGGCGGCCGTCGGCCGGGGTTCGGCCGGCAGGTTCAGCGCCTCCTGGATCCGGCTCAGGGCCGCCGAGCCCGCCTGGTACTGGGTGATCGCCCCGACGACCTGCTGGATCGGCATCATCAGATAGAAGACGTAGAGCAGGAACGCGACGAGTGTGCCGACATCCACCGCGCCGGTCGCCACCCTCGCCCCGCCCACCGCGAGCACGGTGATGAAGGCGATCTGCATCGCCAGCCCGGCGGTGTTGCCCGCGGCGGCGGACCACTTGGCGGCGCGCACGCTCTGCCGCCAGGACTCCTCGGCCGCCTCGTGCAGCCGCTGCTCCTCGCGGTGCTCGGCGCCGGACGCCTTCACCGTGCGCAGCGCGCCCAGCACCCGCTCCAGCGAGGCACCCATCACGCCCACCGCGGCCTGGGCCTGTCTGCTGGCCCGGTTGATGCGCGGCACGATGACCGTGAGCACCGTACTGGCGCCGAGGATCACCGCGAGGGTGACGCCGAGCAGCACCGGATCGACGACGCCCATCATCACCAGCGTCGCGACCAGTGTGAGCCCGCCGGTGCCCAGGCCCACCAGGGAGTCGGCGGTGACCTCGCGCAGGAGCGTGGTGTCGGAGGTGATCCGGGCCATCAGATCGCCGGGCTCGCTGCGGTCCACGGCGGATATGCGCAGCCGCAGCAGATAGGAGGAGAGGGTGCGCCGGGCGCCGAGCACCACCGACTCGGCCGTGCGCCGCAGGACGTACGCGCCGACCCCGCCCACCGCCGCGTTGGCCACGACCAGGCCGGACATCGCGACCAACGCGCCCGTGATGGCCCGGTCGTGCTCCAGATCGTCGATCAATCCCCGCGCCACCAGCGGCAGCAGCAGCCCGGTGGCCCCGGTGACCAGCGAGAGCACCGCGCCGAGCAGCAACGCCCAGCGGTGCGGCCGGACATAGCCGAGGAGCATGCGCCACGGGGGCGTGACGGTCTCCGTGTGTGCGGTGCTCACAGGGCTCCTTGGACGACGCGGACCCGATCGGACGATGCTTGTCAGCGTACGGGGAGCCACTGACAACGGGCCGCCCGATCTTCCCCGTCAGCGCCCGGCCGTCGCCGCCAGCCGCGCCAGCGTCTCCTCCAGGTCCGCCGGACGCGGGCGGTTGTGCGGCAGCTTCGCCAGCAGCGCGGCCATCCCGCAGGTGCCGGTGACCGCGGAGAAGACCAGGCCGCCCGCGATCCCCACCGACAGCAACAGCCAGGCGGGGTGCAGAAGTCCCAGCGCCAGGCCGGTCAGGACGAGGGTCCCGGCGGTGAACCGGACCTGCCGGTCCATCGGCCACACGGCGCGCGCACCGGACGCCGGGCGGCCCAGGGCGTGGCCGCGCCGCGACCAGTCGGCCGTGCCGCCGGTCAGCGTCATGGCCCGGACGCCCTCCTCGGCGAGCAGCGCGCAGGCGTTCGCCGAACGGGCCCCGGAGGCGCACACGACAAGCAGTTCGCCGCGCAGCTCGCGCAGTGCGGGCAGGGCCCGGCCGAGCTGGTCCAGCGGGATGTTCAGGGCGCCGGGCAGATGGCCGGAGGCGTACTCGCCGGGCGTGCGCACGTCGATGACGGTCAGCTCGGCGAGCCGGGTACGGGCCTGGTCGGCGTCGAGGGCGAGGGGAGTGCTCATGAGCGGGAGATACCTTTCTGGAAGCCCGAGGGGGAGGTAATATACCCCCGAGGGTATGTGGAGGAGTTGATCGTGGAGCTTCGGTTCGAAGGCGATGATCTGAAGTCGGTGCTGAACCGGCTGCGTCGGGCACAGGGGCAGATCTCCGGGGTGATCCGGATGATCGAGGAGGGGCGGGACTGCGAGGACGTGGTGACCCAGCTGGCCGCCGCGTCGCGGGCGCTGGACCGGGCGGGGTTCGCGATCATCGCGACCGGGCTCCAGCAGTGTGTGACGGACCTGGAGAAGGGCCGCAGCGACGGGGAGTCCGCCGAGGAGATGAAGGCACGCCTGGAGCGCCTGTTCCTCTCCCTGGCCTGACCGAAGGCGGCCGACGGCCGGTCATCAGGGGGCTCACAGCACCGCCTCCACCAGCATGAACGCCGCCACCCCCAGCAACCCCCACGCGAAGACCCGCTGAAGCGTCCCGGCCGATACCTTCGCCGCGAGCCGCCGCCCGTCCCAGGCGCCCAGCACGGCCGCGGCCGCGAACGGCGCGACCGGCGCCCAGTCGACGGGCACGGACGCGCCCGCCCGCCCGGCCAGGGCGACGACCGAGTTGATGCTGATGACCAGCAGGCTGGTGCCCACGGCGACGCGCATCCGCAGCCCCACCACCTTCACCAACGCCGGCACAGCGAGAAAGCCCCCACCCACCCCCAGCACCCCGGTAACGGCCCCCAGCCCAACCCCGGCCCCGGCGACGCACCCGGCGTTGGCTCCGGCGACGGGCCCGGCCTTGGCTCCGGCGACGGGCCCGGTATCGGCCCCTGGGACGCGCCCGACTCCGGCGCCCGGGACGCGTCCGGTACTGGCTTCCACCACTCGCCCAGCCTCGGCTCCCGCGACGCGCCTGACGCAGGCTCTCGCGACGGGCCCAGCGCCACCCCCCGTCACGAGCCCAGCACCCACCCCCCGCCCTCGGCGGACCGTCCCACCTCCGCGCCGACCCCGCACGACGGTCCCGTTTCCGCGCCGCAGCCCCCGGACGACCGTCCCGCCCCCGCGCCCCCGCCCCCGGCGGACCGCCCCACCGCCGCGCCGCGCCCCGTCCCCACGCCCGCGCCGCGCCCCGCCCCCACCCCCGTAGGGAGACGCACGCAGCATCCCCAACGCCGCCACCCCCGCCAGGACGGCGAACGCCCCGGTGAGGGCGGCAGCCGGAAGACGGGTGGAGAGCGCGCCGCCGAGTGCCGCGGGGGCCAGGCCCGCGAGGGCGAAGAGGGCGCCCCGGCGCCAGTCGACCGTGCCCCCGCGCGCGTGCCCGGCCAGAGCCGTCACCGAGGTGATCGTGACGACGACCAGGCTCGCGGTCGCCGCCGCGGCCGGCGTGAAGCCCAGCAGATAGATCAGCGCGGGCACGGCGAGCACACTGCCCCCGCCGCCCAGCGCACCGAGCGCCAGCCCGGTGAGGGCCCCCGCCGACAGGGCCAGGATCAGGACCAGCGTGCTCACGGGAGCCCCGCCGCCACGGTCAGCCCGGCCGCCCGCGCGGCGTCGAAGCTGTCGTCGACGGCGACCACCGGATGCCCCGCCGCGTCGAGCATCGAGGCCGCGACGGCCGCCCGCGCGCCCCCGGCGCAGTGCACCCACACCGTGGTGTCCGGCAGCTCCGCGAGCCGGTCGCGCAGCCGGTGCAGCGGGATGTGCAGCGAGCCGGGAATGTGCTCGGCCGACCGCTCCCGGTCCCGTCGTACGTCGAGGACGACTCCGTCCGTGCGGGCCGCGAGGTCGGCGAACGTGGCGCGCGGGAACGCACGGGGCGTCTCACCCGGCACCAGCCACTCGGCCGGGGCGCCGGTGGCCGCCGCGGCGGGCCGGTCGATGCCGACGCGCACCAGCTCCCGCTGGGCGGCGGCGAGCTGCCCGGCCGACTCCGCGAGCAGCGTCACCGGCCTGCCCCACGGCAGCAGCCAGGCCAGCTGGACGGCGAACTGTCCCGCCGCCTCGAAGTTCAGCGCCCCGGCGACATGGCCGTGCGCGAACGCGACCCGGTTCCGGAGATCGACCACCCACTCCCCGGCGGCCAGCCGGTCCGCGATCTCCCGGGCGTCCGCGCGGCGCGGCGGCGTCAGATCCACCGGCGCGGGACCGTCGGCATTGACCGGGCCCATGTGGGCGTAGTACGCGGGAATGTCGTCCAGCCCGGCCAGCAGCCCGGCGACGAAGGTACCGGCGTCCTTGACCAGGGCCTCGTTGGCCATCCGCTCCCGGCCGATGGTGCTCGCCCCCACCCCCTCGCCGGACGGCGTGGCCGCGCACAGGCTGCCGAAGCCGTGCGTGGGCAGCACCTCCGTGGCGTCCGGCAGCTCGGCCGCCAGCCGGTGCGCCGAGTCGTACTGCGCGTGCGCGAGCCGCCGGGTCAGCCGGGGCTCGACCAGATCGGGCCGCCCGACCGTGCCGATCAGCAGCGAACCCCCGGTGAACACCGCCGCCGCCGCGCCGCCGTCCTCCAGGACGTACGACAGGTGATGCGGCGTATGGCCGGGCGTGGCCAGGGCGCGCAGCTCCAGTCCGGCGTCGACCGTCACCCGGTCCCCGTCCTCGACCGGCACGCGCGCGTAGCCGACCCGGGCCCGCGCGGGCACCAGATAGGCGGCGCCGGTGAGCCGGGCCAGCTCCAGACCGCCGGAGACGTAGTCGTTGTGGACATGGGTCTCGGCGACCTGCGTGATGCGCACCCCGCGCCGGGCGGCGGCGGCGATCACTCGGTCCGCGTCGCGCGGCGGGTCGATCACCACGGCGCTGTCGGCGCCGCCCGCCAGATAGCCGCGGTTGCCCAGTCCGGGCACGTCGATGGCGTCGACGAAATACACGGCGGCACTCCTTCCTCGTACACGTTCCTCGTACACGTTCGTCGTGCGCGTTCTCGCGCGCGTTCTCGCGCTTTCCTCGGACGCGTTCCTTTCGGCGCGGTGGCACCTCGCCCACATGGGCGCCGGACACCGACCCGCCAATTACCCCGGGGGGTATCTTTCGGCCACCGTAGCAGAGTACCCCCGGGGGTATGCCAGGCATGGGTCCGAGGGCCGGTCGGCGACCGGTGGCGCCCTGCGGGGCCCGGTGCTGGCCGCGGCCGATCGATCACGCGTAGGGTCGGCGGCGGGACGCATGATCACCGACGAGAGGGGCTGCACATGGCGCAGGAAGTGCGCGGAGTCATCGCACCGGGCAAGGACGAGCCGGTCAGGGTCGAGACCATCGTGGTGCCGGACCCCGGTCCGGGCGAGGCCGTCGTGCGCGTCCAGGCGTGCGGCGTCTGCCACACCGATCTGCACTACAAGCAGGGCGGCATCAACGACGACTTCCCCTTCCTGCTCGGGCACGAGGCCGCGGGCGTGGTGGAGTCCGTCGGCGCGGGGGTCACCGACGTGGCGCCCGGCGACTTCGTGATCCTCAACTGGCGTGCCGTGTGCGGCCGGTGCCGCGCCTGTCTGCGCGGGCGCCCCTGGTACTGCTTCGACACCCACAACGCGAAACAGCGGATGACGCTCACCGACGGCACCGAGCTGTCCCCGGCCCTGGGCATCGGCGCCTTCGCCGAGAAGACCCTGGTCGCCGCCGGGCAGTGCACCAAGGTGGACCCGGCCGTGTCACCCGCCGTCGCCGGACTGCTGGGCTGCGGGGTGATGGCCGGTATCGGCGCCGCGATCAACACCGGCAATGTGGGCCGGGGCGACACCGTCGCCGTCATCGGCTGCGGCGGCGTCGGGGACGCGGCGATCGCCGGGTCCCGGCTGGCCGGCGCGGCCCGGATCATCGCCGTCGACATCGACGACCGCAAGCTGGAGCAGGCCCGCGCCATGGGCGCCACCCACACCGTCAACTCCAAGGACACCGACCCCGTCGAGGCGATCCGCGAGCTGACCGGCGGCTTCGGCGCCGATGTCGTCATCGACGCGGTCGGCCGCCCGGAGACGTACCGGCAGGCGTTCTACGCCCGCGACCTCGCCGGGACCGTCGTCCTGGTCGGCGTCCCCACCCCCGAGATGAAGCTGGAGCTTCCGCTCCTCGATTTCTTCGGCCGGGGCGGCGCCCTGAAGTCCTCCTGGTACGGCGACTGTCTGCCCTCCCGCGACTTCCCCATGCTGATCGACCTCCATCTGCAAGGACGGCTGGACCTCGGCGCGTTCGTCACCGAGACCATCGCCCTCGACCAGGTGGAGCACGCGTTCGAGCGGATGCACCAGGGCGATGTCCTGCGCTCGGTGGTGGTGCTCTGATGACCGCCCGCATCGAACACCTCGTCACCTCCGGGCAGTTCACGCTCGACGGCGGCACCTGGGACGTCGATAACAACGTCTGGCTCGTCGGCGACGACCACGAGGTCCTCGTCATCGACCCCGCCCACGACGCCGACGCCATCGCCACGGCCGTCGGGGACCGCCGGCTCACCGCGATCGTGTGCACCCACGCCCACAACGACCACGTGAACGCCGCCCCCGCGCTCGCCGAGCGCACCGGAGCACCCATCTGGCTGCACTCCGACGACCTCCCGCTGTGGAAGCTCACCCACCCCCACCGCGCACCCGACGCGCATCTCACCGACGGCCAGGTCATCGAGACCGCGGGCGCCGACCTGCGCGTCCTGCACACCCCCGGCCACGCCCCGGGCGCCGTCTGCCTGTACGACCCCGGGCTCGGCGCGGTCTTCACCGGCGACACCCTCTTCCAGGGCGGACCGGGTGCCACCGGACGCTCGTACTCCCACTTCCCGACGATCATCGACTCGATCCGCGACCGGCTCCTCACCCTGCCGCCCGGGACCCGGGTCCTCACCGGACACGGCGACCCCACCACCATCGGCGCCGAGGCCCCCCACCTCCAGGAGTGGATCGCACGCGGGCACTGATCCCGGACGCCCCGCACGGGAGGACAGCGACTCGCCGGCAATACCGACGTCAATACCGACAGAAGATGTCCGGCTTTCCCGTGACAGTGGTGACAGCCAGGTACGAGCAGGTACGACAGCACGCGCACCCCACAGGAGTACGGACATGTCAGCACCGTTGCAGGGCAAGGTGGCACTGGTCGCCGGGGCGACCCGGGGCGCCGGACGCGGGATCGCCGTGGAACTGGGCGCGGCCGGCGCCACCGTCTACGTCACCGGCCGCAGCACCCGCGCCCGCCGCTCCGAGTACGACCGCCCCGAGACCCTGGAGGACACCGCCGACCTGGTCACCGAGGCCGGCGGCCAGGGCATCGCCGTCCCCACCGACCATCTGGACCCCGCGCAGGTCGCCGCCCTCGTCGGCCGCGTCGACGACGAACAGGGGCGGCTCGATGTCCTGGTCAATGACATCTGGGGCGGCGAGAAGCTCTTCGAGTGGGACACCCCGATGTGGGAGCACGACCTGGACAACGGCCTGCGGCTGCTCCGCCTCGCCGTCGAGACCCACGCGATCACCAGCCATCACGCCCTGCCCCTGCTGCTGCGCCACCCGGGCGGCCTGGTGATCGAGATGACCGACGGCACCGCCGACTACAACACCGCCCACTACCGCGTGAACTACTTCTACGACCTCGCCAAGACGTCCGTACTGCGGATGGGCTTCGCCCTCGGCCATGAACTGGGCCCGCGCGGCGCCACCGCCGTCACCCTCACCCCGGGCTGGATGCGCTCGGAGATCATGCTGGAGGGCTTCGGGGTCCGCGAGGACAACTGGCGCGACGCCCTCGGCCAGGTCCCGCACTTCGCGATCTCCGAGAGCCCGCGCTTCGTCGGCCGCGCGGTCGCCGCGCTCGCCGCCGACCCCGAGGTGCACCGGTTCAACGGCCGGTCACTGTCCAGCGGCGGCCTCGCCCAGGAGTACGGCTTCACCGACCTGGACGGCAGCCGCCCCGACGCCTGGCGCTACATCGTCGAGGTCCAGGACCAGGACAGGCCCGCGGACACCACCGGCTACCGCTGACCCCGGACCGGCCAAAGGCCACGGCTGCGGCCGGACCGGGCCACCGCTGCCCCCGGGCAGCCTCCTACCGCTGCCGCCCGGCCGCGTCACCGGGCACCGGCAGGGCCCAGCGCCCACCGTGGCCCGGCGGCAGCGCCAGATCACCGCGTACGGCCGCGTAGTACGCCTCCCGCGCGGCCCGCTGCCGCTCCATCAGCGCACCCCACGCCCGCGGATCGCGGGTCCCGGCCCGCAGGAACGACTCCATCTCCATCACGGCCACCACCCACGTCCGCGCCTTCGCCACCACCTCCGCGCTGCCCAGCAGAAGCAGCGTCTCGCCCGACGGATCCCGGGCCACCGTCGCCTCGGCCAGCAGCGGCGCGGCCTCCTCGGGGGTGAGCGGATGCGGATGCGGGTCGTTGCCGAGGTGCGCGGCGACCCGGTAGGACAGGGTGACGGACGTCTTCAGCGCCCGCGCGTAGTCGGCGTACACCGTGAGCAGCCGCTCCTCCCACCGGGCCGCCTGCTCCCGCCGGAACCGGACCTGTTCGCCCCGCATCACCGCCACATACGAGCCGAGCGCGCCGACCACGACACCTATCAGAGCGGGCAGTTGCCCCAGGAACTCAGACATGGGCGCACGCTATCTGCCGCGATGATCTCCCGGGCAGTAGGTTCGCCCCATGGCTGACAGCGAGCGCTTCGAGGGGTACGGGGTTCTGGTCACCGGCGCGGCCAGGGGCATCGGCGCGGCCGTCGTCCGCCGTTTCGCGCAGGAGGGCGCCCGGGTCCTGGTCACCGACGTCGATCATCCCGCCGCGCGGCGGACGGCGGGCGCTCTGCGCGAACAGGGCCTGTCCGCCGAGGCGTTCGCCTGCGATGTGACCGACCGGACCTCGGTCGAGGCGGCCGTCGCCCACGCGGTGAGCGCCTTCGGCTCCCTGGACGTCCTGGTCAACAACGCCTACCACTGCTCGCCCGACGCCCCGCGCTTCGAGGACGAGCAGGACGACGCCTGGGCCCTCGACCTCGACGTCACCCTCACCGGCGCCTACCGGTGCAGCCGCGCCGCCCTGCCCCACCTCGCCGCCTCCGGACGCGGGGCGATCGTCAGCGTCGGTTCCGTCAACGGGCTGCGCGACTTCGGCAACCACGCCTACAGCGCCGCCAAGGCCGGCCTCGGCTCCCTGACCCGCACCCTCGCCGGACACGCGGCCGGTCGTGGGGTGCGGGTCAATCTGGTGGCCCCCGGCACCGTACGCACCCCGGCCTGGGAGGGCCGCGACGAGGCACTCGACGCGGTCGGCGCTCTCTACCCGCTCGGCCGGGTCGGCGAACCGGACGACATCGCCGCCGCCGTCGCCTTCCTCGCCTCCCGCGACGCCGCCTGGATCACCGGCACGACCCTGACCGTCGACGGCGGCCTCACGGCGGTGGACTCGGGATTCCGGGCGGCCTGGCGCGGCGGCGACGAAGGCTGACGCCCGGCCCCGGGCGTCCGAGGTCCGGCCGTGAGGGCTGCCACCGGGGTGCCTCGATTGTCACGGTTCCGTCGCGGCCGGCGCCCCGCCACAACCGATCCGGTCCGGCGCCGGTCTAGCTGGACGGAACCGCGCGAGGTGCGCGCGGTGCGGGTGCGCGGACGCGCAGATGAGGGGTACGGGCATGACGGGCATGGGGGACATACGCAGACGTGGCGTCGTCGTGGCGGGGGCCACCGCGCTGGTGGCACCGCTCGTGATCGGGCTGGGCGCGGCGCCCGCGCAGGCGGCGAGCTGTACGACACAGGCGGGGCCCCACCAGAAGCAGGTCGAGAAGTTCCTCGGCCGCCCGGTCGACGGCAAGCAGTCCACCGCCGACTGCAAGGCGATCCAGGCGTTCCAGAACAAGCACGGCATCAAGCCGAACATCGGCTACGCGGGTCCGGTCACCTGGGGCGCGATGGACCTCATGAACAAGCAGAAGGCCGTCGGCAACAAGCCCAACAAGGACGGCAAGTGCCCGGTCGACAAGGGCCGGATCGCCTGTGTGAACCTGACCCTCCAGCTCAGCTGGATCCAGGACGGCAGCCGCCTGGTCTACGGCCCGGTCCCGGTCCGCACGGGCCGCGACGGCTACGAGACCCGCACCGGCCTGAAGAAGATCTACTGGCGCAACATCGACCACGTCTCCTCCATCTACGACGTCCCGATGCCCTACGCGCAGTTCTTCGACGGCGGCCAGGCCTTCCACTCCGCCGGCGTCAGCATGTGGAACCCGCCCGGCTCGCACGGCTGCGTCAACATGACCAGGACCGTCGCCCAGAAGTACTGGTCGCTGCTGAAGAACGGCGACGACGTGTACGTGTACGGCCGCAAGCCGGGCACCTGAGCCGTCCGCGGCGCCACCCTGGCCGTCCTCGGTCGGCCGGTGCCGAGGGCCATCAAATGCTGAACTATCTCCTGCGGTAACGGTTGAACTCCGCACGACTTCCTGGTAGATGGACGTGATCAGCAACACGGTCGATTATGTCCGATAAGTTCATGATTGCTGACGTGGCCTTCACCTCGGGCGCCGTATGCTTCACATCATGTCCACCACTGTTGAACCCGACTCCGAGCGATCGGCGGCCGAGGTCAACGACGAGATCCGGGCCCTGTGGCGCCGGTCGGGCGGGACACTGAGCGGCGAGCAGCGCGAGGAGTATCAGCGACTCGTCCTGGAGTGGGCCGCCGCGGCCCCGCAGCCGTCGCGGGCGGCCTGAGCGCCGTCTCGCGGAGCCGGTCGTCGGGTGTCGGGCGTCGTCCGACACCACCGCCGATCCGGCACCCGCCCAGGGCTTCCCGCACCGGAGCCCGTTCTTCGTCAGACCTCGGCCGACTTCCGCCGAGCAAGCCGGCCTTGTCGTCGCTGCCGTCGCTGCCGGCCTTGCCGCCGCCGCCGTCGCTGCCGTCCTTTTCGGCCGCACCCCGTCCAGGGCCTGTCCGACCTTTCCCGTCCGACAGGCCCGTGGGGGAGCGGCCTCAACCCCAGGTCGCCGAGTAGCGGTCGCGGTACGCCCTGCGGTCCTGCTCCGCGCGGATGTACCGGGTGCCCACCAGCGCCACCAGGCTCCCCACGATGATCAGCAGCCCCGGCCGCACGTTTCTGGGATCCGTCAGCGGCCCCAGCAGCGCCGCGGCACCGCCACCTCCGGCCGGTGCGGTGGAACCCGGCCGCGCCGCTCCCGGCGCGAGGGCCGCGTCCGACGGCGCGGGCGCCGGATCCTCCCCGGGCGCCGGTGCCGCGGCGATCACCCGCACGCCCAGCTCCGCGAGCGTCGTCGTCACCGGCTCGAAGAACGTCGTACCGCCCGTCGTGCAGTCGCCGTTGCCGCCCGATGTGATGCCGAGCGCGATGCCCTCCGCGAACAACGGGCCGCCGCTGTCCCCGGGCTCCGCGCACACATCCGTCTCGATCAGCCCCGTGACCGTGCCCTCCGGGTAGTTCACGGTCGCCTCCAGCGCCGTCACCCGCCCGTCGCGCAGCCCGCTCGTACTGCCGCTGCGGAACACCCGCTGCCCCACGGACGGATCGTCCGCGCCGCTGATCCGCACCCCCTGCCCGTCGCCGATCGCCACCACGTCCGCGCCCTCGCCCGCCCGGCCGCCCGCGTACCGGATCAGCGAGTAGTCGTCGCCGGGGAAGCTGCCGCGCACGGTTTGGCCGAGCTGCTCGGCGCCCCGGTCGTCGGCGAACCAGACCGAGCCGATCGGCCCGCAGTGCCCCGCCGTGAGGATGTAGTCCCGGCTGCCGTCGGTCACATTGAAACCGGCCGAGCAGCGCCCGGCCGTCGACAGGATCGGTTGGGCCCCGCCCAGCCTGGTGGTGAAGGCGCCCTCGGTGCGCTCCATCCGCACGAAGCCGCCGATGCCCTCGGCGACCTCGGTCATCCGTGACCAGTCGGCGGCGGACACGGTCCGGTCGGCGCGCACCACCACCTCGTTGCTCCGGTAGTCCAGCGCCCACGCCGTGCCCGCGACCCGGGGCGCCTCGTCCAGGGCGGCCGTGGCGTCCTTGAGGTCCCGCATGCTGTGCGGGACCCGCTGGGGCTCGGCGCCCGCCCGGCGCACCTCGTCGGCCGCCGCCGCGTCGGTGACCGCGACGACCGGCCGCCCGTCCGCGCCGATCCAGCTGCCCGCCGTACGGCCCGCGCCCAGCCGGTCCACCAGGGCGGACCCGGTGCCCGCCGCACGGGTCAGGGCCGAGGTGCCGGGCGGCTCGCTCGCCACCGCCTGGGTGACCATCGCTCCTCCGAGGAGCAGTCCGCCGACGGCCGCCAGCCGTGCCGCCCGGCGGACGATCCGTCGTCGTACGTGCCTCATCCATGGCTCCCGAACCCCGACCGCGCGGCGGCAACACCGCGGGGCCCTCCGGCAGTCGAGCGCCCACCCTCAGTACGCGGCGATCGCCACGGGTGTTCAGCGGCGGCCGGGGTCGGGTCCGCCGGGGCCGTGTCCGCCCTCGCCGGGCCCCTGCCGGGGTGCACAGGGGACGCTTATGTTGGGTTCATGACCACAAACGCGCACGTATCACCCGGCCCGTCCGGCACACCGAACCCCTTGCGCGCCCTCACCCTCGACCGGCTCCGATGTCGTACCAGCATGAAATGGCGCACCTACCCCGAGGACGTGCTGCCGCTGTGGGTGGCCGAGATGGATGTGCCGCTGGCCGAACCCGTGGTCCGCGCGGTGAGCGAGGCGCTCGCCCTCGGCGACACCGGGTACCCGGCGGGCACCGCCTACGCGGAGGCGCTCGGGGCGTTCGCCGGGAAGCGGTGGGGCTGGGACGGGCTCGCGGTGGAGCGCAGCGCGATCGTGCCCGATGTGATGCTGGGCGTGGTCGAGATGCTGAAGCTGGTGACCGGGCCGGGCGATCCGGTCGTGCTGAACCCGCCCGTGTATCCGCCCTTCTACCAGTTCGTGGAACACATGGACCGGCGGGTGGTGGAGGCCCCGCTCGGGCCGGATCTGCGGCTCGACCTCGGTGCGCTGGAGGAGGCGTTCCGGCGGGCCGTGCGCGGCGGCGGGCGGGCCGGGTATCTGCTGTGCAGCCCGCACAACCCGACCGGCACCGTGCACACCGCCGCCGAACTGTCCGCCGTCGCCGCGCTCGCCGAGCGGTACGGGGTGCGGGTCGTCGCCGATGAGATCCACGCCCCGGTCGTCGCGGCGGGCGTGGCCTTCGTGCCCTATCTGAGCGTGCCGGGCGCCGAAACCGGGCTGTCGCTGATGTCCGCCTCCAAGGCGTGGAACCTCGCCGGGCTCAAGGCCGCCCTCGCCCTCGCCGGTCCGGGCGCCGCCGCCGATCTCGCCCGGCTGCCCGAGGAGGTCGGGCACGGGCCGAGCCACCTCGGTGTCATCGCCCACACCGCCGCCCTGCGTGACGGCACCGCCTGGCTGGACGCGCTGCTGACCGGCCTCGACGAGAACCGGCGCCTTGTCGCCCGGCTGCTCGCCGAGCGGTTGCCGGGGGTGCGGTACCGGCCCGGCGAGGCGACCTGTCTGGCGTGGCTCGACTGCCGCGCGCTCGGTCTGGGCGACGACCCGGCGGAGGTCTTCCTGGCACGCGGCCGGGTGGCCCTCAGCTCGGGCCTCGCCTTCGGCACGGGCGGCGCCGGCCATCTGCGGCTGAACCTGGCGACCTCGCCGGAGATCCTCACGGAGGCGGTGGAGAGGATGGCGACGGGGGTGGGGTGAGGTGCGGTGTTGGTGGGGTGAGATGGGTGGCGTACGGGGATGGGGTGGTGCCCCGTCGGCGGCGTACCCCCGGTGTTACCTCCGGGCAAACCCCGTACACTGCCCGCCATGGACGCCACGACCACCCGGCTCGCCGAAGGCCAGTACCTGCTGATCACCAGCTACCGGAAGAACGGCAGCCCGGTCGCCACGCCGGTCTGGGTGGTGGGCGACGGGGACGCGCTCGCGGTCTGGACGGTCAGCGACTCCTGGAAGGTCAAGCGGATCCGCAACCGGGCCGACGTGCTGGTCGGACCCTGTGACGCGCGCGGCAGGCCGAAGGGCGAGCAGGTGCCGGGCACGGCGGAGATCTGCGACGCGCAGGCCACCGCCCGGGTGCGCCGACTGCTGGTGCGCAAGTACGGGATCATCGGCCGGCTCACCCTGTGGGGCAGCCGGCTGCGGCGGGGGTCCGACGGCACCGTCGGCATCAGGATCACCCTGACGCCCGCCGGATGACGGCCGGTCAGCTCCAGGCCCGGTAGGGCTCCTCGACCAGCTGGAACACGGGCTCGCCGCGCACCGGGTCCTTCGCCGTGGTCAGCCGGACCCGGTCGCCGCTGTGGATGGCGATCAGCGGGCCCATGACCCGGCCGCGCACGACGAACCCTTCCGCCATCTCGACCAGCGACACATTGCGGGCCGCCGGGGTGTTGCGGTGCACCACCGTGGTGTGGCGGACCGTGCCGGTGCCCGTGCTGCGGTCGGTGCGCAGATCACTGCCCTGGCAGACCGGGCAGAGCAGGCGGTGGTACATCGCCGTGCCGCACCAGTCGCAGCGCTGGAAGAGGATCGACTCCTCCTTCGGGGGCTGAGGGTCGAGCACGCCCGCCGCGAGGCCGGCTCCCTGCTGAGCGAAGCTCCCTGAGGGGTGGTGGTACACGCTGGTCAACTCCCTGCACACTCGGCCGGAATCCCGCGTGCGCGGCTCACCGCGCACGCCGTGCGCGGTCCTTCGTGCCACCGTGCACAAGCCATACTTTATGGCACTGAGTGTCAACCGTAAAGGTACTGCGTACCCTGAAATGATGGGAATTCTGTGCGGGGCATTGCGGAGGGCTTCGGTGGGCGGGTCAGTCGCGGGCGAGGGTCGTCTCGATCTCCTGCACCACGCGCCACAAAGGCGCCCCGCGCCGGGACACCACGACCACCACGTCCTCGGGCGTCTCCTCGGCAGGCGGCCCGCCGGGCAGTCCGAAGGACGACTGCACCAGCCCCAGGGCGTGGTTCACGGCCGCGTCCGCGTCGCACCGCCCGTCCGAACGCAGCCAGGCCCGCAGGGCGTTGTTGTGCGCGGCGACCACCGCGGCGGCGATCACATCGGCCCGCAGAATGCCGTCCCGCCGGCCCGCGAACCGGTCGCGCAGAAAGTCGGCCAGCGCCCGCTCGTAGCGCCACACCACCGACAGTTCGTACGTCCGCAGCCCCGGCACCTGCTTGGTGAGCCGGTAGCGCTGTACGGAGAACGTCGGGTTCTCCTCGTACATCCGCAGCACCAGCCGGGCCGCGTCGCACACCCGGCGCACCGGCTCGTCGTCCGGGGCGCTGTCGGCCAGGAACTCCGTCATGTCCGCCAGGCACCGGTCGTGGTCCGGGAAGACCACGTCCAGCTTGGAGGGGAAGTAGCGGAAGAAGGACCGCCGTCCGACCCCGGCCAGCGCCACGATGTCGTCGACGGTGGTTTCCTCGTAGCCCCGCTCCAGAAAGAGCTGGAACGCCGCCGCGACCAGCGCGTCCCGCATGGGCGGCTTGCCCGCCGCGTCCGCTTTCCCGCCGCTGCCGGGATCGATGGAGGTCATGCCGGGGAACGTAGCATCACTTCGGCATGGATGGCACTGAGTGCTGTGGGAAGAGGGAACTCGGTGCGCTTGGCGGCGGCGGTGGTGGGGCTCGTCCGGCCCTAGGCGGCCCGGCGGGTGTTGTTGTGGTCCGCCAGGGCCTGGCCCACCGCGCGGACACTGCGGGCGATGTGCTGCAACTGGAGCACCTCGGCCGCGTACAGCTTGATGGTGTGCTCGATCACCGACTCGGGCACCCCGAGGCGCGGCAGGTCGGCGCGGGCCGTCTGCAAGGCCGTGCGGGCGATCCGGACCTCCTGCTGCACCTGGATCTCCGCGTGCCGGGCGAGCAGCACCGGATGCCGGATCAGCGCCGGATACCCGGCGTAGCGGGCCGGGACCAGCTCGCGCAGCCATTTGGCGGCCGAGCGCTCCCAGTCGTAGCTGCCGGGGATCTTGACCTGGCACGGCCAGTCCGAATTGGTTCGCGGGTACGTCAGGGACATGGGTTTCGCTTCCGGGTGGGACGGCGGCGTCGGCTGAGATCCGAGAGTTGGGCGGCCCCGGTCTAGGGGATGACCGGGACCGCCGCGGGCGCTCGCGCAGGCGAGGCCCGACCGAACACCCCGGAGTCCGTCGTGGGTAGGGAACGGCGGTCCCGGATGTTCGAACGTGAGCCCTCTGTGAAGGGCAGGCGCGGCCCGCGCGGCGGTTCGTCTGCTGCTGTGCGCATGGCGGAACGTCGGCTCTCTGCGGGCGGTGCGTGATCCGCAAGAAGTATTTATATATGCCGATCGGTTTTCAAGCCGTATGAAAACATTCACGCGTGCTGTGTATGGACTGTGCCGCAAAGTGGGCGGCCGGTCCCGTCAGTCCCGTAAGGAGAAGTGGTCAGTCCCGCAGGAAGAACTGGTGCTGCTCCGAGATGTGGTCGTACTCCTCCAGCCGGCCGTGCGTCCGCTCCGGATCGGCGTCGGTCATCGCCTGGAGCAGCGCGGCGGCCATCAGCCCCGGGGCCGCGTACGAGTCGAAGACCAGGCGGGATCCGGTGCCGGTGGCGAAGGTGACGTCCGCCGCGTCGGCCACCGCGCCCAGCGCGAGATCCGTGATCAGCGCGACCCGCAGCCCGGCGTCCCGCGCCACCTTGACCGCGGACAGGGTCTCCTGGGCGTGCCGGGGCATCGAGAAGGCCAGCACCCACGAACCCCCGGCCGCGTGCGACTGGAGCAGCGCGTCGTACGCGACGCTGCCGCCCCGGGTCACCAGCCGGACGTCCGGGTGGATCCGCCGCGCGGCGTAGGCGAAGTACTCGGCGAGCGAGGCGGAGATGCGCAGCCCGAGCACGGTGAGCGGGGTCGAGGCGGCCAGCTCGCGGCCGATGTCGATGACCTGGTCCGGGTCGGCGAAGTCCCGCCGCAGGTTCTCCAGGTTCTCGATCTCGGCGTCCACCGCCGCCTGGAGTTCATTGCCCCGGTTCTCGTCGGCGGCGCCGGAGAACGTGCCGAGGGCGATCGCCTGGAGCTTCTCCCGTAGCGCGGGGTAACCGCTGAAGCCCACCGCGGTGGCGAACCGGGTCACCGAGGGCTGGCTGACCCCGACCCGGTCGGCGATCTCGGTGACCGACAGGAACGCGCCCTCGTGGAGGTGCTCGATCAGGTACTGGGCGATCCTGCGGTGCCCCGGGGACAGCCGCTGGCGGTCGAAGAGCGTTCTGAGCTGGGAGACCGGGGCCGCCTCGGCCTCCGGAGCCGCTTTCCCCGAGGTGATCGCGGATGCCTGTGCGCGTGCCTGCTGGGACGTGGGCACCGGTGCGCCTCCTTCGTTTCCCGAGGACGTTCAACATAACTCACCGAACTTGGCGGTCAGGAGGGTGCGATGACCCTCCGCCACCGTGCCCGGGGGACCGGACGCGGCATGCCGAACGGCCCGCCGGGGGGCGGGCCGTTGTGTGTGAAGGGGGATGGTGGGAGTCGGACCTCGCCGGTCAGGCCAGGAAGCCCCCGTCGACCGCGAGATGCGCGCCGGTGATGTAGGAGGCGTCGTCGGACAGCAGGAAGGCGATGGCGGTGGCGATCTCCGCGCCGCGTCCGATCCGGCCCAGCGGCACGCCCCGCTCGGCGACCTCCTGGGTGGCCGCCGGGTTGGCCTGGGTCATCTCGGAGTCGATCACGCCGGGCTGGAGTTCATTGATACGTACGCCCTGGGCGCCGTACTCCTTGGCGGCGGTGCGGGTCAGACCGCGGATGCCGTGCTTGGCGGTGGAGTACTCGACGGTCGGGCCGCCCCGGTCGGCGAACACGCTGGAGACATTGACGATCGCGCCGCCGCCGCTCGCGATGATCGCCGGGATCTGGTACTTCAGGCCGTGGAAGAGGCCGTCGAGATTGATCCCGATGACCTTGCGCCAGTGGTCCAGGGGCATATCGGCGGTGGGGATGAAGTTCCCCGTCACACCCGCGTTGTTGACCCCGTGGTGGAGGCCGCCGAAGGTCTCCACGGTCTGGGTGACGGCGTGCTGGACGTCGGCCGCGTCGCTGACATCGCCGGGGACGGCGAGGGCCTGGCCGCCGGCGTCCTTGATCCGCCGCGCGACCTCCTCCAGCTTCTCGGCGCGTCGGCCGACCAGGGTGACGGCGGCGCCCCGCTCGGCGAGGAGGATCGCCGTCGCCGCGCCCATTCCGCTGCCGGCGCCGGTCACCAGCGCCACCTTGTCCGTGAACTGTGCCATGGTCCCGCCCTTTGCCTGAGTCTGCTTCGGTGTGTGTCAGTGGTGTGTGTCAGTCGGTAGGTCAGTCGGTATGTCAGGCGTCGTGTGCTTGCCCGCGAGGGGCCGCGGGCCTACTTCGGTGCCGGGTCGACCAGGTCGACCGGGTACTCCTGGCCGAAGTCGGCCGAACCGCTCACCCGCTCCCAGGCGGCGGCCTCCTCCAACTGGCTGTGCGAGTACGCCTGCGCCATTCGCACGGCACCCGCCCCGAGGACCAGATGGGTCGGCGGGTTCGGGTGCTTGACGACCCGGACGAGGATCTCCCCGGCCCGCTGCGGGTCGCCCGCCACCGACACCGGGCCGCTGACCAGCCGGGCCATCTCGCCGACGGTCGCGTCGTACTCCGCGGGGACGTCCGGGACCCGCATCGACGAACCGGCCCAGTCGGTGGCGAAGCCGCCCGGTTCCACGACCAGGCAGGTGATGCCGAACGGCGCGGTCTCGGCCGCCAGCACCCGGGTGAAGCCGTCCACGGCGAACTTGGCCGCCTGGTAGGAACCGAGGCCGGGCGTGCCGCCGACCCGGCCGCCGATCGAGGAGAACTGCACGATCGTGCCGCCGCCCTGCGCCCGCAGGACCGGGATCGCGGCCGTGGAGACGTGGTAGACGCCCCAGAAGTTGGTGGCGAACTGCCGGTGGAAGTCGTCCGCGGGGGTGTTCTCGATCGCGGCGAGGTTGGCGTATCCGGCGTTGTTGACCACGACATCCACCCGGCCGAACCGGTCGACGCCCGCCTTCAGGGCGGCCTCGGCGGCCGTCCGGTCGGTGACGTCGAGCGCGACGGGCAGGACGCGGTCTCCGTACTTCCGCACGAGGTCGGCCAGCTGCTCCGGCCTGCGGGCCGTGGCCACGACATGGTCGCCGGCCTCCAGGGCCGCGACGGCGAGGTTGCGGCCGAAGCCGCGGGACGAACCGGTGATGAGCCAGGTCTGTGTGGTCATGGTTCTAGCGAAACACGGTTTCGTTATTAGTGCAACTTGGTTGTGTTAGCGTTTGTGGCATGACGACAGCAGCACCCCGGCGGGCCCGCAGCGCGGCGGCGAAACAGCAGCGGGAGCAGGCGATCCTGGCCGCCGCCCGCACCCTCGGCGGCGAGCGCAGCGTCCGCGAGGTGACCCTCACGGACATCGCCGCGGCGGTCGGCATGCACAAGTCCGCGATGCTGCGCTACTTCGAGACGCGCGAGCAGATATTTCTGGCGCTCACCGCGGAGGGGTGGCGGGACTGGTCGGCGGATCTGCGGACCCGGCTGGCGGGCCTTGCCGGGGCGGGGTTTGAGGGGGGCGGGGAGGGGGGCTTCGAGCCGGGCCCTTCGCCGGGCCCTTCGCCGGGCCGGGAGACGGTCGCGGAGCTGGGCTCAGGGCCGGGGGCTGACCGGGATTCCGGGGCGGGTCCAGAGCCGGTGGCCGAGCCTGGCTCAGCGCCGGTGGCCGACCTGGGTTCAGCGCCCGTGGCCGCCGACCCGGGTTCGCGGCCGGTGGCCGATCGGGTTCCCGGGGCGGGCCCCGAGCCGGTGGCCGACGCGGGCCCCGAACCGGTCGCCAGCCGGGTCCCTCAGGCAGGCCCCGACCGGCTTCCCGAGGCCGTCGCCGCCGCCATCGCCGCCTCCCTGGTGGCCCGCCCGTTCTTCTGCGACCTGCTCGCCCAGGCGCCGCTGAACCTGGAGCGCAACGTCTCCCTCGACGCCGCCGCCGCGTTCAAGGAGGTCGCGCTCGGCGAGGTCGCCACGCTCGCCGCCGCGCTGGGCGACCTGCTCGGCCTCACCGCGACCCGGGCCACCGACGTGGTCGCCACGGCCACCGGCATGGCCGGGGCGCTCTGGCAGATGGCCGCGCCGGGCACCCAGCTGCGCGAGCTGTACGAGACCCGTCCCGAACTGGCGCACGCGGTGGTCGACGTCGAACCGACCCTGGTCCGGATCCTGACGGCGCTGCTGCGGGGCATGCGGGAGAGCGGGCGGGGAACCGTGTGAGGATCGGCGCCGACGCCGCAAGCCGGTTCCGGTTCTCTCACCGGCTCCGGTGCTGTCTGCGGTACCGACCCCACCACCGGTACCGGCGGAATGGCCCTCCCGGCATCGCGCCCAAGCCCCCCGACTTCCGGACGCGCTGCACCGCAGCCGTGGCCGGCGGGATCGAGCGGTGGACGTCCGAGTCCGTGCGACCAGGCGCGTAAAGGCCGTACACAACCCCGGATGTGACACTCGTCAAGCAGACCGACGCCCTTGCCCGAGCGATGGGAGACGCACCGCCCCGACCGGCGGGAGACGCGCAGAACCCGCCCCCAGGAAAGGAGCCACCATGCCCGACGACCACACCCAGATCCGCGCCCTGATCACCCGCTGGGCCGACGCCGTGCACCGAGGCGACCTGGCGGCCGTCGCCGCCGACCACACCGACGACCTGGTCATGTACGACGTACCGCCACCGCACGAGGGCCTGCACGGACTCGCCGCCTACCGGGCCATCTGGCCGCCGTTCTTCGCGTGGCAGGCAAACGGCGCCTGCTTCGAGATCGACACCCTGGAGATCACCGCCGGGGCGTACGTCGCCTTCGCCCACGCCCTGCTGCGCTGCGGCACCGCCGAGGAACTCGCCGACCGGCCCACCCTGCGCCTGCGCCTGACCTTCGGCCTGCGCAAGGAGCGGGGACGGTGGCTGGTGGCGCACGAGCACCACTCGTTCCCGCATGACTGACCCGGCCCGCACCCGCCGGGCACCCCCTCCGTGACGTGCGCCGCACCCGCCGCGCCGCCCTCATCCCCGTCCCCGGACAGGAGACCATGGAACACATGACGGACCTGGGTCTTCCCGCAACCATCCTGGCCTGCCTCTTCGACCTCGACGGCGTCGTCACCAGGACGGCGGCCGTGCACGCCGCCGCCTGGAAGGAGACCTTCGACGCCTTCCTGCGCGCCCATGACGGCGACGGCTTCCGCCCCTTCGACGCGCACACCGACTACGACCAGTACGTCGACGGCCTCCCGCGCGCCGACGGCGTCCGCTCCTTCCTCGCCTCCCGCGCCATCCAGCTGCCCGACGGCGCCCCCGGCGACCCACCCGACGCACAGACCGTCCACGGCATCGGCAACCGCAAGAACGAACTCGTGCTGGAGAAGATCCGCACCGGCGGCGTCGAGGCGTACGAGGGCACGATCCGCTATGCCGGGGCCGCCCGCGCCCAGGGCCTGCGCACCGCGCTCGTGTCCTCCAGCGCCAACGCCCGCGACGTGCTGCGCGCCATCGGCGCCGAAGCCCTCTTCGACGTACGGATCGACGGAGTGGTCGCCGCCGAACGCGCCCTGCCGGGCAAACCGAACCCCGACACCTTCCTGGCCGCCGCCGCCGACCTCGGCGTGGAGCCCGAGCAGGCCGCCGTCTTCGAGGACGCCCTCGCCGGAATGGACGCGGGCCGCTCCGGCCACTTCGGGTACGTCGTCGGCCTGGACCGGGTCGGACAGGCCGACGCGCTGTACGCGCACGGCGCGGACATCGTGGTGCGCGACCTCGCCGAACTGGGCGCCGGCACCACGCGCGAGGGGGAGCGGTCGTGATAGGCGACCGGTCGTACACCGTAGAGCCCTGGACCGTGCGCGAGACCGCCCTCGCGCTCGACCTGCTGGCGCAGAGCGAGTCCGTGTTCGCCCTGTCCAACGGCCATGTCGGCTGGCGCGGCAACCTCGACGAGGGCGAGCCGCACGGCCTGCCCGGCTCCTACCTCAACGGCGTCCACGAGGTGCACCCGCTGCCGTACGCCGAGGCCGGCTACGGCTACCCGGAGTCCGGCCAGACCGTCATCAACGTCACCAACGGCAAGCCCGTCCGGCTGCTCGTCGACGACGAACCGTTCGACCTGCGCTACGGCCGGCTCATCAGCCATGAACGCACCCTCGATCTGCGCCGGGGCGTCCTGGAACGGGTCTGCGAGTGGACCAGCCCCGCCGGTTCCACGGTCCGGGTCCGCTCGACCCGGCTGGTCTCCCTCACCCAGCGGGCCATCGCCGCCGTCGCCTACGAGGTCGAGCCCCTCGACAGCCGCACCCGGGTCGTCATCCAGTCCGATCTGGTCGCCAACGAGAGCCTGCCCGAGTCCGGCGGCGACCCGCGCGCCGCCCGCACCCTCAGGTCCCCGCTGGAGCAGGAGGACCACCACGCCGCCGGAACGCGCCTGCGGCTCGTGCACCGCACCCGCAACAGCGGCCTGCGGGTCGCGGTCGCCGCCGATCACGTCGTCACCGGCCCCGAGGGCACCCTCACCGGCTGCGAGAGCGGCACCGACGTGGCCCGGCTGACCGTCACCGCCGTCCTCGAACCCGGGCAGCGGCTGCGGCTGGAGAAGACCGTCGCCCACGGCTGGTCCGGCACCCGCTCCCGGCCCGCGATGAGCGGCCAGGTCGAGGCCGCCCTCGCCGCCGCCGCGCACAGCGGCTGGCACGGCCTGCTCGCCGAACAGCGCGCCTTCCTCGACGACTTCTGGGCCCGCGCCGACGTCGAGGTCGACGGCGACGAGGAGATCCAGCAGGCCGTACGCTTCGCCCTCTTCCACGTCCTCCAGGCGGGCGCCCGCGCCGAACAGCGCGCGATCCCCGCCAAGGGCCTGACCGGCTCCGGCTACGACGGCCACGCCTTCTGGGACACCGAGACCTTCGTCCTGCCGCTGCTCACCTACACCTCGCCCGGCGCCGTCGCCGAGGCGCTGCGCTGGCGCCAGAACACCCTCCCCGCCGCCCGCGAGCGCGCCGTCCAGCTCGGCCTGCGCGGCGCCGCCTTCCCCTGGCGGACCATCGAGGGCTCGGAGGGCTCCGCGTACTGGCCCGCGGGCACCGCCGCCTTCCATGTCAACGCGGACATCGCCGACGCCGTGACCCGCTATGTGGCGGCCACCGGGGACACCGGATTCGAGCGCGACACCGGCGTGGAACTCCTGGTGGAGACCGCCCGGCTGTGGCGCTCGCTCGGCCACCACGACGCCCACGGCGCCTTCCACATCGACGGCGTCACCGGCCCCGACGAGTACAGCGCGGTCGCCGACGACAACACGTACACCAACCTCATGGCCCGCGCGAACCTGCGCGCCGCCGCCGACGTCGTGGAGCGCCACCACGAGCAGGCCCGCGCGCTCGGCGTCGACGCGGAGGAGTCCGCCGCCTGGCGGGACGCGGCCGAGGCCGTGCACATCCCCTACAACCACGCCCTCGGTGTGCACGAGCAGCACGCCGGTTTCACCCGCTACCAGCGCTGGGACTTCGACGCCACCCGCCCCGACCAGTACCCGCTGCTGCTGAACTTCCCGTACTTCGACCTCTACCGCAAACAGGTCGTCAAACAGGCCGACCTGGTCCTCGCCCTGTACACCTGCGACGACTACTTCGACGAGGAGCACATCGCCCGCGACTTCGCCTACTACGAGCCGCTGACCGTCCGCGACTCCTCGCTGTCCGCCTGCTGCCAGGCCGTCATCGCCGCCCGCGCGGGCCATCTCCAGCTCGCCTACGCCTACACCGCCGAGGCCGCGCTGATGGACCTGCACGACCTGGAGCACAACACCCGCGACGGACTGCACATCGCGTCCCTCGCCGGTACGTGGATGGCGCTGGTCGCCGGGTTCGGCGGGCTGCGCGCCGACCGCTCCGGCACCATGCGGTTCGCGCCCCGGCTGCCGGAGCGGTTCAGCCGGCTCGCCTTCAGCCTCCAGGTCCTCGGCCGCACCCTGCGGGTGGAGATCACCCACGAGAAGGCGACCTACGCCCTGCTGTCCGGGCAGCCGCTGCGGATCTCCCACCACGGCGAGGCGTTCCTGGTCAGCGCCGACGGCCCGGCCGTCCGCCCGCTCCCGTCCGCCCCGGACCACCCGGCCCCGGCCCAGCCCCGCCACCGCGCCCCGAACCCCCGCTGACCCGGCAGCGAACCTGTCCCTGGTCCGAGGAGTGAGCGAGGTGAGGCGGTTGGCCGTACCGGGATCTGCGCGAGCCGCCGGGGTGGGTTAGTTTTTGCTTGTTTTCCCGGATTTCCGCCGCCTGACGGGGTATCCGGGCCCCGGCGAGCAGGGTGGAGGCGAGGCGACGATGGCCGACCCCACCACCACTCGCGCCGCGCCCTTACGTCCGGCGCGGCCGGGCCCGATCGCACCGGTGGCGTCCGCCGCCGGGACCCGGCCCGGAGGGTCGGCACCGCGGGCCGACGGGTCACCGGCGGGCCGCTCGGTGCCGGTGCTCGGAGAGCCGCTGCCGGGTGACTCGGCGCCGGTGTTCGAAGCGCCGCTGCCGGGCGGCTCGGTGCCGTCGGCCGGAGGGCCTGAGGCGCGTGGCTCCTTGCCGGTGGCCCGACGGCCGGAGGCACGCGGCCCGGCGTGGTTGCTCGGTCCGGAGTGGTTGCTCGGTCCGGCGCGGTCGGTCGGTCTGACGCGGTTGGCCGGCGTGGCGCCAGGGCCCCAGGTGGCCCCTGCGGTCGGTGTGGCGCCAAGGCCCTACCTGGCGCCAGCGGTCGGTTCGGCGCCAGCGGTCGGTCCGGCCCCAGCGGTCGGCGTGGCGCCAGCTGTTGGTCCGGCGCCAGCGGTCGGCGCGGCCCCAGCGGTCGACATGGCCCTAGCCGTCGGTCCGGCCCCTGCGGTCGGCGTGGTCCCAGCGGTCGACATGGCGCCAGCCGTCGCCGCGACCAGATTGATCTGCACAGCCCCAGCCGTCGCCGCAGCCCCAGTGATCCGCGCAGCGCCAGCGATCCGCGCCCCCCACTCCACCCGAGCCACCCGATGACCCCCGAGCCCGGCGTCGCCTCCCCCCGCACCCGGCGTCGCCTGCGCCGCACCCGGCGTCGCCTGCGCTGGCACAGCGGGCTCAGTCTTGTCGTGGTCGGCGTGGCGGTGTGGGTGGCCTGGCGGCACTGGCCGACGCTGGAGCGCGGGGCGGTCCGGCTCGCGGTCGCCGACCAGGGCTGGCTGCTGGTCGGGGCGAGTGCCACCGTGGCGACCTGGATGTGCTCGGCGCTCGCCCAGCAGGGCGCGGTGCCGCAGAGCCTGCCCACGGGGCGGCTGGTGGCCACCCAGTTCGCCGCCTCGGCCGCGGGCCATGTGCTGCCCGCCGGGCTCGGCGCGGGCGCGGTGAACCTGCGCTTCCTGATGCGCTGCGGCCTGCCCGTCACCCGCTCGGCGACCGCCCTGGCCGTCAAGGCGACGGCGGGTGGTGTGGGACGAGGCGCGCTGATCGCCGTACTCGCCCCCGTGTGTCCCGGCATGCTGCGGCTGCCGCACCTCCCCCGCGTGGCCGTCGCGGCGGTGCTCGGGGTGGCGGCGCTGGTGGCGGCCGTGCCGTTCACCCCGCTGTGGGCGCGCTGCCGCCGGGTGCTCGCGGCGGTCGCCGCCGACATCCGGGCCGTGCACGCCAGGCCGCAGCGGGCGGCGGCGCTGTGGGGCGGCTCGCTGGCCTTCGTGGCGCTGCACGCGCTGGTGCTGATCGCCGTCACGCGGGCCGTCGAACTGCCGCTGCCCCCGGAGCGGGTGGCGCTGCTCTACCTCGCCGCCAGCTCCGCCGCCGCGCTGCTGCCGACCCCCGGGGGCCTGGGCTCGCTGGACGCGGCGCTGATCTTCGCCCTCACGCTGGCCGGGGCGCCGGGCGCGCTCGCCGCGTCGGCGGTCCTGGGCTACCGGCTGCTGACAGTGTGGCTGCCGCTGATCCCGGGCCTGGTGACGCTGGGGGTGCTGGTCCGGCGCAAGGCACTGTGAGAGCCGGGGTACGGCCCGGCGGGTTTCCTGTCCGCCCTCGTCTGGTAGGAGTCGACTGTCGTCCGTACTCGGAGGGGGAGTCAGATGAGGCCGATGGACCGCGAGGGCCGGCTCGGGGACGCGTTCTTCACCCCGGGGTCGTCGTCGTTCACCGCGTTCCTGGCCGCGCACCGGCCCGCACTGCTGCCGACCCGCCCGCCCTTCCCCGACGGCGTCCGCGCCGCGCCCGGTACCTTCCCGCACGGCACGACCGTACTGGCGCTCGCCTACGCCGACGGCGTGCTGGTCGCCGGTGACCGCCGGGCCACCATGGGCCATGTCATCGCCCAGCGCGACCTGGAGAAGGTGCACCCGGCCGACGACCACACGGCGATCGCCTTCGCCGGAACCGTCGGGCTCGCCGCCGACATGGTGAAGCTGTACCAGGTCGAGCTGGCCCACTTCGAGAAGGTCGAGGGCCTCCCGATGACCCTGGACGCCAAGGCGACCCGGCTGTCCGGCCTGCTCCGGCAGAACCTGGCCCAGGCCATGCAGGGCCTCGCCGTGGTCCCGCTGCTCGCGGGCTACGACGTCCGGGCACCGGCCGCGCGGCGGGGCCGGATCTTCGGTTTCGACGTCGCCGGGGGCGTCTACGAGAAGACGGACTTCTACGCCGAGGGCTCCGGGTCGCCCTATGCGCGCGGCGCGCTGAAGAAGCTGTTCCGGCCCGGACTGTCCCGGCGTGAGGCGGTGCTGGCCGCGCTGCACGCCCTGTTCGACGCGGCGGACGACGACTCGGCGACCGGCGGCCCGGACCTCCACCGCCGTATCTACCCGGTCGTCTCCCTGATCACCGAGGACGGCTTCGAACGGCTCCCGCAGGACGAGACGGCCGAGCTGAGCCGTGCGATGGTCGACCAGCGCCACCGCCACCCGGACGGCCCGACCGCCCACCCCTAGCCCCGCCGTCACAGGCGCAGATGGTTGCGCCACTTCACGATCTCGGCGGGCGGGTCGCCCGTGTACGACCAGGGGGTACGGGTCGCCCGGCGCCCCATCATGCGCAGCAGGGCCACCGCGATCTCCGGCGTACCGGCGTGGCAGGCCGCGTGGGCGAGGTAGTTGAGGTCGCGCAGTTCGCTGGGGGCGACGGTGTTCTCGGTGCGGCCCAGGATCCAGCGCTGCCAGGTGCGGCGTACGTCGCTGACCGCGCCGTCGTGGTCCCAGTGCTGGGCGAGTCCGATCGCCGAGTGCTGCCCCTGCGCGGCGTCCAGGGCGGAGCGGTACTCCTCGACGCGGGCGTACTGGATCAGGACCGGGAGCGCGCAGCCCGGCGGGGCCACGCCTGCCGCGTCACGGGCGAAGTCGTACATCAGTCCATGGGTGCCGTGCCAGCGGGACGAGTAGTAGTGCAGCACCTGGAGATGCCCCTCGACGCTGTACGGGTCGCGGCGGTGCAACTCGTCCCACCAGCGGGCCAGTTCCCGGCGGCGCACCCCGCTGGGGTAGAGCCGGGCCACCGAGATCAGGGAGATCCAGGGGGTGGGGTCCTCGGGGTAGGCGTCCGCCGCCGACAGACTGGCCAGCACCGCCGCGTCGATCCTGGCCCGGTCGATCGGCACGCCCCGGCCCGCCGCGATGGCCAGCTCGAAGGCGCGGGCCGTGTCCGTCGCCGCGTGCAGCACCAGCGCGTCGGCGGAGCGGGGCTCGGCGGCCAGCCAGGTCTCGACCGTGGAACTGCCGGTGCAGGCCTGCGCGAGCAGCCGTACCCGGTGGCCGCGCACGGCCCAGTCGGGGCCGGTCTCGCGCAGCAGTTCGCGCAGCCCCTGCCAGCGTCCGATGACGATGTCATGGCGGGCCGCGGTGAGTTCGGCGTCCCCGCAGTCGGGGTCGAAGCCGGGCGTGAAGCGGTCTCGTGCCATCGGGATCTCGCTCAGAAGTCGGTGGGGAGACCCTCATGGACACGGGAGGAGGCGGCCGTGCGGCTGTCGGGGACGCGGTAGTCGGTCTCGACGGCCCGGGTGGCGTCGAGGGCGGCCGGCCGGTAGTAGTCGCTGCCCCGCCTCCAGTACCAGAGCATCGGCACCAGGCCGACCGCCAGTCCGCCGATGCCGATCCCGATCGCCGGGCCGCTCAGCTCACCGAGCGACTCGAAGAAGATCCAGAACATGAACAGCGAACCGAACAGCGGCCACACCCCGCCCAGCACGAACCGCCGCCAGGACCTGAACAGCGTCTTGCGGTAGGCGACGACCGCGGCGAGGCCCGCGAGCCCGTAGTAGAGGGCGATCTGGAGACCCATCGCCGAGATCGCGTACCCGAGGATCTCGCCGACCGAGCCCAGTGCGTTGGACGCGATGAACAGCGCCAGCGCCACCGCGCCGACCACCACGATCGCCACCCACGGCGTGTTCCAGCGCCGGTGCACCCGCCCCAGCGCGGCCGGCATCGTACGGTCCCGGCCCATCGCGAACAGTGAGCGCGTCACCTGGATGAGCGTGGTCTCCAGGGTGGCGATGGTGGACAGCATCACCGCGACGATCAGCAGCTTCCCACCCGGCCCCGGCCAGATCTCGGCACCCAGGACGCCCAGGACATTGGCCCCGTTCTCGGCGATCTGCCGGTCGGTCAGCACGATGTTCACCGTGATGGTGAACGCCTCGAACAGCAGGAACACCACGCCCAGACCGATGATCCCGGCCAGCCCGGTGGTGCGGCGGCTGTCGCGGGTCTCCTCGCTGAGATTGCTGGTGACGTCCCAGCCCCAGTAGTAGAACGCCGCCACCAGCGCGCCCGCCGCGAACCCGGCCGTCCCGTCGAAGTGCCCGAAACCCAGCCAGGACCAGTCGAAGGGCCGGGCGTCGTCGGTGTGGAAGAGCGCCAGCACCAGGAACAGCGCCAGGATGACCAGCTCCACCCCGGACATCAGCAGCTGCGCCCGTACGGTCAGCCGGGCGCCGCCCAGCACCACCAGCAGCATGGCGAGGAACCAGCCCGCGCCGACCGCCGTGGCCAGCGCGGTGTTCTCGGCGAGGGACTCGTCGAACAGCGCGAGCGTCATCGCCCCGGCGGGCAGCGAACCGGCCACCATGAAGAGGGTCGCCGACACCACCAGCGCCCAGCCGCTGATGAAGCCCAGGAACGGATGGAGCGTACGGCCCACCCAGGAGTAGCTCGCGCCCGCGTTGACGTCGATCCTGCTGAGGTGACTGAAGGCGAGCGCGATGCCCAGCATCGGGATCGCGCAGTACAGCAACGTGGCCGGGCCGGCGAGTCCGACCGCTCCGACCAGCACCGCCGTGGTCGCGGCCAGGGAGTACGCCGGTGCGCTGCCGGCGATGGCCATCACCACGGTGTCGAACAGGCCGAGGGCGCCGGGCTGCAACCCTCTGCCGCTGCTGTTGCTCATGAAGCGCTGCTTTCCGACTTGCACGACGCAAGGGCGACCAGGCCCCGACGGCGTAGGGGGGTGGGGGGTGAACCCGCCGTCAACCGGGGAGGGTTGGCCTCTGGGGTCGGGGCGGCGAAGGGCGTGGCGGGGGTGTGTCCTGCCGCCGTGTGGACAGCCGGTCACGCCGTGTGTCCGAGTGATGATAGCCCCAGGCGCCGGGCTTTCGAGCGGGATGTACTGGTAATGTGCGTCGGTCCGGTACGCCCCTTGCGGAGGGTTGAATTCCGGTGCCCGGTGGGGGTGTTGGCCCCCGCTCGGGCCCGTTGGGGCCACCGGCCGATCCGGCTCACGCCAGGTGCCGGGGGCGGCCGGTTCAGTCGGCTATGCGGTCGAGCTGGCGGAGTTTGTTCGTGGCGTCCAGGGCGGCCACCTTGTAGGACTCGGCGAGCGTCGGGTAGTTGAAGACGGCGTCCACCAGATAGTCGACGGTGCCGCCGCACCCCATCACCGACTGGCCGATATGGATCAGCTCGGTCGCGCCCGACCCGAAGCAGTGCACCCCGAGCAGGGTGCGGTCCTGCGGCGACACCAGCAGCTTCAGCACGCCGTGCGAGTCCCCGATGATCTGCCCGCGCGCCAGCTCCCGGTAGCGCGAGACCCCCACCTCGAACGGCACGGAGTCCTCCGTCAGCTGGTCCTCGGTCCGGCCGACGAAACTGATCTCCGGGATGGTGTAGATCCCGATCGGCTGAAGCTCCAGCATCCGCCTGACCGGCTCCCCGAACGCGTGGTACGCCGCCGCCCGCCCCTGCTCCATCGAGGTCGCCGCCAGCGCCGGGAAACCGATGACATCGCCGACGGCGTAGATGTGCGGCACCTCGGTGCGGTAGTGCTCGTCCACCGTGATCCGGCCGCGCCGGTCCGCCGCGAGGCCCGCCTTGTCGAGCGCGAGGTCGTCGGTCATGCCCTGCCGTCCGGCGGAGTACATCACCGCGTCCGCCGGAATCTTCTTGCCGCTCTCCAGCACGGTCAGCGTGCCGCGCGGATGCCGCTCGACGGCCGCCACGGTCTCCCCGAACCGGAAGGTCACGGCGAGATCCCGCAGGTGGTACTTGAGCGACTCCACGACCTCGACATCACACATGTCGAGCATCCCGGCCCGCCGCTCCACCACCGTGATCTTGCTGCCGAGCGCGGCGAACATACTGGCGTATTCCATCCCGATTACACCCGCACCCACGATCACCATGGACCGTGGCACCCGCTCCAGGGCCAGCACATTGTCGGAGTCCATGATCGTACGGCCGTCGAACTCGACGCTGTCCGGGCGCGCGGGCCGGGTGCCGGTCGCGATGACGATGTGTTCGGCGCTCAGCAGCCGCTCGTGCCCGTTGACCTCGCGCAGCGCGACGGTGTGCGGGTCGACGAACCGTCCCGTACCGGCGTACAGGGCGACGTGGTTGCGGGCGAGCTGGCTGCGGATGACGTCCACCTCGCGGCTGACGACGTGCTGGGTGCGGGCGGTGAGATCGGCGACGGTGATGTCGTCCTTCACCCGGTAGCTCTGCCCGTACAGATCGCGCTGGGTGAGTCCGGTGAGGTAGAGCACCGCCTCGCGCAGGGTCTTGGAGGGGATGGTGCCGGTGTGGATGGAGACGCCGCCGACCATGTCGGGGAGATCGACCACGGCCACCCGGCGGCCTAGTTTGGCGGCGGCGATGGCGGCCTTCTGACCGCCGGGACCTGAACCGATGACAAGCATGTCGAAGTCGGGCACCCTCCGGAGTCTGTCAGCACGGACGGGTGACGGGAAGGGCGGGCCGGGGACGAGGGGGTTATGGCGAGGGGTTGTGGCGAGGGGGCTGTGGTGAGGGGGCCGGGCGCGGAGGGTCTCTGTGCCGGGACGTCTGTGCCGGGACGTCTGTGCCGGGCCCGCGCGGTGGCCGGGGGTTCTGCCGCTGGGCGGGCCGTGAGCGGAACCCGCGTATTCGACCCGCTTGCCCGGAATGGGAGCATGATCGTGCCGTGCGCCGACGACACGGGCGCCGGATCTCACCGAGAGGCGGCCTGCCAAGGCGTGCGGCGCATCACCTGTCCCGACAGCCGGGCGGGCACCTCGCCCCGCCCCCTCCGCACCGGAAGAGACGTCATGCACCCAGCCGTCAAGGCCCTCACCATCGCCACGCCCATGAGCCTCCTGGCGCTCACCGCGACCACCGTCGTCGCCGGGATGCAGCCGACGGTGATTCCGGTGATGTGGGCGGCCTGGGCCCTGCTCGCGGTCACCACCCTCACCGTCGCCCTCGCGGACCGGCGCCGGCGGGCCTGACCCACCGAGGCGATCGCGACCCCGTGAACCGCCTCGCCACTGGTGAGCGGGGTCAGGGCAGCAGTTTGTCCAGCGCGGCGGTGCCCTCCAGGGCGAGCTTGCGCTCGGCCCACTCCAGGGTGTGCGGGGTGACGTCCTTGCCGGAGGCCAGGACCAGGTCCTCCGGGGAGACATCGGTGCCGGTACGGGCGTGCAGCAGGCGGTCGGGGGTGGCGCGGTCCTGCGGGGGCCGGGACGCTTCGGGCTCGGGTGCGGACATGATGACTGTTCCTCCGGTCCAGGGGGGACGCGGACCCGGGGCCGACGGGGTGTGGACCCGGGGCGGACGGGACGCGCGCCGGGAGCGGACGGTGGGTGCGATTCGGAAATCCGGTGCACTATCACCATTCAACGCCCCGGGCCGGCGTGCATCCCGGGAGACGGTTTCCCGGGGAAACCGGGGAAACCGGGGGGACGGGGGCGGCGTCGGTGTCCTTCGTCGGTCGTCGGTGTCGAAATACGGTGGCCGGGTGTGCGAGCCGCTCGCTATCTTGTGCGGGCACGCCGACGACCGACGAAGGAGGTGAGTGCCGTGCCGTTCTCCCGACCACAGCGCTCCCGCCCCGTTGCCACGGCGGCCGACATCTGATCCGGATGATCCGGACCGGGAGCGCGCATCGCAGCACAGCCCTCCCGGAGGATCTTCATGACCGATCCGGTCATCCGTACGCTCGACGCCCGGCACACCTCTCTCTTCGACGCCCTGCCCGACCCGCTCGGCGCCGCCGACACCCACCGCCGCACCGTGCACCGCCCGGAATGGAAGCGGGTCGCCCTGCGCGACGGCCGGGTGGTTGCCCGGGGCGCCTGGTGGGGCGGCCCCGAGGACACCGAGCCGGTCAATGTGAACTGGTTCGATGTCGCCGAGGGCGAGGCCGCGGCCGGCGCCGAGCTGCTGCGCACCGCGCCCTGGCAGGTCGAGCTGGAACTGACCCTGCCCAGCGGCTGGCGTACCGACCCGGCCCTGCACGCGGCGGCCCAGGTCCGCTTCGATGCCGCCCGGGCCGCGGGGTACGCGTTCCTGGCCGACCGCCATCTCTACCGCTGGACCCCGGACCACGGCCTGCCCGAGCGCCCCGGCCGGCTGGTCTTCCGCCCCGAACCCGATGACACCGTCTTCCTCGACGCCCTGCGCCGCATCCACACGGGCACGCTGGACGCCCATGCCCGGCGGATCATCGAGGAGGACGGCGGGGTCGCCCGGGCCGCTCAGGAGGAACTCGACTTCTTCCACTGGCTGCCGTCCCCGCGCGCGTGGTGGCAGGTCGCCCACACCCGCGAGGGCGAACCGGTCGGCATCCACATCCCGGGCCACAATCCCTCCGGGCCCTGCGTCGGTTTCATCGGCGTACTGCCCGAGCGGCGCGGCCACGGCTACGCCTACGACCTGCTCGCCGAGTGCACGCACTTCCTCGCCGAACGCGGCGCCGAGTTCATCGCGGCGGCCACGGACCGGGGGAACCGCCCCATGGCCGCGAACTTCCGCAGGGCCGGCTACCCGGTGACCAAGGAACGCGTGAACTACGCGCCGCCCAGGGAAGCCTGACCCGGACGGCAGGCCCGGACCGCGTTGTCAGTGCCGGGTGCCATGCTGGGCGAACAGGATCAGCGGAGTGAAGGGGAGGCCGGCGTGGGGTTCCTGGGCGAGGTCTGGCGGGTGCGCTGCGGCGCGGGCGACATCGGGGAGATCCTCATCCAGGACGCCGACTTCCCCTGGCTGTCGGGCAGCTTCACCCCGGGCCCGGCGTACGAGGACGTGCGCGAGCTGTTCGCCCGGGAGCTGGCGCTGACCCGACGGGACGACGACGCGAAGTGGGCGGCCTGGGAGACGGCGTACGACGAGATCACCCGCCGGGTGACGTTGTCCTCGCCGGACGGACCGGTCCCGGAGTTTCTGCTGCACATCGAGGGGGAGCGGGCGTGGTTCCGCTGGAGCGACGAGCCGTTCGAGGGGGAGCCCGTGGAGGAGGTCGAGGTGGTCGACGTGGTGGGGGATGTTGCGGCGGGGGATGTGGGGAGCGGGGGTGCGGGGGTTGGCGTGGGTGGTGCCGTGGAGAAGGAGGGCGGTGCGGCGCGAAGGGGTGGTGCTGTCGAAGCCGCCGACACCAGCACCCCGGGCGGCAGACCCGCCCCGGACGCCGCTCTCGACGCCGCCCGCGCTCCCGGCGACCGCTGAACCCCCGGCGAACGCTGCCCGGGGGAACTACTGCTGACCGGCGACCACCGCCCTATCCCGGAAACGCCCCCCGGCGACCACCGCCCCTCCCGCCCCCCGGCTACCCCACCGGCTCGCCCAGCAGCCCCTCCGCCTCCGCCAGGATCTCCGTAACCCGCACACCGAACGCGGCGTCGCAGGGATGCGGGCGTCCGCTCCCGGCGGCCAGGATCAGGGCGTCGGCGGCCCGGAGCAGGGGTGGGACCGCGCCCTCGGAGCCGGTGGGGAGCCGGGCCACCCCGGCCGCGCCCCGCATTCCACTTCGGTGCCCCCGGCGGCGGGCGGTGCCGTGAGGCTCAGCGTGAGGGTGCTCGACGCGCCGCCCGCGTGGTCGAGGACGAGGTGCACGGTGTCACCGGGGCCGTGCGCGGCGGCGGCCACCCGCAGGGCGTCGCCGAGCACCGGCAGCAGCACGGACAGGGCGTGCGGTCCCACGTCCCACAGGGCGCCCTTCTCCCGCCGCCACGCCGACGCGGCGAACGGGCTGTCGCCGGAGGTGAACACGGACCCGAGCCACTGGGCCCGCGCGGTGAACCAGCCCTCCGTGGCGGCCTGTTCGGCGATCCACGCCTCGGTCTCGGTCTGGAACCGCGCCGTGAAGAAGATCACGGACGCCACCCGGGCCTCGCGCGCCGCCTCCGCCACCGCCCGCGCCTCGGCCACGGTCGCCGCGAGCGGCTTGTCCAGCAGCAGATGACGGCCCGCCCGCGCGGCCCGCACCGCCAGCTCGGCCTGCACCCCGGGCGGCAGGGCCACGGCGACGGCGTCCACGTCGGCGAGGAGCGTGTCCACCTCGTCGTAGGCCCGTACCCCGTGCCGGCCGGCCAGTTCCTTCGTGGCGTCCGGGCGCCTGCCCCATACGCCGACGAAGTCCAGCCCGCGGTGCTCGTCGAGCGCGGGCGCGTGGGCCAGCTGGGCCCACGGGCCGGTTCCGAGCAGTCCGATGCGCATACTGCCGCCTCTCCTGTGCCGATGTGCCGGGCCCCGAACGGCCGGGTCCGCGGCCAGGGGGAGCGTGTCACACGGACGGCCGATCTGCGCAGCCCGATTCCGTTTCTCAGCGGCGGCGGCCGAGGCGGTATTCGGCCAATGAGGCGGCACACACCCCGCGGGACGAATGCTTCGCCACCATCCGGGCATACGCAGCACAAACCTGCGAGACCCGAGATTTTTTCCGAGAGATCCAAGAGATCTCAGAAGAGATTCAGGAAATCCGACGGACCAGACAGTCCCGACAGACCAGACAGCCTCGACAGAACCAGACAGAATTGACTGATCAGATACACCCAACAGGCCCGGGAGATTCAAGAGATCTCAGGGTTCGAGAGAGAGGACGTCTCGTGACGGTGCCGGATCCGAAGGCCGTCAGAGAGCTGCTGACCCGCTATGCGGCGCTGCGCATCGCCCAGTCGGAGCGGGAACGACTCGCCGTGACCCGGGAGTTGACGGACGTGAGCCGACTGCTGTGCGAACTGATGGACACCTCCGAGGTGCCGGAGGCCATCGCCAGGGCGGATGTGCTGCTGTCGGCGGTGCCGGGCGCACGCCGGGCCCCCGCGGGGGGCGACGCCGTACCGATCGCCGTATGACGGCAGGCAAGAAGACAGGCAAGAAGGCACACAGGAAGGCATGACGGAAGATCATGGGGCCGGGGCCGACGGCAGGACAGGGCCGTCGGCCGCCCGGCGGGTGGTGGGATCAGCGCACCCGGGTGTCCGCACCCCGCACCTGCTGCGGGAAGCGCGCCGGACGCGCCAGCCATTCGGCGATGGTGCGGGCGATGGGCTGTCCCGTGTCCACCTCCACGAAGCCGAACTGCCCGGATTGATTGCACTCCAGGAACCACCAGGTGCCGTCCCCGTCCTCCGCGAAATCGAAGGCGCCGTACGACAGTTCCGCCTCCCTCAGATACGCGCGGACGCCGTCGGCGATGCGCGGTGGCACCCGGGTCTCCTGCCAGGGCCCGGTGGACGGGGCGAACCGGACGTCGACGTCGTCCGGGTCGGCGTCGGGCGCGGTGGGATTGCGGGCCGCCAGCATCCGCTCGCCCACCACGGTCAGCCGGATGTCCGCCCGCTTGGTGACCCGCCGTTGCAGCAGGGTCGGCCCGTAGGCCACGGCGGCGAAGTCGGTGCCGGGCGCCACCCGGCTGGTCGGCACCGCGCGCGGCGGCTCCTGCGGATGGGCGCCCGAGACCGGTTTGACCACCAGATCCGGGAACCGGTCCGCGAAATCGCGGGCGGCCTGCGGGAACGTGGTGATCAGGGTGGCGGGCACGGGCAGCCCGGTGCGCTGGGCGAGCCGCAGCTGCCACGGCTTGTGCCGGGCCCGGCGGGCCGCGTCCGGATGGTTCATCCAGCGCGCGTCCAGCGAGCGCAGCATGCCGTACAGCGCCTGCGCGGACTCCTCGGTCAGCCACTCGGAGGGCTCGGGCACCCGGGTGGCCGGGGTGCCCGGCCTGCGTACCCAGATGGATCTGAGCCCGTCCATGCTCACCAGCCGTCCCGCGGACCACACGTGCCCGCGGAAGGCGCCGTGCACATATTCGCCCGAGAGGGCCACCCCGCCGGTCAGGTCGGCGGGGTCGATGCGCACCACGGGCACCCCCGAGGCGTTGAGATGGACGACCACCATGTCGGCCGTCACATCCTGCTCGGAGGTCAGGATCAGCACGGTCATCTGTCTAGGGTCCGTGGGTCAGTCGTCGAAGTGCGTCTTGGAACCCGCGGTGGAGGTCGTCGTCCCCAATTCTCTGAGCAGTGCCAGATCTGAGGCGGCGATCCGGCCATCCACGAGTACGTTCAACTGCTGTCCGGAGTCGTAGGCGTACGGAGTGGTGACGTCCAACTCCGCAGCCGGCCGTGCGTAGTTGAGCGTGAACGGTTGCATCGTCTCTCCCTCGTCGGTGCCGCTCCGAGCAAGCTGTCGGCAGGCCGCGTCATTGCTTCGCCCATGGATCTTCTGGGCCCCATGCACTTATACGAATCGAACGGGTGAATGGTTTCCTTACACTCCGTAGTCACAGGCGAGTTGAGCCGCTCTGAACCTGAGACGGTCGGGAGGGCCAATCGGTTGATCCGTGGACGACTTGTGTGGTTGCTGTGTGGTCCGGATCTCAGACGGGATCGCCCGGCCGGGCGACCTCCGCCCGCCCCCGCATGGTGCGCAGGGCGAGCAGGAGGACACCGATGTCATCGAGGTACACGGGATCGGGCAACAGGTCGGCGGGGAGTACGAAATACAGGACCGCGCCCCAGAAGACCCAGCGTGGACCGGTCGGGAGCCCCGCCCGGCGCAACCCCCGCCGCGCCCGCACCAGCCGCACCAGGAGTCCCACGGCGGCGGCCAGCGCCAGCGCGGCGAACACCAGGACGACGGCGATGAGCACCACGGTGGTCGTCTCCACAGGGTCCCCCTCGATCAGGTTCGGTCCCACTCGATCCCAGTCGGTCTCACTAGGCCCTACTCGGCCCTGCTCGATCCCCACGCCGCAATGCGTTCGCACTCCATGAATTCCCGCAAACGCGGGTCATATTGCTGCTTCGCGGCACAAGTCACATGAGAGGCCGTAGGCGGAAGCCTTTGTTCCGGGTCAAGAGAGTGTCTTGTCGCCGCTCATCTTGTTCCGTCTCGTTAAGAAGGGCCTGTGTGCCACGCGGGCGTGTCCCCCGAGGTTCGCTCAGGGGGACACGCCATCGGTACTGGCGCCGGCGCCGGGGTCCGTGCGGCGGCCGGGGAGCCGGAGCCGGCCGAAGGTCTGGGTCAGCTGGCGCAGCGGGGACGGCGCCGCTTCGGCGGGCCGCGCAGGCCCGGACAGGTCGCCGTAGGTCTCGCGGTAGGCGGCCAGCGCCTCATGGGCGGAGTCGGCGGCCTCCCGGTACAGATCGCGGGAGGTGGTCATCGCCTCCAGCGCCTCCACGTACATCGCCACCAGCCGCCGCTCGCGGTCCAGCTCCTCCTCCGTGGTGAGCAGCCGCCAGTCGTCGCGCAGGGCGGTCAGCAGCGGCTCGGCGCCGTCGGGCAGCCAGCGGAACAGCGCGGCGAACCGGGTCACCGTGCTGATCAGCTCCACCGGCTGTGAGCCGTCGAGGAACACCGAGCGCACGGTGAAGCCCTCGGCGGTGTACCCGGGCGGGGCGGGGACGCCCGGCAGCAGGACGGCGCCGCCGCGCGGCACCTCCACACCGGCCTCGCGCAGCGCCCAGTTCACGGGCCTGAGCTGCTGCGGCGCCGCGCGATGCTCGACCACCCGGTGCCGCAGCGCGGGCGGCAGCACGGCGGCCAGGGGTCTGAGGCCGCGCTCGTCGACGGTCATCGCCTCGTGGACGACGACATGGATCGTCCAGGGGTCGTGCGCGGCGGCCTTGAGCACCTGCCGCAGGTCGCGCTCCTCCGACGGCAGCGGATTGATCCTCCGCAGCCGCAGTTCCGTACCGGACTCATGGGCCCAGGAGTCGTCGTCCTCCGGCCAGAACAGGGTCGCGGGGGAGGGCCAGTGCAGCTCCCAGGCGGCCTCGGCCTCGGCCACCAGCGTCCACCGGCCGGTGTCGTCGAGGGTGAGCCGGGACCGGACGGTGACGGGCCCGTCCACCCGCCAGCGGGCCTCGACGACGAGCGGGCCGCCGCCGGTCTCGGACTCGGGCAGTTCGTAGAAGTCGTCCAGGGCGCCGGAGTCCTTGCGCAGGCGCAGGGTGCGCCGCAGGACGTCCGCCGCGCCGGAGCCGGCGTACCGACCGCGGGCCAGCCACACGGTCGGGGAGATCGAGGAGGAACTGGGCATGTGTCCATCGGTCAGAAGGGGCCAAGCAGTGCGATCAGCCAGTATCGCCGCACTCCTTGTGAAACATCGACCGGAACCGGCCCTGGTATGCGGGAATGCCCGCCCGGAGTGATCAGGAACACACCGCGCGCCGCACACGGGGAGTGCGCGGCGCGTACGGGGCGCGCTTCCCGCGCCACAGGTGACCGTCGCGCACCCGTGGCCCCGGACGTACCGTCTCACCACAATCACGGGGGCGAGCGGAACCGCCCTCCATCCGCATTGGGGCGGTTCCGCTCGCCTTCGGTCCGTCGCGTGGCCTTCCGTCCGCCGCGCGCGGGGAAACAGGGGACCCGTGCGGGATCAAGTACCGAGGGAACCCGGGCGGGATCAGGCGCCGCTCTCCCGGAGCATGTCCTCCCGCTCGACGATCTTCACCCGCTCGCGGCCCTGCGGCTCGCCCAGCGCCTTCTCGGCGGCGTCGAGCCGGTGCCAGCCCTCCCACGTGGTGAAGCGGACCTCGCGCCCGGCGAGGAAGTCGGACACGGCCTCCGGCTCCGGCGCCGACGGGGTGTGCAGCCGGTCATGGGCGTGGTCGTCGAGCAGGTTGGCGACCGTCTCGTTGGCGTCGCCCTTGGTGTGCCCGATCAGGCCGACCGGGCCGCGCCGGATCCAGCCCGTGACGTACACCGACCGCAGATGCGCCCCGCTCTCCTCGATGACCCGGCCGCCGGCGTCGGGGACGGTGCCCGAGTCGATGTCCCAGGGCAGCTTGGGCAGCTTGTCGGAGAGGTAGCCGACCGCCCGGTAGACCGCGCTGACGTCCCAGTCCTTGAACTCGCCGGTGCCCTTGACGTTGCCGGTGCCGTCGAGGGCGGTGCGCTCGGTGCGCAGGCCGACGACCTTGCCGTCCGCGCCGAGGATCTCCGTGGGGGACTCGAAGAAGTGCAGGAAGAGTTTGTGCGGCCGGTCGCCGACGTCGCGGATCGCCCAGTTCTCCAGGGTCTTGGCGACCATGTCGGCCTGCTTGTTGCCGCGCCGGGTCTCGATCGAGCCCGCGTCGTAGTCGATGTCCTCGGGGTCGACGATGACCTCGATGGTGGGGGAGTGGTCCAGCTCCCGCAGCTCCATCGGGCTGAACTTGGCCTGCGCGGGGCCGCGCCGCCCGAAGACGTGCACCTCCAGCGCCTTGTTGGCCTTCAGGCCCTCGTACACATTGGCCGGGATCTCGGTCGGCAGCAGTTCGTCCCCGGTCTTGGCCAGCACGCGGGCGATGTCCAGCGCCACGTTGCCGACGCCGAGCACGGCGACCTTCTCCGCCTCCAGCGGCCAGGTGCGCGGCACGTCCGGGTGTCCGTCGTACCAGGACACGAAGTCCGCGGCGCCGTAGGAGCCGTCCAGGTCCGCCCCCGGGACGGACAGCGCGCGGTCGGCCATCGCGCCGGTCGAGAAGATCACGCCGTCGTAGAACGAGCGCAGGTCGTCCAGGCTGATGTCGGTCGGGTACTCGACATTGCCGAAGAGCCGGATCTGCGGTTTGTCCAGCACCTGGTGCAGGGCGGTGATGATGCCCTTGATCCGGGGGTGGTCGGGGGCGACGCCGTAGCGGATCAGTCCGAACGGGGCCGGCATGCGCTCGAAGATGTCGATGGACACACCGGGCTCGGTGGCCACGTCGGACTTGAGCAGTGCATCGGCGGCGTAGATACCGGCGGGACCGGCTCCGACGATGGCTACCCGCAAGGGGCGGGGCATGATCAGGTTCCCTTCGAGCGATGATGGGCGACTCGAACGGGAAGCCTAAACTAAGGCAAGCCTAAGTTGGTACGCGGGTCCGGTCTATGGACTCATAAGGCGACCTTATGACCTCTCCTTCACCAGGTTATATGACCTACCTGCGGCCTCTCTGTGCCCTCCGTGCGGCGGCCGGGAGCGGGGCCCGGCCGGGCGTGACCAGTGATCAGGGTGATCGTTCATTGATCAGGATGATCGTTCATTCCGTTCGGGGCACCGGAATTCGGCGCCCCGGACGCTGTCACGCGAACCCGGAACGGAGGCACGGTCGGTGGCCGGCTGGATCACCGTCGGACTTGGAGCGGTCGCCGCGATGTGCCCGCTGTCACCCGGCACCGGAGCGGCCGTGACGGCTGACGCCGAGACCGGTGCGGCGCGTGTGGTGGTGTGCACGCCGGACGTCTGGGTCGAGATCGGCGCCGAGGCGCCGGCGCCCGAACCCCCCGAGACGCCCGAAGGACGTACCCCCGAGGTCCGTACGCCGCCGCGGCCGGAGGCGCCGCCGCCACCCCGTACGGCACCGGCGGAACGTTCCGCCCAGGCGACCCCCGCCGCGCCCGCCGCCGCACCCGGAGCACCGGCACCGCCCGCCGCACCCCCGCGAACACCCCCACCGCCCCCCGCGCCGGACCGCCCCGCCCCGGCACCGGACCGACCCGCGCCCCCACCGCAGGCGGCCACCACCCCGCCCGACACCACCCCCGGCACCCCGGACGACGGCTTCCGGTGGGTGCCCCGGAACCGCTACCGCCCCCCGGCCGGCGACCGCCGCGTCCCCGGCGGACTGTCCGTCGTGACCACCACGACCGTCGTCACCGTGCCCGCCATCCTCGCCGCGGCGGCCCTGCGCCCCGGATCGCGCCGCCGCCGCGGCTGACCCACCCCCGAGCGACCCCTCCTGGAGCCCCCCTGTGCCGGAATGGCTGATCTACACCCTTGCCGCCGTCCTGGTCTGCGCGTTCGTCGTCGCGGCCACCTCGATGAGGCATCGGCGGGTGGCCGCCGACGAGGACACCTCCGAGACGCCGGACGTCCTGGAGTACATGGTCATGATGGTCGGCGTGGTGTACGCGATCGTGCTCGGCCTCGCCATCGCGGGCGTATGGGAGGCACGCGGCGCGGCCGAGGACACCGTACGGCGTGAGGCGCAGGCGCTCTACGAGATCGATCAGCGGCTGGACGTCTATCCGGCCGAGTTCCGCAGCCAGGTGCGCGAGCGGATCGACGCCTACGCCCGGCACGCCGTCACCGCCGAGTGGGCCGCCATGGAGCGCGACGAGGAACCGGGCCCCACCGGCGCCGAACTCCTCAGCCGGATCCGGGCCGACCTCGCCCACCGCACGCCCGCCGACGAACTCCAGGCACAGGCATACCAGCCCCTGCTGGACGAGGTGGCCGCCGCCGACGTGGCCCGGCACGAACGGCTGGACAGCGCCGGGACCACCCTGCCCGGCGTGGTGTGGTTCGGGCTGGTGGCCGGGGGAGCGGTCATCCTCGGACTGCTCTTCACCCTCCAGATCAGACGCTCCACACGGGAGTTGGTCCTCGCCAGCGCCTTCAGCGCGCTCGTCGTCTTCCTGCTCTTCCTGGTGTGGAGCTTCGACGCCCCCTTCGGCCACACCGGCACGGACTCCGCGCAGCCCCTGCGGGAACTTCTCTCCACGCCGTTCTGATCCGACGTCCTCCCCCGCCGGGCTCGGTTCACAACGCGCGGTTGTGGGCCCGGCCCGGCGGTTGTTTGTGCGAGGGCGGGCGGCTCGTTTGGATGGTCTGCCGGAGCAGGGGTGAACGCGTCCGTGAGATCGCGCGGCGGCGGACGAAGCAGACAGAGGCGGGGCGGATACGTGGGCGGGGGATCACGGCGGTCGCTGGGACCGGCGTTCGGGCGGCTGTGGGCGGCGTACGCCATCAGCGCCTTCGGTACGCGGCTGGCCTTCGACGCGTTTCCGACGATCGCGATCCTGGTCCTGCACGCCGGGCCGTCCCAGGTCGCGGCGCTCGCGGCGACGGGCGCGGCGGTCGGGGCGGTGCTCGCCGTGCCGCTGGGGCCCTGGGTGGAGTTCCGCCCCAAGCGGCCGGTGATGATCGGCATGGACGTGGCGCGGGCCGCGGCCCTGCTGACCGTGCCGGCGGCCTTCGCGCTCGGGCTGCTGACCTTCACACAACTGCTGGTGATATCGGTGGTGGTCGCCGCGGCCGACATCGCCTTCGCCGCGGCCGCCGGCGCCTGCCTCAAAGCCCTGGTCGCGCCCGAGGACCTGCTGACCGCCAACGGACGGTTCGAGTCCACCGCCTGGACGGCCACCATGATCGGGCCGCCACTGGGCGGGGCGGCGGTCGGGCTGCTCGGGCCGATGGCGACCGTCGCCGCCGACGCCGCGAGCTATCTGCTGTCCGCGCTGGGCATCCGCGCGATCCCCGGCCCGGAACCCGCGCCCGCCGCCACCCGGACCGGCGGGCCACACCCCGCCGAACTGCTCGACGGCTGGCGCCATCTCCTCGCCCACCCCGTGCTGCGCCCGCTGCTGCTGAACTCCGTCGTCGTGAACGGGCTGATCATGGCGGGCGCACCGCTGCTCGCCGTCCTGATGCTCGGCCCGCTCGGATTCGCCCCGTGGGCCTACGCCCTGGCCTTCGCCGCGCCCTGTCTGGGCGGGCTGCTGGGCTCCCGCCTGTCCCGGCCGCTGGTGGAACGCCACGGGCGGCACCGGGTGCTGCTGACCGCCGGGACCCTGCGCGTCTGCTGGCCGATCGGCCTGGCCTTCGTCGGGCCCGGCACCGCCGGACTGCTGCTCGTCATGGCCGTCGAACTCGCCCTGATCACCTGCATGGGCGTCTTCACCCCGGTCCTCGCCACCCGCCGCCTGGAGCTGACGCCGCCCGACAAGGTCGCCCGTACCCTGTCCGCCTGGTCGGTCACCACCAAGGCGGGCATCGCCGCCACCACCGCGCTCTGGGGCCTGCTGGCCGCCCTCGTCGGCATCCGCGCCGCCCTCGCCCTGGCCGGACTGCTGCTCCTGCTGACCCCGCTGCTGCTGCCCCGGCACGACCGCGAGCCGGCCACCGCAGCCCGCCCCGCCTGACCCCGTCACTCGCTCCGCCTGACCCCCGTCACTCGCTCCGGTACGCCCCCGCCAGACCCGACGCCCGCAGCACCAGCTCGACCGTCTCCGGCAGCGAACTGCTCGCCGGTACGACCGTCTCCACCCCGCCCGGCAGCAGATCGGGCGGGCGGTACCACTCCCGCAGCTGCCCGGCGCCCACGACGTCGGCGATCGGCTGGGTGGCGTGCCGGGCGAGGGTCTCCTCGAAGGGCACGTCGAGATAGAACCAGTGGCTGCGGTCGCGGTGGTCGGCCAGCAGCAGGGCCGGCATGTCGCCGTAGTGCGCGACGGAGAGGATGCCTTCGAGCACCGTATGGAAGCCGTGCTCCAGCGCGTGGCGCACGGTCAGCTCGATCAGGCCGATGTTCGCGCCGCCGGGGATGTCCCGCTCGCGCAGCACCTCACGGCGCAGCACGTCCTGCCCGACCAGCGCGATGCCCCGCCCGTAGCGCTCCCGCAACCCTGCGGCGACGGAACTCTTCCCGGACGCGCTGTTGCCGCGCAGCACCACCAGCCGGGCGGGCCCTTCCCCGGCGGTCCCGGTCATCGCAGGACGGTCTCCCAGGTGTCGACCGCGTAGTGCAGCGACATTCCGTTACGGCTGTACAGCTCGGGTGCCCCGGTGTCGTTGGCGGTGTCGACGCCCAGCCCGATCCGGTCCCGGCCGAGGGCGGCGAGGGTGCCGAAGGCGTGGTGCAGCAGGAAGCCGCCCAGGCCGCGCCCGCGTGCCTCGCGGACCACCCCGATGCCGCTGATCCAGCCCATGGTCGTCAGGTTGTTGCGGGTCAGCAGGAATCCGGCGTCGCCGATGCCGTCGACCGTCAGGATCCAGACCAGGGACCAGTCCAGCCGCTCCGCGTCCAGATCGGCCAGCCACTGCTCGTACGTCCGTGGCTGGAAGTCGAAGTGGTCGACGAACGTCCGCTGGTCCAGCGCATGGGCGAGCACCCGGTCCGCCTCGGTCAGACAGGGCCGCACCCGCACCCCGGCGGGCGGCTCGGGCGGCAGGTCCCGCGCCGGGTCCAGGGCGCGGGTCAGCACGTGATAGCGCCGTACGGTGCCCCAGCCCCGCTCCTTGAGCAGCGCCTGGTCGGTGGTGGGCCGCACATTGAGCTGGAGATGGACCACGGCCCGGTCGGCGCCGTGGGACCGGGCCCGCTCCAGCGCCCGCCTCTCCAGGGCGATCAGCAGCCGCTCGCCGGTCTCCTGGTGGTCGGGCAGCACATAGTGCTCCATGTCGACGCGCTCGCCGCCCGACTCGTCCCACACCAGCCCGTACGCCACCAGCCGGTCCTCCTCGAACGCCAGCCAGGAGTCCCGGGTCAGGTCGGTCTCCGGATGCCGCAGATCCGCTTCGACGCTGTGCTGATCGGTCTCCGGCCGGCCGATCTCGATCCGGTCGATCTCATTGAGCAGGTCCGTGATGGCGGGCGCGTCGGCGAACGTGGCGGGGCGAAAGGTGGCGGTGGGCATGCGGTCAGGGTTCCGTGGCCGGGTCCTTCGCCGCAACGGAATTTCGTCCCACCACCAGCTGGAGCGCCACCAGCGTGTACTGCACGCCCTTGGTCGCCGTCATGCCCCGGCAGCTGATCACCGTGGCCATCACCAGACCCCAGCCGCACATCCGGCCGACCTTGGGGCCGAACCCCTTGACCGTCCAGGTGAAGGAGGTGCCGCAGTCGGGCATCGCCCTGTTCCGCTCGCGGTAGGCGAAGGCGACCAGCAGCATCGGCAGGAAGCCCGCGAGGAACACCGCGGGCATCTGGAGGCCGACCTCCCCGGCGGTGGAGCCGAGGGTGGAGGTGAGGCAGTAGACGGGGGCCACGGTGGAGATGCCGATGACCGCGCTGCCCACCAGACCGACGGAGTTCCCGCTCAGGCCCTTGGTGCGCATGCCGTCGGCCGGGGGCCCGTCGCCATTGTCCTTTGATTGCAAGGTCGCGCGCGAATACAGTGACCCGCCTCGATTGATCAAGGTAGGGAGAGCGAACAGTGCGCGTACGGGTGGGGATTCGGGTGGGGAGGAGAGCCATGGCCGCGACGGCCGTCGCGGCCATCGTGCTGGCCGGATGCTCGGGCGGTGGGGACGGCGAAGGCGATGGGGGTGACGGGGGCGAGGCGTCGGCGAGCGCGGCACCGGCCGCCGAGGTGCGCGCCGGTGGCACCGTCGGCCCGCCCGGCTCGGTCTGCGAGCTGCCGCTGACCTTCGACATCGCCGAGGAGTGGGAGCCGGACGCGGTCGATGTGGAGGGGATGGGGGAATTCATCGAACTGCTCCAGCTCGGGACGGTCACCGGCGTCTGTGAGATCGACGCCAAGCCCGCCGGGAACATCGGCTTCATCCGCGTGTACACCGGCGAACCCGGTGACGACGACGCGCAGGCCGTCCTGTCCGCCTTCGTCGCCGACGTGCCCGGGGCGATCGAGGAGCGGTACACCTCCTTCACCGCCGCCGGGGTCCCGGCCGGCGAGGTCACGTACCGCGTCGAGAGCGAGTTCTACGACGAGCCCAAGCCGGAACAGGCGTTCGCGCTGATCACCCCGGACGGGCCCGTCGTCGTCGAGGTCTCCGGCCTGGACCGGGAGGAGCACGAGGCGATGCTCCCGGCGTACGAACTCGCCAAGCGCACCGTGCGGATCACAAACTGACCGACGCAACGGACTGCGCCGTACGGGTTGTTGTTCACCTCCGGGAAGGCGTGAAATCAACTGACCCTGTGGTGCCGGTCGTCTGCGGCGCTCAGGCTCACCGGCATGACTGCCTTCCGACCGCACAGACCCCAGGTGATCCGTGCCGCCGCGGCCACGGCGGCGGCACTGTCCCTGTCCCTGTTCCTCACCCCGGCCGCGCACGCCTCCGCCGCCGCGGGCCCCTCCGGTCAGGGCACGCTGCCGCTCGGTGACCCCGGCCTCGCGGAGACCCGCAGCAGCCGGACGCTCGCGCCCGGGGTCACCCTCACCTCGATCGTCCGGGGCACCGAACCCGCGCCGCCGGACCAGATCAACACCACGACCAAGGGCCCCTGGGCGGTCAACGTCCTGACCATCGACCCGCGCGGGACGGACGGCCACCTCACCGCGACCTACGGCCCCGACCTCGCCCGGACCGAGCGCACCACCGAGCTCGTACGGCAGTCCGGCGCGCTCGTGGGCGTCAACGCCTCCTTCTTCACCTTCACCGCCAGCCGGCAGTACCCCGGCGACCCGGTCGGGCTCGGCCTCTACGGCGGACGGCTGCTCAGCGAGCCGACCACCGAACCCGCCGAGACCTCGTTCGTGGTCGACGCCCGCACCGACCGGGTGCTGATGGGCAAGCTCTCCTGGTCGGGCGGAGTCCGCAACAAACAGAGCGGCGCCACCCTGCCCCTGGAGTTCCTCAACCACCCGCCGGTCGTCCCGGCCGGGTGCGCCACGCTCCCCGACCCGACGGCCTGCACCGCGCCCGGCGACGTCGTCCGGTTCACGCCGGAGTTCGCCGCCGCCACCCCGTCCGGCGCCGGCGTCGAGGTGGTGCTCGACCGGCGCGGCTGCGTCGTACGCACCGAGCGCGACCGGGGCACCGAACTGGCCGCCGGCCAGACGTCCTTGCAGGCCACCGGCCGGGAGACGGCAACGCTCCTGGAGGTCGCCGGGACCGGCTGCCTCACCGTCTCCTCGCACCTCACGGACGAGGACGGGAAGCGGGTACCGGTGAGCGAGAGCCTGTCCGGCGTCAACGGCCGCTACCGGCTCACCGAGGGCGGCGAGATCGTCGTACCGTCCGGCTCGGGCAGCTTCTTCGCCCGCAACCCGCGCACGATCGCCGGGACCACCCAGGACGGGAAGATCGTCCTGGCGACCATCGACGGCCGGCTGACCAGCAGTGTCGGTACGACGATGAACGAGACCGCCGCCGTCGCCGACGCGCTGGGCCTGCGTGACGCGGTGAACCTCGACGGGGGCGGCTCCAGCACCCTGTCGGTGCGAGGGGAACTGGTGAACCGGCCCAGCGGCGGCACGGAACGGCTGGTCGGTGACGCGCTGGTCTTCTTTGAGGCGCCGTACCGGGGCTGACCCCCACCACCGGAAAATCACCGGCATTTCCGGCACGGCAGGCCCTAGCGTGACCCGGGTGACCGAACTTCACGGCATCCGGGTCGTGCTGAGCACGGCCGGACCCGACGACATCCCCGCCCTCGCGGCCATCCGTGCCACCGCCGAGGTCGCCGAGCGCTGGCGCGGTGGCCCCGACCTCGCGGCCGAGATCGCCAAGGACCTGGCGGATCCCGCCACCCACTGTCTGACCGTCCGCCACCAGGACCGGATCGCCGGGATGATCCAGTGGTACGAGGAGACCGAGCCCGACTACCGGCACGCGGGCATCGACATCTTCCTCGACCCCGGGGTGCACGGCGCCGGGCTGGGCACGGACGCGGTACGCACCCTGGCCCGCCACCTCGTGCGCGACCTCGGCTTCCACCGCCTGGTCATCGACCCGGCCGCCGACAACGCCCCCGCCATCCGCTGCTACACCAAGGTCGGCTTCCGGCCGGTCGGGGTCATGCGGCAGTACGAGCGTGGCCCGGACGGCAGCTGGCACGACGGGTTGCTGATGGATCTGCTGGCGGACGAGCTGGCCGACTAGTCCGCTGCCCGGTCACGCCTTCGCGCGTTCACCTCTCCCGGCGGTCACGGCAGCAACCCCGCCTCACCCCTCCCGCCGGCAGTACAGGAACAGCTCCGGCTCCGGAGCCGCCTCCGGGAGGGCCGGGGTGAACAGGACCTCGTCCCGCTCCAGCACGGTCAGCCCCGCCTCCGTCGCCAGCGCCACGAACCGCTCCGTGGAGAAGCTCGACGCGCGGACCGGCCGGCCCATGAAGACCGCCTCGACGTCCTCGGCCTCCAGCGGCACCGTCGCGAGCACCAGATGCCCCGACGGCTTCACCGCCCGCGCCATCCGCCCGATCAGCGCGGACTGCTCGGCCTGGCTCATCTGGAGCAGCGAGAAGTAGGCGCAGGCCGCGTCGTAATGGGCCTCGGGGAGCGCCACCTCACGGGCGTCCGCGCACACGAACGTCGCCTTCGGCACCTGCCGGGCGGCCAGTTCCACCATCACCGGGGAGACATCGATGCCCCGGACGTCATGCCCGGCGGCGGCGAGCGTCTCGGCGGTCGGCCGTCCCGTGCCGCTGCCCACGTCCAGCACCCGGCTGCCCGGCGCCAGCCGCCCCAGCAGCCACTCCAGCGAGCGGCGATGCGGCTCCGACGCGGCGAAGGCGTCCTGGTACGCGGCGCCGATCGCGTCGAACGTCACGGCGGCGGGCGGCCTGAGCGATGCGTCGGTCACAGTGGGGTCCCTTCGTCCGGTGGGCGCCGCCGGTGCGTGCGCGCCGCACCTAGCGTTCCAACGCGGGCGGGGGCGCGAAACGGGCTCCGGTTGCGCGCCGTCGCCCCGGCGGGGCAGGGTGCCTGCGTGGCCACCCTGCTGATCGTGCATCACACGCCCTCCCCGAACTGCCAGGCCCTCTTCGAGGCCGTCGTCTCCGGCGCGACCGATCCCGACATCGAGAACGTCCACGTGGTACGGCGGGCCGCGCTGGCCGCGACCGCGTCGGACGTGCTGGCGGCGGACGGGTATCTGCTCGGCACCCCGGCGAACCTCGGCTATATGAGCGGGGCCCTCAAGCATTTCCTCGACCAGGTCTACTACCCCTGCCTCGACGGCACCCGGGGCCGCCCCTTCGGCTACTGGATCCACGGCGGCAACGACGTCACCGGCGCCGCCCGCGCCCTCGACGCCATCACCACCGGGCTGGGCTGGCGGCGGGCCGCCGAACCGGTGACCGTCACCGGCGAGCCCGTCAAGGCCGACCTGGAGTCCTGCTGGGAACTGGGCGCCACGCTGGCGGCGGGCCTGATGGACCAGGACTCCGCGTGAGGGGATCCGTATGACCGGATCCCGTATGACCGGATCCCGGATGGCCGAGGCTCCGTACGGCCGGGTCTCAGCCCCGCCAGCGGTAACGGCGCTCCGGCCGCCCCGCCGCCCCGTACCGCAGGGCCACCTCCACCGTGCCCGTGGTGTGGAAGTACTCCAGATAGCGGCGGGCGCTGACCCGGGACACGCCCGTCAGGGTGGCGCACTCGGTCGCCGAGAGGGTGCCGTCGGTGTCGCGCAGGGTGCGTTCGATCAGCTCGGCCGTCTCCACGCTCATCCCCTTGGGCAGCCCGCCGGACACCGGAGCCGACCCGCCCGACAGGACCCGGTCCACATCGGCCTGACTGCGCACCACCGTGGTCAGCAGCCGCCCGCGCTGGGCCGCGTACCGCTCAAGGCGGGAGCGGAGATCCTCGAACTCGAACGGCTTGAGGAGATAGTCGACCACCCCGTGCCGTACGGCACCGCGCACCGTGTCGGCCTCCCGGGCCGCGCTGATCACCATCACGTCGCAGTCGTGCCCCGCCGCGCGCAGCCGGGGGATGACGTCCAGGCCGAACCCGTCCGGGAGATACAGATCGAGCAGGACCAGATCGGGGCGGTGCTCGTCGACGGCCGTCACCGCCTGCTCGCCCGTACTGGCCACCCCGACCACCCGGAAGGGCGGTACCCGCTCCACGAAGGCACGGTGGACGCGGGCCACCATGAAGTCGTCGTCCACCACCAGGACGTCCAGGGTCTGGCCCGTCGTCCCGTCGGCCCCACTCATGGTCTCGCTCCTTCCGTCACCTCGGCGCTGAGGCGACCGACCGTCATGCGCGCGGTGAACTTGGCGCCCTCCGGCGTGTTGGCCACGGCGATCTCCCCGCCGTGACGTTCGCAGACCAGCCGGGTCAGGGCCAGCCCGATGCCCCGCTCGCCCTCCCGGGCGACCTTGGTGGTGAAGCCGTGCTCGAACACCTCCCGGGCCAGCTCCGGCGCCACGCCCGGCCCCGAGTCCCGTACCACGATCTCCACCCCGGAGGCGTCCTGGCGGATACCGACCTCGACCCAGGCGTCCTGGGCGGCGGTGGCGCCGGACGGGGCGGCGGCGTCCACGGCGTTGTCGACCAGATTGCCCACCACGGTCGCCACATCGGCGGCGTCCTCGGGGGCCAGCCGGCCCAGCGAGGTGCCGTCGGAGATGCGCAGACTGACCCGGCGTTCGGCGGCGAGCGACGACTTGGCCGTGAGCAGCGCCGCCACCGCCGTGTCCCGGACCCGGCGGCTGAGGATGACGTCCAGGGACTGGCGGCGCAGGGTGAGCGCCCGGATGTAGTGCACCACCTCCTCCTGCTCGCCGATCTGGATCAGCCCGGAGATGGTGTGCAGCTGGTTGGCGAACTCGTGGGCCTGCGCCCGCAGCAGCTCCGAGGAACTGCGGAAGGAGCCGATCTCCCGTTCGAGGCGGGCCAGTTCGGTGCGGTCGCGCAGGGTGGTGACCGAGCCGAGCGGGCGGCCGTCCTTGGTGACCGTCATCCGGTTCATCACCAGCACCCGGCCGCCCCGGATGACGACCTCGTCCCGCCGGTCCACCGCGTCGTCCCGCCCGTCCGCCGCCCGGTCCCGTCCGCCGGTGACCGTCCCGTTCTCCCGTCCTCCGGTCACCGTCCCGTTCTCCCGGCCGCCGGTCAGCACATCGCGCAGCCGGCCGTCGATGCCGAGCGCGTCCAGCCCCCGCCCCTCGCAGTCCGCGGGCAGGTCGAGCAGCCGCCGCCCCACGTCGTTGACCAGCGTCAGCCGGTGCTGCGGATCGAGCGCGACCACCCCCTCGGCGAGCCCGTACAGCATGGCCTCCCGGTGCTCGGCCAGCCCGGCGATCTCCCGGGGCTCCAGGCCCAGCGTCTGCCGTTTGACGCGCCGGGCGAGCAGCCAGGAACCGGCGAGGCCGAGACCGCTGGCGATCCCGAGATAGGCGATCAGATACGAGGAGGCGTTGTTCAGCCGCTGCCAGACCGTCGGGGACTCCTCGCCGATCATCACCGTGCCCAGCACCCGGCCGACGCTGCCCTCCTGCTCCCCGAGCACCGGCACCTGCGCCACCCGCTCCCGGCTGTCGCCCAGGCTCAGCTCGCCCGACCAGCCCCGGTCCGGCTCCGCCCCGGCGCCCGCCGCCCGCGGCAGCGGCTCACCGATCACCGTCGGGTCGGTCGAGCTGACGATCAGCCCGTTGCCGTCGGCGATCGTCACCGAGGTCACCCCGGACTGGGTCCGGGTGGAGTTCACCAGCGGGGCCAGCGCCTCGCGCGGCAGCAGCGGCTGTTCCAGCTGGCCGCGCACCAGCGGGGTCGCGGCGAGCTGCTCGGCGAGCGCGGTGACCCGTCGGCCCTCGACCCGGTCGAACGTCGCCTCCGACTGGGCGAGCGAGACGGCCGCGACCGCCAGCAGCACCATCACCACGATGGCGAGCTGAAGCACCAGCATCTCGCCCGCGAGGGTCTGACGGCGGAAAGTGGCGGCCATGGCGGGGTCAACCTCATCGTCCTGTGCGGGGTCGTCCTGTGCGGGGTCGTCCGGTGCGGGGTCGCCTCATGATGGCCGCCAAGCGGGCCGGGGGAAAGGCACCGGTTGGTAACGGGGGGTGACGGGCTGGGCCGGATGCATGTGGCCGCGGGCCTGGTCCGGCCGGGCCCTGGTGACCGCAGCCCGGCCGGGCCCGTTGTCACAAAGACCAAAACCTCCGTTGGTTCCGCAAGCGAGACACCGTGTTTACGCCAGTGCAACATGTGGTCCACGTCACCCTCCCCCAAGGGCCGCTCACCCCTCCCCACAGGGCTTCTTCTTCCGTCTGTGTGAATCCGCACCCACGTATGTGAATTCCACACCCATGTAACCGACAGGTGGTGGCATTCGTGCGCCTGCGCACTCCCCTGCGCACTCCCCTCGCCCTGCTCGGGGCCGCCGTGCTCGTCCTGCTCGGGCCGCCGCTGCTGACCACCGGCAGCGGCGCCGAGACCGGCACCCAGATCCCGGGCCTGCGCTTCATGGTCCCCAACACGCCCGGAGGCGGGTACGACATCACGGCCCGCACCGCAGCGAAGAACGCCGAGGACGCCGGGCTCACCTCCGGCATCGAGGTGTTCAACCTCCCCGGCGCGGGCGGCACCGTCGGACTGACCCGGCTGGTCAGCGAGCACGGCAACGGCAAGCTCGCGATGTCGATGGGGCTCGGCGTGGTCGGCGCGGTCCGCTCCAACGACGCGCCCAAGACCCTCGCCGACACCACCCCGATCGCCCGCCTCACCGAGGAGCAGGACGTCGTGGTGGTCGCCAAGGACTCCCCGTACCGGACCATCGACGACCTGGTCGAGGCGTGGAAGGCCGACCCAGGCAAACTGCCGGTCGGCGGCGGGTCCTCACCCGGCGGCCCCGACCATCTCGCCCCGATGCTGATGGCCCAGGCCGCCGGGATCGCCCCGAAGGACGTCAACTACATCCCCTTCGACGGCGGCGGCGAACTCCTCGCCTCCATCCTCGGCAACAAGGTCGGCTTCGGGGTGTCCGGCGTCGGCGAGTACCTCGACCAGATCAAGGCGGGCGAACTGCGGCTGCTCGCCGTCACCGGCCCCGAACGGGTGGACGGGCTCGACGCGCCCACCCTCATGGAGGCCGGCTACGACGTGAACTTCACCAACTGGCGCGGCATCGTCGCCCCGCCCGGCCTCTCCGACGCCGAACGCGACAAGCTCGTCCGCCTCGTCGAGGAACTGCACGACTCCCCGCAGTGGCAGAAGTCCATGCAGCAGAACGGCTGGGACGACGCCTTCCTGACCGGCGACGAGTTCGGCGCCTTCCTGGACGCCCAGGACAAGCGCGTGGTCTCCGTGCTGAAGGAGCTGGGACTGTGACGACACCGACCACCGACGCCACCCCGGCGCCCGACGGGCCCGCCGCCGACCGCCGCTCCTGGTGGCGCGACTACTCCGAACTCGGCGTCTGCGTCCTGCTGCTGGCGCTCGGCATCCTGGTGCTGACCGACGCCCTCACCATGGACGTCGACATCACCCAGCGCGGACCCGTCGGCCCCAGGACGGTGCCCATCGCCGTCGGCATCGGCTTGCTGCTCATCGCCGCCCTGCTCGCCGCCGACGTACTGCGCGGCGGCCGGGGCCAGGCCGAGACCGGCGAGGACGTCGACCTCTCCGAACCCGCCGACTGGCGTACCGTCCTGCTGCTCGCCGGGGTGTTCCTGGCCACCGCCGTCCTCATCGAACCGCTCGGCTTCCCCATCGCCGGGGCCCTGCTGTTCTGGGGCGCGGCCTACGCCCTCGGCAGCCGCCGCCTCGACCGCGACCCGCTGATCGCCGCGGGCCTGTCCCTCGTCACCTACGTGCTGTTCAACGACCTGCTCGGGGTACCCCTGCCCGGCGGTCCGCTGATGGGAGTGCTCTGAGATGGACGCCCTCAACTCCCTGCTGGACGGCTTCGGGACCGCCCTGACGCCGATGAACCTGCTGTGGGCCGCCCTCGGTGTGCTCCTCGGCACCGCCATCGGTGTCCTCCCGGGGATCGGCCCGGCCATGGCCGTCGCCCTGCTGCTGCCGGTGACGTACGGACTCGAACCGATCGGCGCGTTCATCATGTTCGCCGGTATCTACTACGGCGCGATGTTCGGCGGCTCGACCACCTCCATCCTGCTCAACACCCCAGGTGAGAGCGCGGCCGTGGTCGCCGCGATGGAGGGCAATCCGATGGCCAAGTCCGGCCGCGGCGCCCAAGCCCTCGCCGCCGCCGCCATCGGGCACTTCGCGGGCGGCATGGTCGGCACGATCCTGCTGGTGGCGCTCGCCCCGGCGGTCGCCGAACTCGCCGTCGACATCGGCGCGCCCGACTACTTCGCCATCATGGTCCTCGCCTTCATCGCGGTGACCTCCGTCCTCGGCTCCTCCCGCATCCGCGGCCTAGCCTCCCTGCTGATCGGCCTCACCATCGGCCTCGTCGGGCTCGACCAGATGACCGGCCAGCAGCGGCTCACCTTCGGCTCGCTGCAACTCGCCGACGGCATCGACGTGGTGATCGTCGCGGTCGGGCTCTTCGCGATCGGCGAGGCCCTGTGGGTCGCCGCCCATCTGCGGCGCAGACCGCCCGAGCCGATCCCCGTCGGCCGCCCCTGGCTCGGCAAGAAGGACGTCCGCCGCACCTGGAAGGCATGGGCGCGCGGCCCGTTCATAGGCTTCCCCTTCGGCGCCATCCCCGCGGGCGGCGCCGAGATCCCCACCTTCCTCTCCTATGTCACCGAGAAGCGCCTGTCCAAGCACAAGGACGAATGGGGCAAGGGCGCCATCGAGGGCGTCGCCGGACCCGAGTCCGCCGCGTCCGCCTCGGCGGCCGGCACCCTGGTCTCGATGCTGACCCTGGGCCTGCCCACCACGGCCGTCGCCGCCGTCATGCTGGCCGCCTTCCAGCAGTACGGCATCCAGCCCGGCCCGCTGCTCTTCGAACGCGAACCCGACCTGGTGTGGGGCCTGATCGCCTCCCTCTTCGTCGGCATGGTGCTGCTCCTCGCCCTCAACCTGCCGCTCGCGCCGGTCTGGGCGAAGCTGCTGCGCATCCCGCGGCCCTACCTCTACGCGGGCATCCTGTTCTTCGCGGCGGTCGGCGCCTACGCGGTCGGCGGCGAGGTCATCGACCTGGTGATCCTGCTGCTCATCGGCCTGATCGGCTTCGGCATGCGGCGCTACGGGCTGCCGGTGCTGCCCGCCATCATCGCCGTGATCCTCGGCCCCAACGCCGAGCAACAACTGCGCCGCGCGCTCCAGATCAGCGACGGGAGTGTCGGCGGGCTGGTGAACACACCGTTCTCGGTGACCGTGTATGCGGTGATCGTGCTGCTGCTGGCGTGGCCGCTGCTGAAGCGGATCCCGTGGCGGGGGAGGGCGGCGCGGTCCTGAGCCCGGTCTGTCGGCCACGGTCACCCCGTGTTGGAGGGGGTGCCGGGCCGACAGCCCGGTTTGGCACCGGGGTTTTGTGAACGGGGGTTGCGGGCTTATTGGCGAACTCACAATCGCCCAGAGCGGCGGGTTATAGAAACAGG